>PMTT01000627.1 GCA_003167275.1 Bryobacterales bacterium | reverse complement strand
CAGACTGAGAGTCCGCGCCACGTTGGTTCGCTCACTCGTATCGCAGCGCGATCATGGGGTCCACGCGTGTGGCGCGCCGGGCCGGAAGATAGCTCGCGAGCAACGCCACCAACGCCAGGAACAGCGACACCGCAAGGTACGCGAGCGGATCCAGAGGCCCAACGCCAAGCAGCAGTTTGGACGACGCAACCGACACGGCCGCGGCCAGAACGATCCCAATGGCCATTCCAACGAAAACCGGGCGCATGCTCTGGGCAAGCATCCATCTGAGGACGCTGGACCGTTCCGCGCCCAGCGCCATGCGAATGCCAATCTCGCGCGTCCGCTGGCTGACGGCGTACGCCATCACTCCATAGATGCCGACGGACGCAAGCGCCAGCGCCAGGCCGCCGAGCAATAGCGCGAGCGCGCTCCCCAGGCGCATCGGCGAGGTCTCGCGGTCGAGGTTCTCTTCAATCGTGCGCACTGAAACCAGAACGTCCGGATCGAGCTCACGAACCACCCGCTGGATGGTAGCGGATAACGGCGTAGATGCGGCAGTCCTGGTAGCCACCGCCAGAGAAAGCGGCTCGGTGGGGTTCGCCGGGAGGTAGAATAATGGACCGTCCGGGGCCGAAATGTGGATGCTGCGAACGTCCGCGGCTACCCCGATGACCTCCGCGGAATGCTCTCCCTTGATGCCGTACCGGAACCGCTTGCCAAGGGCGCTCTGGCCGTTCCACCAGGCGTTCGCCATGGCTTGGCTAACGACCGCCACGGCGTCGCCGCGGGTCATCTCGGCAGCCGTGAACGTGCGGCCCTGTGACAGCCGGATGCCCATCACGTCGAAGTAGTTGCCGGACACGTTATTGAAGTTGGTCTCGGGCAGACGATCGGGGATCGGCCGGTCTTCGGGCGCGGCGCCCGTCCTCCTGACTCCTCGCAGCGGCAGCAGTGACACCAGCGCGCTTTGTACGCCAGGTTCCGCGTCTATCCGTGTGAGAAGCTCCCGGTAGAACGCCGCCGCACGCGTGTCGTCATAATTCTGAAGCCGCAGATCGAGCGACGTCAGGTAGACGTTCTTGGTCTGGAAGCCGGCATCGAGACTGTTGAGATTCATGAGTCCACGGACGAGCAGCCCTGCCCCGATCAGCAGGATCGTGCAGATGGCGATCTGAAGAGAGATCAGGTGGCTGCGGAGCCGGCTCTTGTGCAGCCGCTGTCCCAAGAGCGAGCCTTCTTCTTTCAATGCGCCGGAGAGATTAGGCGTGGTGGCCTGGAGCGCGGGAATCAGTCCGAACACCAGGCTGGCCCCCATTGCCTTTGCCTCAAACAATCCAGCCCACAGTTGTCAGGCCTTGATCAGCGATACATCCAGTTCGATTTTGAGATCGTCGCCTACGAGGAGTCCGCCCGTCTCCAGTGCCGCATTCCAGGTCAGGCCGAAATCGCTGCGCTTGATCTTCGTCGACCCCGACACGCCCATTCGAATGTTTCCCCACGGATCCTTGGTTTCGTCCGAAGGGTCTTCCACTTTCAGAACCACTGGCCTGGTCACCCCGTGAATCGTCAGGTCGCCGGTGACTTTCAGTTCGTCCGAACCCGCGGCTTCCACCTTCGAGCTCTTGAAAGTTATGGCCGGAAATTTTTCGACGTCCAGAAAGTCCGCGCTCTTCAGGTGTGCGTCGCGCTGCGGGTCCATCGTGTTGATGGTGGTCGCGTCAATCGCGGTCTCGATGGTGGATTCGCTCGGGTGATCGGAATCGTAGACCGCTGTGCCCTTGACGCCGGCGAAGCTGCCCCGAACATTCGTAATCATCATGTGGCGGACAGAGAATTGCGCATGGGAGTGCGCGGGATCGATGGTGTAGGTCGTTTTCATGGCTTTAAGTCCTCCTGGAATATCTCGACATCAAGATGGATGCGGTTCGCCTGACAAAGGATTCGTTCCACGGGCACTAATTCCTCGCCGCCCCGTTCGTCCTCGCTTCAGACTTGAATTAGCGTCTGAACGCGGGCACTCCACGTCTGTCCTGGTTGAGAGGAGCACATGCTGCGAACGATTCTCGGCACCAGTCTGATGATTTTCACAGCCACCGGCGCATTTTGCCAGTCCGCGGCGCCCTCGCCGTCCTTCGAGGTGGCGTCCATCCATGTGAGCCAGATCGGCAAGGCTGGCGGCGAAGGAAGCCGGCGGGAGAATATCCAGTTCACCCCCGACACCGTGACCATGCGGAATGTCAGCCTCAAGTCCGCGATTCAGTGGGCATACCACGTCATGGACTACCAGGTTTCGGGACCCGACTGGCTCCAGTCCGAGCGATACGACATCGTCGCCAAGTCTGCGAGCGCGGTCACCGAAAAGCAACTCCGGTCCATGGCGCAGACCCTCCTGGCCGAACGCTTCAAAGTCGAGTTCCACCGCGTGAACAAGGAATTCGCCGCCTACGCCCTGCTGGTCGCCAAGAACGGGCCGAAGTTTAAGGATTCCGAGACCGAGGGCGAGAGCAGCATGCAGCCGGACCAGAAACGGATGATCGTCACCGTCCAAAGGATGCCCCTTTCGCGCCTGGTGGAGATGTTGTCGAATGTCTTCCGCGCCCCGGTAGTGGACATGACGGAGCTGAAAGGGAAGTACGATGTCACGCTCGACTTGGCCAAATATGTCGGAGACATGCAAGCTTCAGCCGGCGGCGCGCCCCCAGACATCCTGTCGATCATTTCGGTGGGTTTGCAGCAAGAACTGGGCTTGAAACTGGAAGCGAGGAAAGTGCCGCTCGATCTTCTGATCATCGACCACGCCGAGAAGGCGCCAGTGGAAAACTAGAGATCCCCATGCTTCTTAAGCCGGGGCGGCCACTGTCGGGACCGCCCTGGCAGCTCGTGAATGCAGCCCTGTGATGTGACTGCCTTTACTATTACCAGCGCAAACCAGGAGAAAAATCGATCATCCGGCGTGTAAAATTCTTCGTGGGGTATGCTTTAGCTTGCCCTGAAAACACAATGGAGCAACGAATTTGGCAAGCTAAAGCATGCCCCACTGAGATACTGGGATCATGATCGAAACCGGATTGCGGGATAAAGTAGTGGTCGTCACGGGCGCAGCGGCGGGAATCGGCCGCGCCACCGCGCGTCGCTTCGCGCAGGAAGGCTGCCGCGTGGCCTCGTGGGATGTTCGCGAAGGAGAACCAGCGGAGGGCGGCACGTTCCAGAAAGTGGATGTCACCAACGCCTCATCCGTGGAGGCCGCCGTCGCAGAAGTGGCGGGCCGATGGGGCTCCATCTACGTCCTGGTCAACAATGCAGGCATTCTTCGCGACGGCCAACTCGTAAAGTACAAGGACGGCGCGCTCCTCGGAACCATGAGCGACGATCAGTTCGATTCCGTGATCGGCGTCAACCTGAGAGGCGTGTTCACGTGCACGCGGG
>PMTT01000174.1 GCA_003167275.1 Bryobacterales bacterium | reverse complement strand
CCCCACGGTTTGGCCAGACACCCCGCCCGCACCCCCGCGCTACGCGATACTGTTAGGGGAGCGACATGTCCTACTACCAGCAGCACCAAGCCGAGTTTCTGGAAGGTCTGAAGACTTTCCTCCGCATTCCGAGCATCAGCACTTTGTCGGAACATAAGCCCGATATCCGGCGCGCCGCCGAGTTCGCCAGGAACGAGTTGCAGTCCGCCGGGATGACCAACGTCGAACTGATCGAAGGGAAGGGCAATCCCCTGGTCTACGCCGAATGGTTGGGAGCGCCGGGCAAGCCCACGATCCTGTTCTACGGCCACTACGACGTGCAGCCGCCCGATCCTTTGGACGAGTGGAAGTCGCCGCCGTTCGAGCCAGAGGTGCGCGGCGACAACATCTATGCGCGCGGCGCCGTCGACGACAAGGGCCAGGTCTACCTCCAGATCAAGGCCGTCGAGGGACTGATGAAGACCACCGGCAAGCTGCCGGTGAACGTGAAGTTCCTCCTGGAGGGCGAGGAGGAGACGGGCGGCGAGCACATCGAAGCGTACGTCCGGAGTAAGCCGCCGCGCCTGCAGGCGGATGCCGCGGTGGTGTGCGACACCGAAATGTTCGCGCCGGAGATGCCCACCATCTGCGTGGGCCTGCGCGGCATGGTCTACTACGAGCTGTTCGTCGAGGGCGCGAGCCACGATCTGCACTCGGGCGTGTACGGCGGCGCGGCTCCCAACCCGATCCAGGCGATCGCGGAAATCCTCTGCGCGCTGAAGGATCGCGAAGGCCATATTCTGATCCCCGGTTTCTACGATCGGGTGATCCCGCCGAGCGTTAAGGAGCGCGAGGCGTGGGCGAGTCTGCCGTTCGACGAGAAGGAATACACCGAGAAGGAAATGGGCGCGCGCGAACTGGTGGGCGAGCCCGGGGTCCCACTGTTCGAGCGCGTGTGGGCCCGGCCGACGCTCGAAGTACACGGCATTCGCGGCGGATTCACGGGCGAGGGCGCCAAGACGGTGATCCCCGCCCGCGCCACCGCCAAGATCAGCACACGCCTGGTGGCCGACCAGCGCCCCGATGAGGCGGCGGACCAACTCCGCGCGGCGGTGAAAGCGGCCTGCCCGAAGGGTGTGATCGCCGAAGTCAAGGTGCTGCATTCAGGGGCGCCCTCTCTCACCAACCCGGACAACCCGTTCATCCATGCGGCGGCCGCCGCCATGAAGGAGGTCTTCGGGCGGGACACGGTCTACATTCGTTCGGGCGGGTCGATCCCCATCGTAGGGGTATTCGACCGGTACCTGGGAATCCCCAGCGTGATGATGGGCTTCGGCCTGCCGGACGACAACCTGCACGCCCCCAACGAAAAGTTCCATCTGCCGAACTTCTACCGGGGAATCGAGGCGGTGGCGAGGTACCTGGAGATCCTGGGAGAATAGCGGGGCGCGCGCGGTAAACTCGTAGAGACGGGCCCGTAGCTCAGGTGGATAGAGCATCAGCCTCCTAAATTGACATTCTATTGAAAACAAAGACGATGGCGTTTTTGTTGGCTCTGTGCTGGCGATTGGGTTCACTGGTTGTTCGTCCTGAACTTCTTTGAAAACCTCAATGCTGCGCCTGGCCACCCTGCGCCGAGGGAATGGCAAGCACCCGAGGAATAGATTCTTCGCCCGAGTCTGGGCCGGCGTATTACCGGTTTTCCCCGGGTGACCCATCCCGCAGATCTGACGGTCCCAAAGCTGGCTGGCGACCGGCCCCAGGCCGCCGGGTCCCCGTTAAAGGCACGTAACTCCACGCCACAAAACCGCGGATCCAGCCTGTTTAGGTCATTGGACCGGGACATTATCTTCCACGAAAAAGAATGTCTCCGGCGCCGACTGGCCGGCTATATGATATTTACGGAGGTGAAACTCTTGTATCCCCATTATCCGGGCTACGTCCAACACCGTTCGCTTACGGATTTCCGCATCACGGACTTCGCTACCAGCCAGATTGCAGACTGGTGGCAAGAAGCACGCCACGCGGCCGACCAACAAATCGACTCATTCATCGCAACCTATCCGAAGTTGTGGGTGGTCAAGGCCTACGTCAAGGCCATTATGTTGCCAATGCCCATATCGCCATGGGAGAGCCTGGACCAAATCATAGACGTTCTGCGGGCGGGTGAAGGCGCCGCAGAGTTCGCTGAATCCGGCCGGATTTGGCCGCTGGTTCAGGACATTCTACGTGGGATCGCCATAGCCGGTGGCGTTTGGGATCTCGGTCAAGAAGGCTCCCTGGCGATTGGCAAAAGTATGAAGCTGTATGAGGATGTCGGCAACGGCACCTGCCAGGTAATCGCGTTTGCCAACGCGATACGGCGGGCGGGCCGACGGTTTTTCATGAGTCTCGAAGAAATCGCCCGAGCCCACGGATACGCGAGCCTGGCACAGATTGACCCCTTCGGCTTGTTCATGGGCGAGAGCATCCATGCACTCAAGGTGCTGCAAATACCGTATAGGGTGATCCCCCCGGGGTTCAGTCTCGAGAAGATCGCGCAAATTGCAGCCCAGGAAGACGGTGTCGTTATGGTCGGCGTGAAAAGCTTGAATGCGGTGGACGCACATGCGGTAGCGCTGGAAAAAGCGGGGGCAGGTTTTCGGATCATCGATCGTGGGGGTATTTATAGCAGTTTCGAGGAACTGGCGCAGCACAATGGTTTTTCAATGTATGTGCCAAATGGGAACGCGCCGGCCATCGTTGTTAAGAACATCACAACCGGGCTCTTGAACGGTCTTCCCAAATTTTTCGCTTTGGCGGGCTTGAAGCTCAGCTTTGGGTTGGACACGACCACTGACCGGCTGAACCAGAAGCTCGGGGAATTCGAGTCGTCGGGGCCTGACGTTTCGCCGCCGGAGAGCGCGGCCGAACTGCCTGCCCCCGCTCCGCTGATCTTCAAGGGTACGGAGGTGCCCGTCGTCAAAGGGGATACGCTTTCGGGACTGTCCCTCAAGTACTACCACCGGGTAGAGTATTGGCCACTGATCTTCGATGCCAATCCGCAAATCTCGAACGCCGACGTAATCAGGCCGGGCATGGTTGTGCTGGTGCCGCCGCTTCAGAAATTCAATGAGAAGCAACGGGCGGACGCGCTGCGACGACACAGGGCGTGGCCACGATCCGCCCTGCGTTCGTTCAAATAACGCGCTCACGCCGTCACCGCTTCAGCAAGCTAACGATGGATCGCTTACAACCGTTTGCAAACCCCAGGCAGTTATTCGATGCCGGACTGGTTCCCGGCTCCCCTGGTGGCGCCGGAGATGCCGACTATCTGCGTGGGCCTGCGCGGCATGGTCTACTACGAGCGGTTCGTCGAGGGCGCCGAGCCACGATCTGCACTCGGGCGTGTACGGCGGCGCGGCTCCCAACCCGATCCAGGCGATCGCGGAAATCCTCTGCGCGCTGAAGGATCGCGAAGGCCACATCCTGATCCCCGGCTTCTATGATCGGGTGATCCCGCCGAGTGTGAAGGAGCGCGAGGCGTGGGCGAGCCTGCCGTTCGAGGAGAAGGAATACACCGAAAAGGAAATGGGCGTGCGCGAACTGGTGGGCGAGTCCGGGGTCCCGCTGTTCGAACGCGTGTGGGGGCGGCCGACTCTCGAAGTACACGGCATTCGCGGAGGATTCACGGGGGAGGGCGCGAAGACGGTGATCCCCGCCCGCGCCACCGCCAAGATCAGCACGCGCCTGGTGTCCGATATGCGACCCGATGAGGCGGCCGAGCAGCTCCGCGCGGCCGTGAAGGCTGCCTGCCCGAAGGGTGTGATCGCCGAAGTGAAGGTGCTGCATTCGGGTGCACCCTCGCTCACCAATCCGGACAATCCGTTCATCCATGCAGCGGCCGCCGCCATGAAGGAGGTCTTCAACCGGGAGACGGTGTACATCCGTTTGGGCGGGTCGATCCCCATCGTGGGGGTCTTCGACCGCTACCTGGGAATCCCCAGCGTGATGATGGGCTTCGGCCTGCCGGACGACAATCTCCACGCGCCCAACGAGAAGTTCCATCTGCCGAACTTCTATCGGAAAATCGAAGCGGTGGCGCGGTACCTGGAGATCCTCGGAGAATAGCGGGGCGCGTGCGGTAAACTCGTAGAGGATGGGCCCGTAGCTCAGGTGGATAGAGCATCAGCCTTCTAAGCTGAGGGTCGCTGGTTCGAGTCCAGCCGGGCCTACCAATGGATTCAATAACTTACTGGTTACTGAATCCGCTCCTTTGGCTCCACTGTAGTGGAAACTGTAGAGACCCTATCCTTTTTTGCGGACCTTGGCTTCGTGGAAAGCGAATCCACGGCCGCACGCTTTGCCGCCATGCGGATATGCGAATAACGTTCCAGCATTGCGCGGCTCATGTGCCCCATGATGGAGAGCATAGTGCTTTCCGGAACGCCCGCTTCGGCCATCTTGGTAGCCGCGGTGTGTCTCAGGTCATGCAGCCGGCAGGATACCCCGGCCTTCTCGCGTAAGCTCTCCCACGCCGTCTTGATCGTAGTCGCCTGCCGGGAGGGATCGGTCGGAAATGGGGAGCCCCACGGAAATAGGTAGTCGCTCGGGTGTGTGTTCTTGAACCGCTCAGTGAACCAGGCGGCATGAGCGGACAGAACCTCGGTGAGGTCCAGGTTCATGGGTATCTGTCGGCCAGTGCCCGAAGGAGTTTTCGCTCGCCCCACAGTGATTACCCGCTGGGCCAAATCCACCTGCCCCCACGTCAGGGAGATGATCTCTCCGGCCCTCATTCCCGTCATGAGCGCTATCCGGACAAACGTTCCAATCAGCATGGAGCGAAGTCTCGGGATCGCTTCAAGCAGCTTCGTTTCGTCATCTGGCGAAAGCGCCTGACCCACGTCCTTGCGTTCTTCAAGCTTGCGCAGGTTGGGCCACAGCGCCCGCCACGGCTTCCCTATGGCACGACTGAGGGTCCCGAGGTCCATGTTGATCGTTCGCCCGCAGGCGCCCTCTTCAAGCCTCGCCCTGATAAATCCGCGGACGGCATCCTCGGTCAGATCTGGTAACAGCAACGAACCGAGGTGCTTCTTGAGATGTGCTACGCATCCTTTCACCCAAACTGCGGACCTTTGCCGGTGATTCAGGCCATAGCCAGCCGCGTAAGAGTCGAGAACCTGCCCCACGCTTCGGATTCGCCGCTCCCTAGCTTCGGTAGGAAAGCCGCACAGCGCCCGCTCCAACTCAAGCCGTCGTGCTCGCTCCGCTTCGACAGCCAGCGTCTTCCGGGTCGTCTTGGCCGATTCCTGCACCCGCTTGCCGGCGTAAATGAATGAGTACCACCACGTCTTACCGCGCCTGTAGACTGCCATCGCTCAGTGCTCCTTTCCCTGATCCAGATCGTCCTTGAGTGCTTCTTGTCGGTCCGAGGGCAACTTCTCCAGTTCGGCTTTCAGTTCGGCCACCTTCCGCTCGAACCAGGCCCGATCCTTCTTCGGCGCCGCCTTCTTTTTCGCCTTGCCCGTTCGTTTTGTCATGTTGTCCGCCATGCCCCCCTCAAGCCGCCCTGAGAGCTTCCGCGACGTATTGAAACCTCCAGGCCGTTCCGCGCCGAGTGGTGTAGCCCTGACGGTTCAGTTCGTCCGCAATCTGGCGGGTGGTGAAGCCCGCGGCCTTCAGCTCCCGGATGCGGGACAGTATGCCCTGCTCCGCCGTGTCCGCTTCCAGGTGCACGCCATCCGCCGCGGTGCGGTATCCGAAGGGGACAGTCCCCACGCGCTCACCGTTCGCCCGCTTGTGGCTCATGGCGTCCCGCGTCCGTTCCCCGATGGCTTCCCTTTCCCACTGCGAAACCGAAACCATGATGTTCAACACCAGCCGGCCGGCCGCGGAACGGGTATCGAGGGAATCAGCTACGCTCACCAGGGAAACGCCGCGGCGGGTGAATCGCTCCAACAATTCCGCAAGATCCTTCACGCTTCGGGTAAGCCGGTCCAACTTCGCAATGATCACGGTATCCACTGCGCGGGAGTCCACCAGCGAAAGAAGCCGCTCCATGCCCGGACGGTTCAGGGACTTTGCCGATTCGCCCGCGTCCACGATTACGTCCACCAGTTCGACGCCTTGCACAACAGCCATGGCCCGCACCTTCTCCGTTTGCGCTTCGAGGGAAACGCCGAAGTCCGCCTGTTTCTCGGTGCTCACTCTGACGTAGCCGATTGCTTTCATGTCTCGATTCTATCTAAACCCCCTAGAGATGTCAAGAAGATTCTTTACAAGGATATCTAAAGCGGGTTAAGATTTAACCATGGCAAAGAGACTACCCCGAGAGGTTCTGGACTACTTTCGAAAGCAGGGCGCCAAAGGCGGCAAGATCGGCGGTAAGCGATCCCTCGAAACGATGACACCGGAACAACGCTCCGAACGCGCGCGGAAAGCTGTTGCCGCTCGGGAAGCGAAACGGAAGTCGGCGGACTAAGACAGGGCCTCCCAAATGCCGCAAGAGTCTGACCCTCACATCTCAGCTTGTTTGATTTGCTCCGCAGCACACGCCCAAATGGCCGAAACTGTAGTTCCTGATGGCCAGACCCTGGCGGAGCCGCCGGCAATGCTCAATGTGAGTCCAAGATTATCCACGCGCTCCATTGGTTTTGAGGGAACGGAAAACCGGCTTCGACTGGGCGCTGGCGGAGGCGGATTGTCGACGAATTCTGTTGACGCTTTGACTATGGGGCACTTCGCAACTTCTGGATCTTGCATTGTGGTTCCCATCGGCCTCCACAGGTCCCCATGCGGCGGATCGATCTTCGTCAGCCACGCCTGTGAAGCCAATTCGTACTCAAGCATCGCCACGCGAACAGCGCGGGTATGCCCTGATTCGACATCGCCCTTGTCTGCCAACGAAAGGTAGCGGTCCACCTTCACTCTGGCGTCCAGGACTCTCTGAGCATAGTCGCGGTAGGCAATCCCGCTGTTGGTCACTGACCTGAGGGCCTTGAGCCCGTCAAGGGCTTCCTGGAGGACTGAACTGCTAGGGGCGGCCATGGGCGCCGAGTTGGGTACAGCTCCAAAGTAGATCGCCTTGACCTTTTCTAGAGAAACCGCAATCGGCTGACCGGCCACCTCCATCACTATCTCCGATGAATCGGCCCGCTTGAACTTACCCTGAACATGCTCTCCAGTCTTGAGTTCCAGAGTATCGACTCGTGATTCATCGGATGGTGTTGACGGTCTGATCTCTGCCCTTCGCGGCGGAGGCGGAGGAACGAGTGGCGGTTGCGGCTGAGCCGTCTGTGCAGCCGCGGTGTGGACACGCAGAAAAAGCAAAATCAAGGGTACCCTGGCAAGTCTGGCAGTCATCCGGTTTCTCCCACTCGTAATTTCGATTCAAATCTCGTCTGGCGTACGTGACCTTGAATTCTATCACCTGTCATACAACCGTCCCGTTACATGACAAGCCGGGCAAACGTCCGAGAGTGAAATCTCAGGTTACTCTCCCGAAAAGGGAGACCCTAGTACGGTACCTTCCGCCCCAAAGAGAGCATATAATCCGCCCACACGATAGCCGATAGTAAACACATGCGAAAGCCGAAATGTCTCCTTGCCGCCGCGCTCCTGCTCCCGTTCGTCCTGCCGGCCGCCGAGCCGATGACCAACCAGCAGGTGATCCAGCTCGTGAAGAATGGCACCGGCCCCGAGGAGCTTTGCTCGGCGATCGCCGCGGCCCCGAGAGTCATCTTCAACCTGATGCCGACCGACATGGACTTTCTCATGCGGGCTGGCGTTTCGGAGGATGCCATCAAAGTAATGGCCGCGCGGCAGAATGGCCCGACACCGGAAGTTGCGTCCAGACCGGTAACAGGGCAGAGCGCCGACGATGGTTGGGTGGGCCCGACGAATCAGGAGGCGGCGGGTTTCCTCTTGCAGCTTCTCAGTTTTGGTGTCGGATGGCGTTATCCAAGGATCGTAGTAGCAGCGCCGCGAATCCTTCCGCGAATCGTTCCGGGAGTCGTGCGGCCTGCTGAAGTTGTAAAGCCGGCTCCGAAACGGGGCAATGGCTGGTGACCGCTTGCGTCCGCCGATAGCCTTGACTTTCAACGCACCTCTTCAATTCGGCGAAGCTGTGCCCTGGACTCCTTGATCAGAAGCCAGACAAACCGCCTTTCCGCCTTCGCCGCGGCGGAATACGTTCCGTCCTTCATTCTGGCTTGCCTAATGCGCTCGATGCCCGCCGCGGTCTTAGCCCCTGTGCTGAGCCCCCCATGGAGCCGGCAACGTCCATTCGGCATCGCTCGGCACTTACAAGGGGCGCCGCTACGCGTTTTCGCGCCACAGTGAGCCGCCTTCGAGATATCTCCCGGTGGGTTGCCGTTTTTGAGCCGACCCCGCCGCGTTGCATGGGGTGTTTGCTCTCGACTCGTCATTTGTCCCCCTCCCCCCGGTCTGGTTTTCCAGTGCTCACGGCGCCCACAATGGCTTGCCCGCCGTCGTGAACGTGGACGTGTTCCACAGTCACCTTTTGCTGCCCTACCTTGCCTTTCAACTTTGACATTGCTTCGAGTTGCTCAGTGAAGAGCCGCATCAGCCTGGTAGCCCGGAGCACGTTCGCGTCGGCTCCCTCGAAGGTCTGCCCCTCCGCGGTCGCGCGTTGAAGGAACAGAAGTGCGGCTTCGTGGACGCTGAACATTTGAACGCAAAGAAACGCCTCAGTCGCGTTTGCCGGCCCCAATTCCGCAATCAACTCAGCACCGGCATGGACCCTCTCTTCCTCGGTGAGACCGCCGGCAGTCCACCGCTGCATATTCGCCATTTGGAGGAGTATCCGCTCCGCGCCACTTTCGGTAGTTGTGCCGGTGATCTTGCAGAATCTCTTCATGAGCTCGGCGCGCTCCGCGCGGGTCTTTACCTTGATAATCGCTTCGCCCTTCCCGTCGTCCTTGGGTTCCTTCATAGCTTCCTTTCCCTTGGCGGACAGTTGCCGCCGTAATCCTGCCCCATGGGTCGGTTTTGTCCATGGGGTACTGGCTATCCATGAGGTCCGCTTGTGGGCGTCCCATCGATCAACACGTTCGGGGCACGGGTTCACCTTCGGCCCGCCGCAACTTGAACCGCGTCGGGATGCCCGCCCCGTCGAGGAACCGCACCGGTATTTCGTCCATGCCCATAACGCGGAGAGCCTGGCGAACCTCCGGCCCGTCCAGGTCGCTCCAAACGCCGATGGTAGCAACGCCCTCAAGCTGCATGATGCGGACGCCGGCCCGGTTCAGCAAGGCGGACGCGCGCGCCAACTCTGCCGGGTCCGGCCCCGCCTCAATCTTGGGAGATTCGGTGGAAGTGGCACCTTCAAAACCTACAAAACCGGGTTTTGATGGTTTTGTAGGTTCGCTCTCCGCCGTGTCCGCCGAGATTCGCGCCTTCGGCTTCCAATCCATCCATCGGCCTCGGGTTGCCGGGTGAGTGCTCATTCCCACACCCCCGGATTTACTTCGTACCGATTCGACGGGCGCCCGCCGAACGGTCCCGATTCCCCGGATAGGTTCCGGACCCAGCCGGCATCTTGCAGGACTTCTGCCGCCAGCTTTACCGCTTCGGAAGTGTCCAGACCGCTCCAACCCTTCAGGTACACATCGCGGCAGGAGAAGAAGCCATCCGCTCCCACCTTCCGCCGTTTGATCTTGTCCGCCAGTTCACCCGCCGCCCGCAGTTGTGGAGTCACCACACACGAGTAGACCCGCCGCGCGTGGGACTCCAGGTAATCGCACCACGCCGCCGCCAGCCGCGCGTGCTCAAGGGAAATAGTATCGGCAGCGCTGTTGCCCGCCGCCCGGTCCGCCAAGTGGAAGAGAACCGCGAGGGCCGGCATCAGCTTCCGGTACTTGCTCAAATGCGAAATGAGAGCCGGGTGGAGTTCGTCCCCGCGTACTTTCGCCTCAAGCTCCGCCAGCCACTCGATGAAGAGTTTCTGTGCGTCGGGTGCGAAGCGGAACCGCTGCGGGTTTTCCGCGTCCAACTCCACCAGCTCGCGGAAGACCCGCGCCGCCTGTTCCTCAGAAGCCGCATCGGGCGCCCGGTCCACATAGTTCCAATTGGGCGCCGTGTCCGGCCATACGAGCAATTGGAACCGCTGAATGAGTCCGTCATTGCTTGGACCGTCTTCGAGTGCATCCACCAGGTAAGAGCGAAGCCGGCCCGGCTGGATGCCGCCCAACATGGACATACAGCACGCTGGAACATGGATTGTGCCGCGGCCGATCCGGTCTATCGTGTGCCCGGTGTCCCCGTTCCACGCTTGCAGACAGAAGGCCCGTTCACCTTCACGGCCCGCCCGGTCCAATTGACTCCACCAGCCGGTGAGTTCATCCCTGATTACCAAGATGCCCGCGGGGTTCTCACTCATGGTCTGGTGAAGCGCCTCGAAGGTGGCGTCATTCACGATCAAGCGCCGCAACTTCGGTTCTTCCGGTTCGTCGTCCGGCCGGTCGGGTGAGGACTTGCCCTTCTTCGTGTTCGTCTTGAACTGCTCTTTCCACACAGCGCGGCGCAACTCATGTTCCTCTTTGGCGCGTGCGAAGTCCTTCAGGGACTCTTCGTGTTCCTGCCGCCATTCCGCCTGAATCTGATTCAGGGGACGGGTTGTCGCCTGAATGACAGGGGACTTCATGAATCCAGGTGGAGCGATGATGCCACCCCAGAGGTTCGGAACAACCACCCATCCGGTATCGTGTGCTTTCGGCTGAATGATGGCCCGACGGTTCACCGCGCCGGCAAGACAGAGCACCATCACCACCGCGGGGTAATCCATCGGGACTTGCATCCGGTCCGTCACGTCCGCCACCAGGGGACGGAGAGAATCCGGGAGAAGGTCTTCGGAGAAGCTTTGCACGGGGGGAAGCTCGCTTTGGATCGGTTCCAGTTTCGGCCAATCGTCCACCGCGTTCGAGCGAGCCGCCGGATGGTTCCGTTCGTCTTCCAGTCCCCACCGCCCCCGCAATGCCGAGAGAGCCGCCGCGTCCATCGGCGCCGCCGCCTCGGTCAGTTCTCGGAACCGCTCCAAGGTGCCGCCCGCGTCCCGCCAATCGGTAACATCACCCTTTGTCGGCAAGCCGGGAAGCTCCACGATGCGGACGGAAGCCGCCACGCTCAACAGTGCCGCGGCCACCGCCGCCGCGTGCTTTCGCCCCGGTCCGTCATTGTCAGGAAGGATGACGATATGCCGGCCGTGGAAGTAATCCGCCCATTCCACGTACAGTTGGCTGTTGCCGGACCCGCCCGGATTGCAGGACGCCACCAGCCCCCATCCTTCGAGCGTGGCGCAATCCTTCTCGCCTTCGGGAAGATAGACGGTTTCGGCATTGAGCAACCTCGGAAGGCGGTAGGGGACGCGCGGGCAATCGCGGAAGCGATATTCCGCCCCGTCACAGTTGGTATGGTCCGCCGCCCGCTTCCAGGTGGGTTTTCCGGTTGCGCGCTCCGCCTTCGGGTCAGGAAGGTAGTTTCCCGCCTCCAGCCCCACCACAATCCCGCCGGCATCAACTCCGCCAGTCCGTTGCGGGTCTGTAGTGCCGGCCGCTTCAACTGCACTCGGGCGGACCTGAATGAAGGTCTTCGTCCCGTCCGGCTTGAGGTAGCGGATAACCTCGAAGAGAAGGCTTCCGCCCTGATCCAGATACGGGTAGCGCGCGACTTCCCGCCAACCGCCCGACGTGCCGGTGGGTTTTGTAGGTTTTGAAGGTGCCATGCCCGCTGAATTTCCATTCGTGCGGGTGCCGTTGCGCCCGTATTCGGGTTCAATGCGCCCCACCAACCGGAAGACTTCGGCCTTCCGGCTCGAGAAATCGCCGCCGGTCAGAGCCGCTTCGAGTTCCAGGATGTCCCCACCGCGCCCGCAGGTGGAGTGGCAGAACCACTGCCCCGTTTCTTGGTCCACCGCGAAACTATCGTTCTTGCCATGGTGGATGGGACAGGCGCCGCGCCACTCAGCCGCCCGCCGCTGTTTCAGGTGCGGTACGCGCGCCGCGTAATAAATGGAGACTTCGCCCGGGGTGAAGGTGATGGCCGAATCCGCCATCTACCGCGCCTCCGACTGTTGGCCGCCGCCCGGTTGGGAGTTGATCCAAGTATGCAGAGCGTCGGCCGGGTACCGCACGCATCGGCCTAAGCGTCGAAACGGGGGGCCTTGATTGAGGAGCCTCCACCGCTGCAAGGTCTTCACCTTCAGGCCCGTCAACGCTTCGACTTCCGTTTCTGTGTAAGAGATTTTCTCGTTGTTCATCTGCTGTCCTCATAGACCAAACTGTCTACGAGAACAGTGTTTTCCGTTTCAGCCGGGATTTTCGCGATTTCCGCTAAGGGAAAACACGGATAACCGGATTCCTGTTTTCTGCTAGTCTTTGGGGATATCGTCAGGTGAAACCTTGCCGCCAAAGTGAGAGAGCCCGTCCGCAACGAGGTCCAATTTGTCGAGTCGAACACTTTGGCCATTCAGTATCTTCCGCACCGTCTTTGGGTCCGGCCCCCCAAACTTGTGGAGCTGATAAGGCGTCATGGAAGCTCGCTCCGCCATGGCACGCTTCAGCCACGCCGCCCGTTCCGGGAACGTCGGTCGGGACATTGGCCCCGGCTTCGGAGGGCACAGGGTAGCACCGCTGGCTTTCGCACTCGCCAATTGCTGGGAATGCGATAACCACGCCAGCCGCTCAGCTTCCGCCCGAAGCTCGGCGATTGCGTCCTTTCCCTCCCAGTACCCATGCTTCTTTAGAACGCCCTCGCAAACCCGGTCCAGTTGCCTGACGAGTTGTTGAACCGATTCAGTGGAGAGCGGGTCAACTCGGCGCATAAGTACTCTCTGGTAGCCGATGAACTCGGTACAGGCCGCATCAGACCGCGCCTGATCTTGTCGCCTAAGGTCCAGCGATCCCGATATGTGGTACATAGCTTTGAGGTCACGTTCGCCTTCCGCCAGTATCCCTTTCGCAGCCGCTTCGGTTGCTCTTATGAATGCTTGTTCCTCTGAACAGAATTGGTCGAAGATCTCAGCGAGGATGTCCGCCATCGCTCCCTCCGCGATGCCCTGATGATATTTGCCGCCAACCGGGCAGGGTCCCCGGCTTGTCGCCCCGCGAAGGCTAGGCGGCATTCTCAGTTTACATTTCTCGGCGTTCCGAGGGGCACGGCTCTGCCGGCCCAGACCAATTCTCCGACCCGGCAGAAGGCCGGTTGATCGAACTGTAGCGAAAACTGTAGAGATGGTGTCAAGAAATCAAGGGGAATGCTAAGCACTCAATCGGAGAGGTGCCTGTCCCTACCCGTCTCATTCCTGGTAGTTTATGGGACGAACGGGTACGGACAGGGAAAGCACCCGCCACGACTTCTAAGCTGAGGGTCGCTGGTTCGAGTCCAGCCGGGCCTACCAAAATCAATAATTTGCGGGGATCGATTTTTCGAAAACAGCAGAAAAACAGCAATCGGTTTTTCACTTGGGTTTACGCTGGCGTTGTCTCGCGCTCGTTATCAAGGCGAAGCTGGAAGCTGTCGAGAGCGGAATTACAACTTTTGAAGACGAGTTTCTTGCTCACATTATGAGGCCAGACGGTCGGACAGCATGTCCGCCCAAATATCGCAAGTGCCTACGAGCAACGCAGTATGGTGCCGCTGTTGCCGCCGCCATCAGTTCAATAACCCTTCTAACTCGCTCCCGGACAAATCGTTAGCAGTTGAGCATCGGTGGCTTTGATGAAGTCGGTTATAAGAGTTACGGCAGCGAGAAACTCATAAGCGGCTGTATTTGGTATCTCTGGTTCAGCCGTGTGGACGAGGGTATGCCTTCGTTGCCAGACGACAAGTAATTTATCGGCTTGATTGGGTGCGTAACCAGATACGCCAAGCTTCTCAAGCCGCTTGATCCAGTCGTGTGGTCTGCCGCTGCGTAGAGCCTCTTTGACCCACTTGTTCCCGATTTCAACCTTAACATCATCGTGAAGAGCAGATGAACTCAATGCCTGAGACATCAAAAGTTTAAGAGCATCCTCAAGATACGCCTCGGCGAAGGTGACAAGCATAACTGTCATCCAGCTATAAACGAAATGCCCTGATGTGATTGCTGTCGTCACCTGGTCTATTGCGGGAAGCGCAGCCTTCACCGCTTCCTCGACGGTGGCTAGATAAGCAGTGACAGCATTCGGGCTGCAACTGACCGACTGCATGGCATCAGTTGCCGCAGCTATTGAGCCGCGCAGTTCCTCTAGGTGGCGTTCAACCGAACTACGGTTTATCTTTGACATCCGAACAAGCCGTGTTATGTTTTTGCTGTAAACCTCAAACGGTCTTGATCCTTTGATTTCCGGTGGTAACGGGCTCACAAGGTCGATTGTACCAACCCCTTACCTCATCGGGTCTTCGCGGTGCTAGATCGAGGGTGGGGAGGCCATGGAACAGCCAGCAAAGCCTTTAGAGCCCGCTCGTGGAGAGAGTATGCAGTTCGACCGTCGGGCTCCGCTTCCTTGCGTCGACCAAGAACTTGATCACGCCGAGGAGATCGCGCAACGAATCGATGAGGTTGCTGCGGGGCACTGCGATCCAGATGAGCCTCCTCCCCCTACGGAGCACGCGCTAGCGACGGCGAAGGATATCATTCGAAGTACTGGGCAACTGCAGACAGGCTTTCGCTTTAGCGCGACAGTCGTTTGTCTCGATGGATCGATTCGGATTAGTATAGCTGAATCGCCTCAGCCTTCAGCAACCCTTTTGATGCCGTCGTCCCGCATGGGCTCTGTGGCATGGGGCCTTTTCCTCCGCTCCCCGGTCTGAACCGCCTGCTTTCTCCCATTGGCCCCATAACAGTCACAGACTTTCCAACTTTATTTTTGACCCACTCATCACTCGCATTATCAACCACATACATACTTCAGCCATCCGTCCGCAAGCCCTGGACCCCCACCCCCTCACTGTTACCCTGAAATCAGCGGGCCAATCCCGCTGTCAGTGAGCCCTATGTCTAACATCGATATGGACAAGCAAATCGAGGCCGACTATCTCCAGCATTTGAATTCTCGGCCGCGCCCCGTCCCCGACAGGACCGTGTCGTCGATACACGGTTTCAAGTCCGGCTTCGACGCCGAAGAACAGTTCGTCTACGGCGAGGACCGCGGCGATTTCTTCCTCCTCCAGAAGGAGTACTTCGACCGCTTCCAGCCCGCCTCACCCGAGGAGCGCTTCCAGGTCGACACCCTCATCCGCAGCGAATGGAGCCTGCGCCGCCTCTTCCGCGCCGAAACCCATCTCTGGGAATACCACTCCATGCTCTCCGACCGTTCGTCCGGCGTTCCTCTGGGCGAAGGATTCCATCGCGCCAGCGAGGTCTTCATGCGCATGCAGCGCCGCGTCAGCGCCTCCGAGAAAGCTTACGACAAGGCCTATCGGGACCTCGGCCGTCTCCAGGGCTTGCGGACCTCCGCCTCCAACCCGGCCACCCGGTTCGACGGCGTCCAGGCCCGCCCGGAACCACGGCCACCCGCTCCGCCGCCGCCCCCATTGGAGCCGGAGCCGCAGCACGCGGCTCCCCAACCCGTAGTCGAGACGCTCCCATCCGAACCGCTTCCCGCGCAGCCGCCACAACCCGAAGCACAATCGGCACAAGCTGATGCCATCGCGGCACCAGCGCCGCCCATGGCCCCCGACAAGGCCGCCGCTTCCGCCGCCGCCGATCCTGCATCTCCGGCCCCCGCCAAGACCGCCACCGCTTCCGCCGCCGGCGCTTTCGCTTCCGCCGACCCTCAGCCCGATCCCGCCTGCCTCAGCATTCCGCTTCCTCCACCGGGCGCAGGCCTGACCAGCCCACAACCCTTTCTGTAGGGCGGGACTCCTTGCCGGCCGCAGGCGATTCTTTTCGGATGCACAGATGCAGGCCTCGGCGTACCGCGAGGGCTACCCAACACAGGCAAGAATGCCCGTGGTACAGACTGATAAGATGGGGCGTCGAGATTCCGTACTGGTCACAAGACCGCGACACTGCGGAATATTTAGCCGGAGAACTCGCCCGGAACTCGGATTTGTTGGCGGACTAGACGATGGCCACGGCTAGAGGCCGGTCCAGTGCAGGGTTACAATGCAGCTTGATGCGCCAGCGCTCCGCCATTCGGAACTACTTTGAGTACGGACTGGCGCTGCTGGTTCTGAAATCTCTCGAATTCGCGCCTCTGCCGCTGGCCCACTGGCTGGCCCGGCGCTATGTGGGCCTGCTCGACCTGGCGATTCCCCGCTTGCGGCGGGTGGCCTACCGGAACCTGTCGATGGCGTTGCCGGAAGCGAATGCGGTCGCAATCGTGGACGGTGTCTTTCGGTCTATCGCACGAACCATCGTCACCTTCGCGAAGTTCCCATCCATCCGGAAGGACAACGTGGCGCGCTGGATCCGCTGCGAGGGCGGCGAGCACTTCGAAACCGCTCTTCGCGAAGGCCGCGGGGTGTTGTTCGCCACCGCCCACATGGGCAATTGGGAACTCAGCGCCTACGGTCACTCTCTGCTGCGGGAACCGATGAACGTGGTGGTCCGGCCGCTCGACAATCCACTCATCGACCGGCTGGTGGAGCGGCGCCGCGGGCTCTCCGGCAATCGCCCCATCTTCAAGAAGGACTTTGCGCGATCTATTTTGAAGGCACTGGCGGCTAACCAGGCGGTCGGTATTCTGATCGATCAGAACGCTTCGCTGGATGCGGGCACGGTTCGGGGGGGCGGCGGAGATGGTGCGGACCGGGGGGAAAAAGCGGCCAGCAAAGCGCGCGACCAGGGGGTCNNCCAGGGGGTCGCGCGCGGACCGGGGGGTCCGCCCCACTCGGTTGGATCTTCCGTGTTTGTTGATTTTTTTGGGATTCCGGCCTGCGCCGGGACGGGATTCGCTAAACTAGCGGCCCGTAGCAGGGCGGCCGTCATCCCCGGGTTCGCACTCTGGTCCGAGGAGGAGCGCGGCTACGTGTTGCGATTCTACCCGCCGGTCCCCATCACGGGCGACGCGGCGCTCGACACCCAAACCCTGCAGACCAGGCTGGAGGAGGTCATTCGCGCCTATCCCGATCAATGGCTGTGGATTCACCGGCGGTGGAAGACGCGGCCTCCCGGCGAACCCTCCTTGTATGAAACTACACCTGGGCGCGGTGGGGCATCGAACACGCTGTAGTATTCTGTAGCGGGACCTGCCGATGAACCCCCTCAAAAGTCCGGTGCTGCGAGGCATTGCGATTGCGCTTGCCCTGACGGCCCTGGCCTTGGCTGCCTCACTGGTGCTGCAGCCCTATCTGGACCCCTACCTGGAGCCGCAGGCCTTTCTGCCGTTCCTGGTGGCCGTGTGGCTGAGTGCCATGTACCATGGACGCACCGGCGGGGTCACGGCAAGTGCGGCATCCGCCGCGGCGATACGGTACTTCCTGATTCGGCCCGACACTGGCGAGGCGACGTCCTGGCAGGACCTGTCCCCTCTGGTCACATTCGTGGCGTTGGCGGCCCTCCTCGCCTGGGTAACTTTCTCGCGGCGGGAGAGCCGCCGTCTGTTGGCGGCCACGCTTTCGAACATTGGCGATGCGGTGCTTGCGACCGACCGGAAAGGACGCGTCACTTTCCTGAATTCCTTGGCCGAGACTCTCACGGGCTGGACGCGGACCGAGGCGCGCGGGAAAGCCGCCGCCATCGTGGTGCACCTGATCGACGAGAAGACCCGCGAGCCGATCGAGAGCCCGCTCGCTCGCGCCATCCGGGACCGGGTCCGGGTGGATACGGACGACCACGCGGTGCTCCTCTCGCGCAGCGGCGCCGAGGTGCCCATTGAGCACAGCGCCTCTCCCCTGCGCGACGATGCGGGCGTCGTGTGGGGCGCCATCCTGGTCTTCCGCGACATCAGCAAGCGGCGTCAACTGGGAGAGCAGGCCCTGCACGACCAGAAGATGGACGCGGTGGCCCGCCTGGCGGGCGGAGTGGCGGGCGACTTCAGCAACGTTCTCACGGTGATCACCGGCTATGCGGATTTGCTGCGGACGGAAGTTCCGCCAGCCAGCCCCTTGCAACGCTTCGTGGATGAGATTGTGTACGCCGGAGAGCGTGCCTCCGCCCTCACCCGCCAGTTGCTGGCTTTTAGCGGGGGCTCCACGGCGCAACCGCGCGTGGTGGACCTGAATACGGTAGTCACGGGGATGGAGCCGCTGCTTCGCCGCGTGCTGGGCCAGAATATCGAGCTGATTCTGCTAACCAGTCCCGAGGTGGGCCGCGTGAAGGCCGATGCGGGACAGATCGAATTGGTGATCGTGAATCTGGCAAACAACGCGCGCGACGCCATGCCGCAGGGGGGCAAGCTGGTGATCGAGACGGCCAATGTGGATCTCGAAGAAGGCCCCGGCGGCAAGAACGTGGGAGTCAAGCCGGGCTCCTACGTGATGCTGGCCGTCAGCGATACGGGCATCGGTATGGACCCCGAGACACGCTCCCGTCTGTTCGAGCCGTTCTTCACCACCAAGGCGCCGGGGAAAGGTAGCGGGCTCGGCCTGGCAACGGTCTACGGGACCATCAAGCAGAGCGACGGCCAGGTGACGGTTTACAGCCAACCCGGCTGTGGCACCATCTTCGAAATCTACCTGCCGCGAGTGAAGGAGGAGCTTAGCGAGCAGCCTGGCAAGCGTTCGGCCAGAGGATCGGAGACCATTCTCCTCGTGGACGACGAAGAGGGCGTGTGCAAGCTGTTATCCGCGATTCTGAAGTCCAACGGCTACGAGGTGCTGGAGGCCAACAACGGCGCCGCCGCGCTGGCGGCCTACGAGAAGAACGCTCACAAGATCGACCTGGTGGTCACCGACATCGTCATGCCGCAGATGAGCGGTTTCGAGTTGGGACGCCAACTTGGCCAAAGGTCGCCAACGTTGAAGATACTCTACATGTCGGGCTACCGGGACAACGCCCTGGGGGGCGTGGGCGGGGAACCGCCCCTTGCGTTCCTGCACAAGCCCTTTACGCCGGACATTCTGTTGGCCAAAGTGCGGGAAGTTTTGGACGCGTCGTAGCACGGGCATTCTTGCCTGTGTGGTTTTGCGTTGGGTTTGGAACACCCCGGAAGAACAACGCCAAAACCAACACAGGCAAGAATGCCCGTGCTACATACGCGGTAGAATTCTTCTGATGACCAAGCTTGCGTGTGGAATCCTTCTGGCCGCGATGGCCGCCTCCCTCTGCCTCGCTGCCGAAACGCGGTTCGAGATTTCCTACCCTTCGGGCGTCAACAAGGGACCGATCACCGGCCGCGTCTTCATCATGATTTCGCGCACCGGCGACCGGGAGCCCCGGCTCCAGATTTCGCGCGTCGGCGTGCCGTTCTTTGGGCGCGACATCGAGAAACTGGCCCCGGGACAGAGCGCGGTGATCGATGCCACCGATCTTGGCACACCGGTCGAGAGCCTGGCGGAGATTCCGTCCGGGACCTATTCCGTCCAGGCGTTCATCAACGTCTACTCGGAGTTCCGGCGGTCCGATGGCCACGTTCTGTGGATGCACGATGACCAGTGGGAGGGCCAACGCTGGAATCGCTCGCCCGGCAATCTGTACTCCGCAACCAGGCAGGTGACGCTCGACCCTTCCAAGGGATATCGCATCCCACTGGTTTGCGACCAGATCATCCCGCCGGTTGAGGTTCCGCCCGACACCGAATGGGTGAAGCGGTTCAAGATCCAGAGTCAGATCCTCACGAAGTTCTGGGGCCGCCCTATCTACCTGGGCGCCACGGTTCTGCTGCCGCGCGACTATGCCACGTCCACGGTGTCCTATCCGGTTCTCTACGAGCAGGGGCATTTCGGACTCGGGGCGCCCCTGGGCTTTTCGACCGGACAGGGGCAGGG
>PMTT01000580.1:7591-12708 GCA_003167275.1 Bryobacterales bacterium | reverse complement strand
CTTCGGGCGTCAACAAGGGACCGATCACCGGCCGCGTCTTCATCATGATTTCGCGCACCGGCGACCGGGAGCCCCGGCTCCAGATTTCGCGCGTCGGCGTGCCGTTCTTTGGGCGCGACATCGAGAAACTGGCCCCGGGACAGAGCGCGGTCATCGATGCCACCGATCTGGGCACGCCGGTTGAGAGCCTGGCGGAGATTCCGTCCGGGACCTATTCCGTCCAGGCGTTCATCAACGTCTACTCGGAGTTCCGGCGGTCCGATGGCCACGTTCTGTGGATGCACGATGACCAGTGGGAGGGCCAGCGCTGGAGTCGCTCGCCTGGCAATTTATACTCCTCAACCATGCAGGTGACGCTCGACCCTTCCAAGGGATATCGCATCCCGCTGGTTTGCGACCAGGTCATCCCCCCCGTCGATGTCCCACCCGACACCGAGTGGGTGAAGCGGTTCAAGATCCAGAGCCAGATCCTCACGAAGTTCTGGGGCCGCCCTATCTACCTCGGCGCCACGGTTCTGCTGCCGCGCGACTATGCCACGTCCACGGTGTCCTATCCGGTTCTCTACGAGCAGGGGCATTTCGGACTCGGGGCGCCCCTGGGCTTTTCGACCGGACAGGGGCAGGGGCAGGGCCGGGGAGGCGGGCGAGGCGGCCAGGAACTCTATGCCCAGTGGCTGAGCGACAACTTCCCCCGGATGATCGTGGTCACACTGCAACATCCCAACCCCTATTTCGACGACTCCTATGCGGTGAATTCGGTGAATGTGGGGCCCTATGGCGACGCCATTCAGCAGGAGCTGATTCCGGAGATCGAGAAGCGCTTCCGGGTGATCAAACAGCCTTGGGCGAGAGTGCTCTCGGGCGGCTCGACGGGTGGCTGGGAAGCCCTGGCGCTACAGGTCTACTACCCGGATTTCTACGGCGGCACGTGGGCCTATTGCCCGGACTCGGTGGATTTTTCAGACGTCGAGGGCATCAATGTGTACAAGGATACGAACGCCTTCTACAAGCAGATCGACTGGCGCCGCGAGCCGACCATCAACAGCCGGGAGATCAATGGCCAGGTTCGTTCGACCTCGGAACAGCGGAACCATTTCGAGCTGGTGAATGGGACACACGGGCGCTCCGGCGAGCAGCTCGATATCTGGTCGGCGGTCTTCGGGCCGATCGGCAAAGACGGCTACTTCGAGCCGCTGTTCGACAAGCGGACCGGCGTCATGAACCCGGCGGTCGCCGAGTATTGGAAGGAGCACTACGACATCCATTACCACATGGAGAAGAACTGGTTCACGCTCGGCCCCAAGCTGGTAGACCAGGTGCATGTCTTCGTGGGCGATGCCGACAACTTCTTCCTCAACAATGGCGTGCACGTGCTGCAGGATTGGATGAAGACTACCAAGGATCCGCATTACGAAGGCTACTTCGTCTACGGGGCGATGAGGGGGCACTGCTACAGCGGGCCGGAGAACTCGGCCGAACGTTTGAAGGAAATGGCGCAGCATATCCTGAGCAAAATGCCCGCAGGTACGGTGGCCGGATGGTGGCGGCAGTAGCGTAACACGGGCATTCTTGCCTGTGTTGCCTCTTCTTAAAGATGCCCAAATCGCGCCAAATCGAGTGGGACGAGAAGGCGACCGCCGCGGCTAACGCGCGGCGCGAGCTTCCTCCGTTGGTGTCCCGATACTTCGGACTGGTTCGCGAGTTGCTGGCCAAAGACCCCTCACCGCCGGAGTTGCATCGGCTCCGGCTCGCCACCAAGCGGTTGCGCTACACCTTGGAACTATTCCGGCCGTGCTATGGCCCCGGATTGGAAACACGGATGGCCGAATTGCGCGAGATCCAGCAATTGCTCGGCGAAGTAAACGACAGTGCCGCGGCCGGACGGTTGCTGGCGAACGCCATGCGAGAGCCGGCGCAACTGGGGCACGTGGAGACGTTCCTGGAGGAGCGGGCGGACGCCAAGGCGCAAGCGTTCCGCAAGCACTGGGTCGAGGTTTTTGATGCCGCCGGGCGCGAACGGTGGTGGACGGAGTACCTGGAACGACAGGCCCGTTAGTATTACGTAGAGTTGGTGGGGTGGGACCCCCTGGTCGGCCTGCCCGGCCAACCAGGGAAATACGGTGACAACCAGGGAAATACGGAAGTACGGTGACAGTCACCACAACCCCCGAACTCTTTCAGCGCCAAGCTCCACCAAACTGCCGAGGAGTTCGGGGGTTGCGGTGACTGTCACCGTATTTCCCCCGTGCTTGGCCAAACGAAGAGCCGGACCAGGAGTCCGGCGCGGACGAGGGCGTCCGCCCCACTTTTGGTTGGGGCTCCGCTGCCAGTGACAGGCCGGGAGGCCTGTCCTACCTTCTCAGCTTGTCCAACAGATCCGGCGGGATCTGCAGGTTCCCATCGCAGCCTGTGCCCAACTTTACCCCCGGCTTCACGGCACCATGGAAATCCGAGCCGCCGGTCACCCCCAGGCCGTATTTCCTGGCAAGATCGAGATACAATTTCGTGTCGGCCTGGCTATGATCGCTGTGATACGCCTCCAGGGCATTCAGCCCGGATTCGCAAAGTTCCGGCATCAGCGCCGGCACATTGCCATAGACGCGAACCGGATGAGCCAGGGAGGCGATGCCGCCGGCGTCCCGGATTTTTTCCACACACTCGGCGAACTGCGGTTCCTGACGGTAGACGTAGCCCTTCGCCGACTCATCCAGGTAGTCGTCGAACGCTTGCCGGAGATTGGCGACGTAGCCTTTCTCCACCATCACCTGCGCGAAATGCGGCCGGCCCGTCATGCCCCTTCCGCGCGCTTCCACCTCTTCCAGGTGGATGTCGAACCCCAGTTCGCGCAGGCGCGCCGCCAGCCGCACATTGCGTTCACGCCGCGCGGCTTGCAACTCCATGACCCAATCGCGGAATCGCGCGAGCCCGTCCTGCGCCAGGAAGTACCCCAGCAAATGAACCGAGCGGCCGTGCAGTTTGGTGGAGAGCTCGATTCCGCATACCAATTCCACGCCGGCCTCGCGCGCGGCCGCCATGGCCTGGTCGTAGCCCTTAAAGGTATCGTGATCGGTGATCCCGAGGATGTCCACCTCGGCCCGCACCGCTTCTTCGATCAACTCTGCGGGCGAACAGGTGCCATCGGATTCATTGGTATGTGAGTGCAGGTCGATCAAAGGAAACTAACCCAAGTTTTCCAGTGTAGCCCATATTCACACCGCACTTTCCGCGGCATCGTCCCACGCTACTCTCGTAGGACGATGCCGGGGCACTCCAGCCAACCACAACTCGTGCGCGCCCTGGGCCTGCGCGAAGGGATCGCCATCCAGATGGGGATGATTATCGGCTCGGGCATCTTCGTGGTGCCGGCAGCGATTGCAGGCCACCTTCCGGCGATGGGCCCGATCCTGCTGGTGTGGATCGCGGGCGGATTGCTCACCTTGTTCGGATCCCTGACGCTGGCGGAACTGAGTGCGGTGCTTCCGCAAACCGGCGGTCCCTATGTCTACCTCAGCCACAGCTTCGGGCGGGTTTGGGGATTTCTATTCAGTTGGAACCACTTCTTCATCAACACCGCCGGCAGTATCGCCGCCCTGGCCGTAGCGTTCGCCACCTACCTGGGGTTCTTCTTTCCAGCCATCTCACCCCAACAGCCGTTCCTTCGCTATCATGGACCCTGTTTCACCGTCCCATGGAATTCTCGCTCGGATGGATCCAAATTGTGGCCATGGCGGTGATTGTGCTCGTCACTGCGATCAACGTCCGCGGGGTCCGGCTGGGCGGGTGGATCATGAACCTCTTCACTATGGCCAAAGTGGCGGCCCTTGGGTTGGCTTCGGTGCGTGAGAGTCGCTCTTCGAGTGTCATCGGAACTTCAGCATATATCAGTGCGCCATGGCCCTCTAAGGCCCTTCCCCGCTTGCCATCCACGACAAAGTGGTGTTAAACTCCGATTTGGGGCCAACCGGCCCTGATCTGGAAGAAAGTGAGCCAACCGGCTCGGGAGAAATCATGTTTAAGAAGTTAGTTCTAGCTTTCGCCATTCTGGCAGTCGCATTGGCTACCGCGGGGACTATTCCAAGCGGTGGCGGCAGCTACAAGGTTACGCTGGCACAGCCTTCCGTCGTGAACGGCAACGATTTGAAGGCCGGGGAATATCGCCTGACCCTCGGGGCCGAGAAAGTGACCATTTTCATCGGGAAGCAGGCGGTCGAGATCCCAGCCAAGATTGAAAGCGTCGACAAGAAATTCGATGCGACCGTGATTCGCTATACCACGGTCGGCAGCAAGTCGATCATCTCGGAAATCCGACTCGGCGGGACCAAGACCCGGTTAGTCTTCAATCCGTAGACTTAGTCGTCGAGATACATAGCGCCGGCGTCGCTGACGGTCATCGTACCGCGGCAAGACCGCCGGCGCTTCAAAGCGTTTCACTTCCTGGTGGCGGATCGGAAGAAGCCCGCGATCAGCCACAGGTTGCGCACCTGCCGGTATCCCAGGTTCTCGGGAATCGTGGCGAAGAACAGTCCAGCCAGCCGGTTGGGATCGGATCCACCGAACTCCGCCAACTCCCGCAAGATCACGGCCGACATGGATACCACCATCCCAATCCCCACCGTGGAAAGCAGCACCAGACCCGCCAGAGCCGGGTCAATCCAGCCCATCAGCCAACCGACCACAGCCAGCGGCAAAGCAGCCGTTTCCAGGATGGGACGAAGGAGTCGAACCGCGAGAATCCCTGGCAGACCCCAACCAATAGCTCGTATCCCTCCGGAGATCGATTTCCGGTGGCCCAACGCTCGGGCGATGTCCTGCTCCTCTCGCAGGGTCTGGTTGCGCAAATCCGCGAACGAGCCTGGGACCCGCTCATAGCTGACAGATTCCGGCACGAAGGCCACACGATACTGCTTTCCCGAGGCGCGCGCATGGCCGTGAAGGTGCAGGAAGAGCTCCAGTGGCCCTCCTGGGAAACCGCCCATCTTCACGATGGCATCGCGCAATACCAGCATTGAAGCGCCCGGGACCGGGACCAGCAGGTTCCAGCCGGCGAATGCCGCACAACGTGCCAGCCACAATCGCAGGGTTTCCAACTCGCCGAACCGGGCGGCCCATACGGAGCG
>PMTT01000580.1:0-7567 GCA_003167275.1 Bryobacterales bacterium | reverse complement strand
GGATCGAACAGCCCGATCACCGGAGAGGCGGCCACATTGATGCCGGCATTCAGGGCGTCGGCCTGGCCGCCGCGCTCCTTATCCACCACCACCAACCGGAGCGGGTCGCGCGATTCGTAAATTCCCCGTATGGGCGCCGAGGGTAATTGGTCGATCGCGCCGCGAGCCGAGAGGCACAGGCGAAACTCCTCGGTCCAGGTGTCGAGTTCTTCTTCGGTGGGCCCATCCAGAACCAGGACCAGTTCGTGCTTTCCGAAGTGCAGTTCCACCAGCTTCTGGGCGAGTTCACGAGACTCCGCGGACGCGTCTGGGGTAGCTACGACCACTGAAACGGCCGAGACCAGGGGAGACTTCAGGAGGATATTTCCGTCGTAGCGTGGCGTGCCGCGGGCAAGGCGCCTTAGGAGGAAGCAGCCCTTCACCATCGCGATGAAGCTCAGGGTCCCCACCGCAAACAGGAATAGCACGATGGCTTGGAGTGCCAGGGAAAGCGCGTTCATAAGCCCGCCTTCCGCCGCGCGCGACCCAGCGCTCCGGCGGCCGCGGCAGCAGTCACGGGGTTGGCGCTGGCGCTCAGTTCCTCGAGTGCCTGCCATCCGCGAGGGGGCATTTCTGCCAGGGCGGCCGCAGCGGTCCGGGCCAGCTCGGCAGGGGCAAGCCGTAACATCCGTGCAAGCAAGGGTAGCGCCTCCGCGATCTGCAGGCGGCCCGCGCTCAGAGCGGCCGCGGTACTGATTTCCGGATCGGTATCCGTCAGCGCGCGGACGATGGCCCCACGGTTCTCAGGGACCAGCGGAACCAGCGGCGCCAACCGAAGAGCCTGGATGCGAATGTCCTTGACGCGGTGTTCCAGCAAGTCGCGCAGATTATCGATGGCGATGGCCCTCTCCCATGCCACCAGAACGTCGAGCACGGCGAGAACCCGGCGCGAATCCTTGGATCGCAACGCCTCCGGCACCGCATGTTCGCACAACGGGGTCGCGTGACGGCGCAAAGCCTCTGTGAGCAGGATGCGGGCCAGCAGGCTCTCGGTAACGGCGCGCTCGAATACGGCCTCGATCTGCTCGCCGGTGCCCGATTGGATCACGGCCCGGCAGGCGCATAACCAGACCTCCGGGTCGGAGTCGTGGAGCGCATGGAACAGCAGATCGCCCGTGACACGGCGGCACGGCTCATAAACCGAAACGAAGGCGAGGCGGGCGTAGGCGGTGCGCCGGCGAACGGCATCCCGGGAGTGGGCGTCGCGAACCCAGTCGTTCACCAGCGCCAGATTCAGCGTCAGGTCGCAGAGGCGATCGAGCGCGCTTCCACCCACGGTTCCCTGAAAACCGACCATGGCGTCTCCCAGATCGCGGCGGTTGGTGCTTGCCATGCGCTGGATCCGCGACAGGTCGTCGCTTCCTGCCAGGTGATCGATCAGGGCCTCCCGGATATCGGGCAGGACCGCCGCGGAAGCACGGGACCGCCGGCGAGCCACCAACCCCCGCACCATGGCGATGAGGAAGAGGGCGAACATCAGCAGGCCGAAGAAGGCCAGAAGAATGCCGGCGACCGAGAATTCGAGGCTGGTCATCGCCACAGCAGCCGCTTCAACCGGGCCACTAATTCCATGGGTCCGAAGGGCTTGACCATGTAGTCGTCGGCGCCCAGAGTGAATCCGCGGATGACGTCGCTCTCTTGCTGGCGCGCGGTGAGCAACAATACGCGGACGTGGAGTCCTTCCGCGCGTATGGCAGAGAGGACTTCATAGCCATCCAATCCTGGCATATTGACGTCCAGAACGGCGGCATGTGGCTGATACCTCCGAATGATCTCCAGGGCGCTGCGCCCGTTGTTGGCGGTTTCACAATCCATGCCGAAGTTCTTGAGGGCCGCGCGGACCAGGGCCACGACTGTGGGGTCGTCGTCGGCGACCAGCACGCGGGCCCGGCCTGTGGGATTCGGGGCACCTGGGTGACTGGACGCAGCGGCCGGCTCTTGCACGGCTTCGCCTCTCGCCTGTGCGGGCCGGTGTTCGGACATCACGCGACTGAGCCGGATCAGGGCCTCCTCCGGCTGCCAGGCGTCCATGAGGAACTCGCGAGCCAGCGATTGCACGCGTGCATCCAGCGCCAGCAGATCCTCGCGCGCTCCGACCAGCACGACGGGGTAACCGGCAGCGGACCACGGATCGATCCAAGGCGAAGCGGCCGTTTCGGGGCGGACATAGAGCACCACCAACTGGCAGGACTTCATGGCCTCCGAGTTAGGCCTCTCGGAATACTCAAAAATCACCGGTACAGCCTCGACACGCTGCAAAGTGACTGCGAAACGCTGCGCTTCGTTGGTTGGCAGCCCCACCAGGGCAACCCGTTTTCCGGACAGCGCCTCGACAATCGCCGCCGAAACCGGCGCGTCGCGGGCATCCTTAGGACTGGTGAATGCCAGGGCCAGGGTAGTGAGGGATTCGCGGAGCTGGGCTTGATCGACGGGGCGCTCCAGCAGGATGGCCTCCACCTCGTGCGACAGGCGGCTGATGGCGGTGTAGCCCAGAAGGCCGCCAGCGCCGATCCACTTATGCACCACCCGTGCAGCCTCGTTCGCATCGAACGATCCATCGAGATCCAGCAGCCATTGCCGCGCCTGCTCCTGGCCTTCATCGAGAAAGCGATAGCGCAGGGTTTGTAACTCGGCTGCCGGAATGGAGGCATGTTCCGAGTCCGCCGGCGGCGGAGCCAGGCCGACCTGCATTTCGGCTCTTCGATCCAGGAACTCGCGAATTCGGGTTCCCAGTGCGCGGGTATCGATGGGCTTGGTGATGTAGCCGTCGCATCCCGCGTCGATGGCCCTCTGCTCATCTCCCTTCATGGCGAAGGCGGTCAGGGCCACTACCGTGATGTCGTGGGTCCTGGCGTTCCGTTTGATGCGGCGCGTCAATTCGAGGCCATCCATGCCGGGCAACTGGATGTCGGCCAGGACCAGGTACGGATGGTAGCTGCGCAGCAATTCGAGCGCCTCTTCCGCGCTGGCCGCGGTTAAGACCTTGTAACCCTCGTTTACGAGAAGGATGCGGGTCAGCTTGAGGTTGACGGGCGTGTCGTCGACAATGAGGATCGGCTCACCGGCCATTGAATCTGTATTCTAGCGCACGCCGCAAGGCATGGCGGCATCGAAGATAGGAAGACGATCCTTTTTGGTACTCTGTGGGCTTTGGTACTCTGTCGGCGCTTTAAACGGCAAAGCGGCTTCGGCCGGACCGCCCGATGCCGGTCAGCTCCCGTCTCCGCCGTTCAGCGGCAATACTGCCGAGAAAACACTGCCGCGGCCAGGCTCGCTGCGCACGGCCACCTGCCCGCCTTGGGCTTCGACGATGTGGCGGGTCAGCGCCAGCCCCAGTCCAGTCCCCTGGTCGGCTGTCCGGCTGTTCGGAAGTTGTTGAAACTCCTGGAAGAGCCGCGCCATTTCGGCGGGCTCGATCCCAATCCCGGTATCTTCCACTTCCAGCCGGAAACGGGAACTTTCTTCCACCGTCACCCGCAGGCTCACATGGCCCCCGGGCGGAGTAAATTTCACCGCATTTGAGAGATAGTTGTACAGAACCTGCTTGAACCGCGACGCGTCGATCACCACGGTGAGCGAAGCCGGCACCTCGGTGGTCAACTCGATGTTCTTCCGGTCGGCCAGGGGCCGGACCACATCGCGGACCTCCTGGACCAACGTATCGACCAACTGGGGCTCGGGTTGGAACTCCATCTTGCCCGCTTCCACTTTGGAGAGGTCGAGAATGTCGTTGATGAGCCGCAGCAGGTGGCGGGCGCTCGTCAGGATGTCCCCCAGAAACTCGCGGTGGTCCGGCGAGACCGGACCTACCTTGCCATCGTGCATCAACTCGGAAAAGCCGATGATGCCATTGAGCGGAGTGCGCAGTTCGTGCGAGATGCCCGCCAGGAAGCGGCTCTTGGCTTCGGTGGCCGAGCGCGCCGCCGCCAGGGCGCGCGCGAGCTGTTCATTCTTGTTGCTGAGCTCCAGGGCGTACTGTTTGACCTTGCGGGCAGCCAGGGCGGCAATGTTGCGTTCGGTGACATCCATGAGGGAGCGGCAGACGCCCGTCACCTCTCCCTGATCGTTGCGGATGAAGTTCTCGCGAATCTCGACGGCAATGCGGGAGCCGTCCTGCAGCAGGTAGTCGCATTCAAAGGGGCGGGCCTCGGTCCCTTGCGCGAGCCGCTCCATCATGGCCGCCCGGAAGCCCTCCTGCTGATCGGGAGCCACGAAGTCCCATGCCAGCCGGCCCATGATCCGGTCGGGCTCGCAATGTAGGAGCGTGCAGACGGCCTGGTTGTAGCGGCGGATGGAGCCATCGAGGTCGGTCTCCTCATAGGGAATGGGAGCCTGGTCGAAAAGATCGCGGTAGCGCCGCTCGCTCGCGCGGAGCTCGCGGTCGCGAACCTGCAGCAGGTCAGCGGCGTTTTCAATCTGACGGGCGAGGTCGGCGATCTCGTCGGTGCCCGAGTCGAACACCTCGAGCGGCAGACCGTGGGCCAGCCGCCTGGCGTTCTCTTCAACTTGGCGCAGGCGCCGCACCAGCTTGCCGGCCAGGATCAGGTGAATGAACAGCGACCCCAGTGGCCCCAGAATCCCGCAAACTACCACGATCCGAAACAGATCCTGGCGTTCGACGTCGCGATTGTAACGCGCCCGAAACAGGCGTAAATCCTGGGCCTGGTTCAAGATGGAAAGGCGCGATTGGACCTCCCCGATCAATTCCTTGGCCCGGTCCAGCATTTGGTTGCGCTCCGCGGCGGGAGCCTGACGGGTTTGGAGTTGTTTGAGGGTATCGAGCTCCTCTTGGGCCGCTGCCTGGATCTGTTGGAGAGGGGCAGCACTCGCCGCGTCTCCGCCCACCAGTGACGTCAACTTTGCGAGGGACTGCTCCGTGGACGAGCGGGCGGCCTGGTACGAGGACAGACGACGGCTGTCTCCGGTGGCCAGGTACCCGCTCACGGAGGTCTCAGCATCCAGCAGGAAGACCTGGAATTGCAGGATCTCAGCTCGCGTGTCGTAGGCGCGGATCACCATCTGATCGGCGTCCGGAGCATTGCCTTCGAACCAGTAAATGGAGAGCATGGCGATGAACAGCGCGGTCAGGGGGATGGAGAGCCCGGCAACGCCCTTGGCACGCAGGGATAACCGGGACCAACGCGCGAGAATGCTTTCGGAATCGCTCTTTCTCTCGGGCATGAGGGCGAAATACCATTCTAAGCGCACACCAGCTATTTGACGCTGTAATGGAACGAAAAGGCAGATCGTTTCGTAGCTGTAGAATAAGGTATAGCCAATGGCTACTCGCAAGAAACGCTCGGTGTTGTGGATCTTCCTGGCAGTGATTCCAGTGATGGGCGGTGTGGCTTTCTTCTCTTTGAGGGCGCTCAGCCGCACGCCGGCCAAAATAGATCCCGAAAAGCTGGTTCGGGTCGAGAGAATCGATCTGGCACGTTCCGTCGTGGCCACCGGTAAGATTGAACCGACTACCAAGGTCGAAATCAAGTCGAAGGCTAGCGGCATCATCCTCAAGCTGCCGGTGAATGTGGGTGACGTGGTGCAGCAAGGACAGGTCATCTGCGAACTGGACCAAAACGATCTGCTTCCTCGCCTGCGGCAGGCGAAAGCGGCTCTGGGTATGGCCGAGGCCCAGCTCACGAGCGCCCGCGCCGATCTGGAGCGCAACAAAGTGGAAGCTGCCGGTCCGGACGTTCCGTTCCTGAAAAAGGACGTAGAACGGGCGCGCATGATGTACCAGGAAATGCTGGTGCCGCTGACGGCGCGCGACGATGCCGAGAAGAACTACCAGATGGCCCTGAATCGCCAGCAGCAGGCGACTGTGAACCTGGGGGTGTCGCAGGCGGCTATTGCCAAGGCCGAAGCGCAGGTGGAACAGTTTCAGGCGCAACTGGCGCAGTCGGAGGAAGACCTGCGGAATGCCACCATCGTTTCCCCCATCGATGGCGTAGTGCTCTCGCGAGACCGCGAAGTGGGCGACGCGGTGAGCTCGATTCTGACTATGGGGTCGGGAGCTACGTTGGTGATGACGCTGGGGGATCTGCGGGAGGTCTATGTCAAGGGCAAGGTAGATGAGAGTGACATCGGTAAAGTCTACCTGGGTCAGCCCGCGCGGATTACTGTGGAATCCTACAAGGACCGGAATTTCGCGGGCAAAGTGACGAAGATTTCGCCGATGGGTGTAGAGAAAGACAACGTCACTACCTTCGAAGTGCGTGTTTCGATTTCCAACGAGTCGCGAAAACTAATGGCCACTATGACGGCCAATGCGGAGATCATGCTGGAAGAGCGTAAGGGCGTGCTTGCGGTTCCGGAGGGGGCGATCGTTTACAAGAAAGACCGCTCCACCGAAGTGGAGATCGCGGACGCGACAACCGAAAGCGGAAAACGCCGTGTGCCCGTGACGACCGGAATCAGCAACGGCTCGAAGACGCAGATAGTAGCGGGTGTCTCGGAAGGCCAGCAGGTGGTGCTCCAGTAGGACAGGACTCCCGGCCTGTCGCTTGCTTACCAGCAGTAACACGGGCCTCCTGGCCTGTGACTGGTTGGCCAGGCGAAAAGGCCGGAGGCAACTGCTTATGACCTACCTTACCGAACTCTTCGGCCAGGTTCTCTCCAGTTTGTTTCGTAACAAGCTGCGAAGCCTGCTCACCATGGCGGGGATCGCCTGGGGCGTGGCTTCCATCGTCCTGATTGTGGCGATGGGAGACGGCTTCAAGGATGGGCAGCGCGACCGCTTCCGGGAACTGGGCGAGAACATTGTCATCGTCTTCAACGGCCGCACGGAAAAGCAGGTGGGCGGGCGGCGAGCCGGCCGGCGTGTCCGGCTCACGTACGACGATGTTCGCGACGTCCGCACGGAGTGCTTCCTGGTGCGTAACGTGGTGGCCGAGTTGCAGAATCCGGCGCGCATCGTGAGCCCGTTCAACAGCGGGACGTTTTCGGTGATGGGGGTGGAGCCGCTTTATTCCCAGATCCGCAGCATCCCGGTGGACCGCGGCCGCTTCCTGGTGGACGCCGACAATGTCGATGCGGCGCGCGTGGCGGTCGTGGGTGACAATGTGCGCCAACAGTTGTTCGGGGCGCGGCCCGTGCAGTTGGGCGACACGGTCTCGATCAACGGGTTGCCGTTCCGAATCGTCGGCCTGATGCCGCCCAAAACCCAGAACAGCAGCTACAACGGCTTGGACAGCGACAAACTCTACATCCCGTACTCCACCATGGTCCGCGACCTGCCGCTGACCGACGAGAACTTCCATCCGGGAATCGTGAGCGACCTGATCTATGTTCCGGCCTCGCTCGATCGGTACAAGGACGCGCGTGCGCAGGTGCTGCGTGTGCTGGCGCGGAATCACCACTTCGAGGCGGACGATCCCAGCGCGGTGTTCATCTGGGACACGGTGGAGAACGCGCAGTTGGTGGATAACATTTTCACCTCGATGACATTGTTTCTGGGCGCCATCGCGGTGGTGACGCTGACCCTGGGCGGGGTCGGGGTAATGAACATCATGCTGGTGTCGGTGACCGA
>PMTT01000505.1 GCA_003167275.1 Bryobacterales bacterium | reverse complement strand
AAGATCGGAAGCAGATCCTGCGGCGTCAGCGGCAAGCGGGTCTGCGGATTGAGCGGTGGGTCGAGCGGCTCCGGAAGGGATGGCAGCACGTTGACCCACGCTGTGGGGATCTGGCTATCCGCCAGGAGGAATTTGGAATGCTCGTGCATGGGAAGGCTTATTGTAATACCAGGCGCGGGATTTACCCACACTGGTAGGGCGGACCGGCGGTGACCGTTTTGGAACGTGACACCGGGCGACCGCTCCCTGACGTTCGCGGCTCGGTAACTCATGCTGAATCAGCAACCGCCGAAACCGAGCCGCGACCGTTAGGGAGCGGTCGCCGCGGATGAGCCGAAATCCCCAAGACAGCACACAGCCGGGCGAACCAGTCGCGCGGATCGCGATCGCCAGGTGTCATTCCTGACGCAGGGCGACTACGGGATTCACCTTTACCGCCCGGAGCGCCGGGATCAGGCTCGCAACGATGCTAACAGCGCCCAAAATGAAGACCGTCATCCCAAAGGCAAGTGGCTCGTTCGGCCGGGTCCCCGGGATCCCTTTCTGCATCGCCCAGGTGGCCCAGACGGCCAGGGGCAAACCGGCGACGGCGCCTCCCACGACCCAAGTCAAAGCCTGTTTGACGATCAGCCCGCATACCCGCGCGCCATCGGCGCCGATCGCCATGCGGATCCCGATCTCCCGGGTCCGCTGCGACACGCCCTGCGCGACCACTCCGTAGAGCCCGATCGAAGCCAGTGCCAGTGCCAGCAATCCGAAGGCGCCGAGAATCCCGGCCGCGATTCGTTGCCGCCACAGGGCGTTGGCAACGTGCTCGGGCATCGTCTGTAAAGCATACAGCGGCAAGCGCGGATCAAGCTGGGCGACTGCATCGCGAAGACTGACCGCAAGCTGCATGTGCGGGACCTTTCCGCGCACCACGATCTTCGCCCTCCCGTCGTAAGACTGCGAGTACGGCAGGTAGAGATGCAGCGGCGGCGAACCCAGCAGCGACCGCGACGCCACATCCCGCACCACTCCCACTACCGTCACGGGCGGCCGCGGCGGGCCTAATGAAATCTGCTGTCCTATGGGATCCTTGCCAGGCCACATGCGCTTCGCCAACCCGGCGCTGACCACCGCCAGCGGGAGCGAATCCGCGCGGTCCTGCTCCCCGAACTCCCGGCCCTCCAGAAGCCCGATCCCCAGCGTCCGGAAGAACCCCGGACCAATCGTATCGTCGTCCACCCGCAGACCCAACTCGAACTCCCCGCCCGCCAGCACCTCCGCCGTCGGCTCCTGCCCGGGGTGAAACACCGACATGCGCCCCGAGATCTCCTCCGGCGGCACCGAACTACCCAGGCTCGCCGCAGTAACTCCCGGCAGAGCCCGCACCCTTTCCAGCAGCGCCGCGTAGAATCTGCGGCCTGTTTCCGGACTGTACCCTTGGATGGTCAGGTCCACGGAACCAAGCAGGACTTCGTCAGGATGGGCAATCGGATTGGCCAGCAGTCCCCGCTCCATGGTTTGAACGGCCGTTCCGGCAGCCGCCAGCAACATCATCGAGAGCGCGATCTGCGCCGCCACCAGCCCACCGCGCAGGCGCGATTTCGACCGGCCAGACCCCGGCGATCCCGCACGCAACGGAGTGAGTAGATCGATCCGCGATGCCTTCCAGGCGGGGATGCAGGCGACCAGGAGCCCCGAACCGATCCCGAGCAAGACTGCGAAGCTCAAGACCCGCCAATCGAGTTCCACGTTAGCTTCGCGCAACGCGTACGCGGGCTGCGGCAGAGCCACCGCGAGTTGCGCTAGTGCCGGCGCCAGAAGAGCCCCGAGCAGCGCTGCGGACGCGGACAGCAGCGCCCCTTCCATTAGGAACAACCGCGTCAGTTGCCGTCGATTCGCCCCTAGCGCGAGCCGCACCGCGATCTCCCGCTGCCGCGCCGCACCCCTCGCCAGCAGCAGGTTCGCCACGTTCGCGCACGCCAGGAGCTGCAGCAGCCCCACCGAAACCAGCAACAGTTCCAAAAAGCGCCGCAGTTCCGCCCGGTCGTCCGACCACATACCCAGTCCGTCGACCAACGCCACTGTGCGCGCATGGTTGGTCAGTGGATATTCGATGGCGAGTTGCGCGGCCACCTGGGTCACTTCCGCCTGCGCCGTGGTAAGCGAAGTCCCAGGCTTGAGCCGTCCGAAGATCCGAAGCCATCCCGGAGCGCGGTTCCGCAGCACGCCCGCCGATAGTCGCGGCATCGCCACCGGTGCCCGCGTAATCGGCACCCAGAGGTCGGGTTGAAACTCCAGGTCGGTCCCGCAGAAGTTGTCCTGGGTCACACCCACCACGGTGAACGCGTGGCTGTTCAAGGTAATGCGGTTTCCGATGATTCCGGAGTCCTTCCCGAACGCCCGCTCCCAAAACGGATAGCTGAGGACGGCCACGGGCTCGCGGTCTTCGCGGTCGTCGTCGGGCATGAGGAGTCGCCCCGCTGCAGGTTTCACGCCGAGCAGGGAGAAATAGTTGCCTGAGACCGTCGCGCCGCCGACGCGCTCGACGCGGGCGCCTTGAGAGAAGCTGAGCCGGGCGTTGGCTTCCGCGGCTAGGCCCGAGAAACTGTGGAGCCGGGCCGCGTAATCCTGATAGTCCGGATATCCCAGGCTTCCCAGCAGTTGGCCGGCCTGCCATCGCTCAAAGTTAACCAGTTCTCGGGGCCTGGCGATCCCCGGCAAGGGACGCAAAAAGACGGCGTCCATGAGGCTCAAAAGCCCCGTGCTGGCGCCGATGCCCAATCCGAGCGCGAGAACGGCGATGGTGGTGAATAAAGGATTGCGTCTCAGCATCCGAAGCGAAAAGCGCAGATCTTGAAGCAGTTGATGCATTTGCGATCAAGACGGGTATTCCGGCGGGGGTGTTAACAGCCGTCGTAGCACGGGCATTCTTGCCTGTGTTGGTCTTTCCGGGAATTGTGGAGGTTCCAACCGCTTGGGGCGGCAAAAGAAAACCAACACAGGCAAGAATGCCCGTGCTTCGACCGAACGGCGGGCAAGCTAAACCATGCTCCACCTGCTATCATGCAGACTCGGCGGTTGGAATGCTCCAAGCCGGCCTTGGATCGGACTCTCGGGTTCGGTTGGGCCTCTCTGGGGTTACCCCAGGGGAACGTGAAAAACTGAGATTTCGCCGCGTGAGAAATAGGCCGCAACACGGCCGGCCTCTCACGCAAGGTACGACTCGTTGGAGTATTCCGCCGTCGATTAGCCCATGTGGAAGCCGTCGCTTTCAACCGCACTTGCCAGGGCCTTTCTCGCCGGCGAACCGACCCTGGAACAGTTGACGGCGCGCGCCACCGAGGCGCTCGGCAAACGTTGGCGCTGGCTCCGGCCCTTGGCCCAACGATATTTGAAGGCCTTTGCCGGACCATCGCGTCCTCGCCAACACGACGTGGTGGAGTTCCTTCTCCGCGACAAAGGCTTCCTCCGCGCCTGGCTGAAATATTCCGGCGAAGTGGCGCTGAGGAAACGGTGGGCGCGGTCGTCCGGAATGCAGCCCGTCGCGGCGGCCGCGAACTGGCCTGTGCCGGCCATCGAGTCAGTGCCCGACCTCGCCGATTGGCTTGGCCTTTATCCCGGCGAACTGGAGTGGTTCGCCGACCTGCGCGGACTCGAGTACCACCGCAAAACGCCGCAGATCCTCAGGAACTATCGCTATCGCGCTCTGACGAAGCTCTCGGGCAGCATTCGCTTGATCGAAGCGCCCAAGCCCCGCCTGAAGGAGATCCAACGCCAGATTCTCACCCGGATTCTGGAGAAGATCCCCACCCATCCGGCGGCGCATGGGTTCGTCAAAGGGCGCTCCATCAAGACGTTCGTCGCCCCGCACGTAGGCCAGCGAGTGGTCCTGCGGATGGACCTGCGGGATTTCTTCCCCTCGATTCCGCGCGCCCGGATTCAGGCCCTTTTCCGCACTGTCGGCTATCCCGAACCGGTGGCCGACCGGCTCGGCGGCATCTGCACGAATGCCGCTCCACAAGACGCCTGGAAGCATCCTGGATTGGACGTCGATCCCCAGCAACTCCGTGAGGCGCGGGCGCTGTACGCGCGTCCTCATCTGCCCCAAGGCGCGCCGACCTCGCCGGCCCTCGCGAATCTCTGTGCCTTCCGCGTGGATTGCCGCCTGTCCGGCCTGGCCAAAGCGGTGGGCGCCCAATATACACGGTACGCCGACGACCTGGCATTTTCGGGCGGCGACGACTTCGACCGGCGTGTGGAGCGCTTCTCGATCCACGTGGCTGCCATCCTGCACGAAGAGGGTTTCCACGTGCACCACCGCAAGACCCGCATCATGCGCCAGGGCGTGCGGCAGCATCTGGCGGGCCTGGTAGCAAATGAGCGCGTAAATGTGATGCGGCCAGACTTCGACCGTCTCAAGGCAATCCTCACCAACTGCGTGCGCCACGGTCCGGAAAGCCAGAACCGAGACGCGCACTCCAACTTTCGCATGCACCTCGAGGGCCGCGTGGCATTCGTCGAGTCGATCAATCCCGCTAAGGGGAAGCGCCTGCGCGCGATTTTCGAGAGGATCCCGTGGGGTATGCTTTAGCTTGCCCAGTCATAAAGATCTGGCAACTGAGTTATTAGATGGCTGGGCAAGCTAAAGCATACCCTACGTATGCTGTTCAGCCCACGCCAGATAGGCTTGACACCCTGGTGCCGCGCCTATATAATTCTGGGCGGAAGTAACATGTATTAGCTGCGCCCGCGGTCTGTGGCGGCGTTAGTTTTCCAGAGGGGAACTCGATGAAAACAAGCCTGCTCCGTTGCAGGATGGCGATCTTGTCGGTGGCCGTGGCGTACGGTCAGATTACCCCCAAGCCGCCGTCCGCAACTCCCCAGCGGCCCCTGCTCGATCAGTATTGTGCCGGCTGCCACAACGAAAAGTTGAAGTCCGGCAACATGTCGCTCACCAGGCTCGACCTGACGCACCCCGGCCAAAACGCGGAACTGGCGGAGAAAGTGATCCGCAAAATGCGCGCCGGCATGATGCCCCCCGCGGGCCTGCCGCGCCCCAATGCCGCCGCCACCAAGCTCTTCCTCACCTCGCTCGAAACCGGAATCGATCAGGCCGCCGCACTCCACCCCAACCCCGGCCGTCCGGCCCTTCACCGCCTCAATCGCACCGAGTACGCCAACTCCATCCGCGACCTTCTGGCCGTGGATGTTGATGTCGCGCCGCTTCTACCCACCGACGACATGAGTCACGGCTTCGACAACATGGCCGACGTGCTCACCGTTTCCCCGGCGCTCATGGAAGGCTACATCCGGTCGGCCGGGAAGATCAGCCGTGAAACCGTCGGTGACACCACGGCGCTGCCCCTCACAGCGACCTACTCGATCCCGCGGGTGGCCTCGCAGATGCGCCACGTGGAGGGCACGCCGTTCGGAACGCGCGGCGGCATGGCCGTGGTTCACGACTTTCCAGCCGATGGCGAGTACTCCTTCCGCCTGGGATTCTATTACGTTCCCGAAGGTCCGCTCTTCGGACAGAACATGGGCAAAGGGCAGCAGATCGAGATCGCGGTGAACGGCGAGAGGGTGGCGCTGCTCGACATCAACCCGTCCATGAAGCTCTCGAACGACGGCATCAAGACGCCTCCGATCCACGTCAGCGCGGGCCCGCAGCGCATCTCGGCCTCCTTCCCGATGAAGTTCGATGGGCCCGTGGAAGACGAATTCCGGCCCGTGGAACAGAGCTTGGTGGACGTCAGCACCGGCAACATCCCGGGCATGACTTCGCTGCCCCACCTGCACGAGCTTCAGATCACCGGTCCCCACAAGGTATCGGGCCTCTCGGACACGCCCAGCCGCCGCAAGATCTTCACCTGCCGCCCGGTGGCCGGCGGCGACGAAGTGCCCTGCGCCAAGAAGATCGTCTCCGCGTTGGCTCGCCAGGCCTATCGTAGGCCGGTGACGGACGCCGACCTCGAAGGGCTCCTGAGCTTCTACCAGTCCGGCCGCAACCAGGGCGATTTCGAGTCCGGGATCCGCACGGCCGTACAGGCCATCATCTCCAGTCCCGAATTCGTATTCCGCTTTGAGCGAACTCCCGCCGGCGTCGCTCCCGGCCGCAACTATCGCATCAGTGACCTGGAACTGGCATCCCGCCTCTCGTATTTCCTGTGGAGCAGCGCTCCCGACGACCAACTCCTCACCGTCGCCACTCAGGGCCGGTTGAAGGACCCGCTGGTGCTGGAGAAGCAGGTGCGCCGCATGCTCGCGGACTCACGCTCCGAATCGCTGGCCACCATCTTCGCCGCCGAATGGCTGCACTTGCAGAACCTCAAGGATGCGAACCCGGACCTGTATCTGTATCCCAACTTCGATAAGACCCTGGCGCAATCCATGCGGCGCGAAACGGAGCTGCTGTTCAACAGCATCATGCGCGAGGACCACGACGTCCTCGACCTGCTGACGGCCAACTATACGTTTGTGGATGAGCGGCTCGCCAAGCACTACGGAATTCCGAACGTCCTGGGCAACCGGTTCCGGCGCGTGCCTTTGACCGACCCGAACCGCTTCGGCGTTCTGGGCCAGGGGAGCATTCTGACGCTGACGTCGACCGCCAATCGGACCTCGCCCGTGGCGCGCGGCAAATACGTGATGGAGGTGCTGCTAGGCACGCCTCCGCCGAACCCGCCGCCGAACGTGCCGGCGTTGAAAGAAAACTCCGACGCACGGACCGGCCAGGTGCTTTCCAAGCCGCTCTCGGTAAGGGAGCGCATGGAGGAGCA
>PMTT01000672.1 GCA_003167275.1 Bryobacterales bacterium | reverse complement strand
GCCACCCGCCCGTAGCACGTGATCGAATGGAGTTAACCATTCTGGGGATTTCCTCACCAGTCAACACCGCTCCCTCACGGTCGCGGCTCGGTAACTCACGCTGAATCAGCAACAATCGCAACCGAGCCGCGACCGTGAGGGAGCGGTTGTCTGCTTGAATCGCGTAATCCCAAAACGGTAACGCACTCCCACCCCTGGTCAAACCGTCCGCTACAATTGTATTTAGTCCACTTCCACAAGGAATCTCCGTGACAGGTCACGAAATCAGACAGCGTTTTCTCGACTTCTTTGCCCAAAGAGGCCACCGCGTGGTGCGCAGCTCTTCGCTGGTTCCCGCAAACGACCCTACCCTGCTGTTCACCAACGCCGGGATGAACCAGTTCAAGGACGTGTTCCTTGGCCTCGAAAAGCGCGACTACTCGCGTGCCGCCACTTCGCAGAAGTGCGTCCGCGCCGGCGGCAAGCACAACGATCTCGAGAACGTCGGCTACACCCGCCGCCACCATACCTTCTTCGAGATGCTCGGCAACTTCTCCTTCGGCGACTACTTCAAGGCCGATGCCATCGAGTTCGCCTGGGACCTGATCACCAAAGACTACGGCCTGCCGAAAGACAAGCTGTACGTCACTGTTTTCCGCGAGGACGACGAGGCCGAAGAGCTGTGGCAGAAAGTGGCCAGCGTCCCCAAGAGCCGCATCTTCCGCCTGGACGAAAAGGACAACTTCTGGCAGATGGGCGACACCGGCCCGTGCGGTCCTTGCTCGGAAATCTACTACGATTTCGGTCCGGAAGCTGCTGACCCGGGCAAAGAAAGCGTAGCCTTCCCAGGGGATGCCGGCGACCGCTACGTTGAGATCTGGAATCTGGTATTCATGCAGTTCGATCGCGATTCTGCCGGGAAACTGACGCCCCTGCCACGTCCGTCCATCGATACGGGCATGGGCCTAGAGCGCGTGGCGGCGGTGATGCAGGGCAAGCTCTCGAACTACGAAACGGATCTGATCCGGCCGATCATCGATTATGCCGCGAACCAACTAAATCTGACCCAGGGCACAGACCGGGTCGATACCGCCCTCCGCATTGCCGCCGACCACGCGCGCGCCGCAGCCTTCCTGATCCACGATGGCGTCCTGCCCGCCAACGAGGGGCGCGGCTACGTGCTGCGCAAGATCATGCGGCGGGCGCTGCGCAACGTGCGGCTGGTAGGCGTCGAAGAGCCTTTTCTGTACAAGCTCACCGGGTTCGTCGCCGATCTGATGCAAGGGCCCTATCCGGAGATGATGGAGAGTGTGCAGCGCGTGGCGCGCGTGGTGAAGGACGAAGAGCACCGCTACGCTACCACCTTCCTGGAGGCCGAGAAACAGTTCAACGACGCCATCCGTTCGCTCGCCGGCCACACCATTCCAGGCCCGGTGGCGTTCAAGCTTTACGACACCTTCGGACTGGCCCTGGACGAGCAGGAGGACATGGCTCGCGAGCACGGCTTGGCGATCGATCATGCAGGCTTCGAGCAGGAGATGGAGCGCCAGCGCGAACGGGCGCGGGCGAGCTGGAAGGGCGCTGAAAAGGGCGCGGTGGTTCCGGCCTATCAGAAACTGCTGGAGTACTGGCGCACCCGGTTCCTGGGCTACGGCGAACTGGAGGCGGAGTCCCGAGTGGTGGGTCTCTTGGTGGACAAGCAGGCCGTGGAGAAGGTCCCGGCCGGCGTGAAGGCCGAGTTGGTGTTCGACCAGACGCCGTTCTACGCCGAGGCCGGCGGCCAGGTGGGCGATCGCGGGGTGCTGTATTCCGCTTCCTCGGAGAAGGCCGCGGACGTGGAAACGGCTTTCGCGGGCGTTCCCGGGCTGACGGTGCATCGGATTCTGACGCACGCCCCGATTTCCGTGGGAGACGTGCTGCGCGCGGAAGTGGCCGCACCGCTGCGCGATGCCACGCGGCGCAACCATACCGCTACGCATCTGCTGCATGCCTCCCTGCGCCAGGTGCTGGGGACGCATGTGAAGCAGGCGGGCAGCGTGGTGGAGCCGGGGCGGCTGCGCTTCGACTTCACCCATTACGCCGCCATGGACCGCGCCGAACTCGATGAGGTGGAGCGCCTGATGAATGAGCAGATCCTGCGCAACACCGGCGTCGAAACCAAGGTGATGGCGCTCGACCAGGCCATTTCCACCGGCGCCATGGCCCTGTTCGGCGAGAAATATGGCGAGGAAGTGCGCGTGGTCACCGTGCCGGGGTTCAGCCGCGAGCTGTGCGGCGGCACGCATGTGGGGCGAACCGGCGATATCGGCGTTTGCAAGGTGGTGTACGAGGGCAGCATCTCGTCCGGAGTCCGCCGCATCGAGGCGATCACCGGGGAAGCTGCACTGCGGCAGTACCAGAGCGCCACGGACGTCATACGGCGGATCGCCGACCTGGTGAAGGCTTCCGAGCCGGATCTGGTGGAGCACGTGGAGAAACTGCTGGCCAACGAGAGGGCCCAGGCCCGGCAGATGGAGCAGATGAAGGAGAAGCTGGCTCAAGCGGCCATCGGCGCGCTGGAAGCCCAGGCGCGCACCATAAAGGATGTCAAGGTGCTGGCGGCCAGGCTGGATGGCATGGACCGGCAGCAGATGCGATCGCTGGTGGATTCGCTGCGCAACGAGTGGAAGTCGGCGGTGGTGGTGTTGGCCTCGGTGGAGAGCGGCAGCGTTGCGTTGGTGGCGGCGGTGACGAAGGACCTTGCGGGTAAAGTCCACGCCGGGAAACTGGTGGGTACGCTGGCGCAAGCCGTCGGCGGCAAAGGCGGCGGCCGCCCCGACATGGCCGAGGGCGGCGGTAAGGACCCATCGGCGCTCGATAGCGCGCTGGAGGCGGTCTATCGCGAGGTGGAGAGCAAATTGTAGGGCGGACCCCCTGGTCCGCGCGGGTCCCCCTGGACCCGCCAGGCCGACGAGGGCGTCGGCCGCGGACCAGGGGTCCGCCCCACAAATACCGATAAGGCACAAATGACAGAATCCTTCGACGCTCTAGTGGTAGGCGCCGGTCCAACCGGCTTGGCTTGCGGAATCGAACTCCAGCAGCGCGGGGTGAAGACTGTCATCGTGGAGAAGGGCTGCGTGGTGAACTCCATTTATCACTACCCCACCAACATGACGTTTTTCACGACGCCGGAACTGCTCGAAATCGGCAACATTCCGATGACCAGCCTGAACGACAAGCCCAACCGGCATGAGGCCCTCAAGTACTATCGGCGCGTGGCCGACCACTACCATCTGAATGTGCGGCAGTACGAGCGGGTCGACCGTATCGCGGGCCAAGACAACGCGTTCGAGGTGTCGACTACAGACCGGCTAGGGTGCAATCGCATTTATCAAGTGCGAAAGGTCGTCTTGGCGACGGGTTATTACGACGTGCCCAACCGGCTGAACGTCCCCGGCGAAGAACTCGACAAGGTACTCCATTACTATAAGGAGCCTCACCCGTACTATAACCACGATGTCGCAGTGATTGGCGCGAAGAACTCGGCTGCAATCGCGGCGCTGGAGTTGTGGTGGACTGGCGCGCGAGTGACACTTATCCATCGTGGCTCCGATATCTCGAGCCGGGTGAAGTACTGGATCAAGCCAAACATCGAAAATCGCATCAAAAACGGCGAGATTCCCGCTTATTTTCATTCTCAGGTTGTAGAAATCAGGCAGGATTCCATCCGGCTTGCGACACCCGAAGGTGAAGTTTTGTTAAAGAACGACTTCGTTTTCGCCTTGATTGGCTACCAGCCGGACCTGGAATTCCTGAATGCAACTGGAATTACGCTGGAGCCCGAGACCCAGCGGCCACGTACCAATCCGGACACATTGGAAAGCGAGCGTACTGGTATCTTTCTGGCGGGAGTCATTGTCGCCGGTATGCATACAAACGAGATATTCATCGAAAACGGTAGATTCCACGGCCAGTTGATCGCGCAGGCGATCGCTTCCCAACTTGCCCGTTAAGTACTTTTCCCCCAATTTCGGCAGAAGTAATTGTCACCTAACATACAAGAGGCCATACGTGTGTGCCGATGGGAAATGAAACGATTCGCCCCGTCACGGAATCTAATTGTCTGAAGGGAAGCCCGACAATGCTTCAGTCACTACTTAATTCGTTGTTTGGTTGTTCACATCAACGTACGACTTTCCCCCTGACGCCGGGGCGGAAAAACTCGGGGTATGCGGCTCCCAGCGCCACGCGAAGCGGAACCTATGTTGTCTGCCTGGACTGTGGAAAAGAATTCGCGTACGACTGGGACGGAATGCGGATTGGCCGGCAGGTACCTGCGCCTGTGCCCGTGGCCGAAGCGCAGCCCATTTATCGCTAGTGCTGGTTTCTAAGATACGTGGCGAACCGAAATTGCGTCGAGACGAGTCTCGACGCGGCAGACATGAGTGTCCGCGCCACGTTTGAGACCC
>PMTT01000900.1 GCA_003167275.1 Bryobacterales bacterium | reverse complement strand
CTTGCCGATGGCATGCTCGGCGAGGCCGCCGACGTAATATGCCGATGAGGCGAGGTCGCTGAGCACGATCGCGGCCGCCCGCCAGAAGGAAATGAACGACAGCATCACGGTGGTGGCCACAACCACCTTGACCGCTGCCGGCCGTTGCTGGGATGTCACGGAAATATCTCCTCGATCACCGCTGGTGACTCTCAATTTCGCCTGCGAGGTTAGCTGACGGGCTAGAGCTCGAAAGTACTCCGTCCACTTCGGACTGCGCCCCAAAATTGCGGGTCCCCCGCCTCCGGGTGGAGTTCGGCAAACACATATTAGCATATAGGATAGGAGGCAGGAGATAACCCTATGGAAGCAGAAGCACTGGCGCACGCGGTGATCGCCAAGCTGCGCAGCGGAGGACACCAGGCGTACCTGGTAGGCGGTTGCGTGCGCGATCTCCTGCTGGGAGCCAAGCCAAAGGATTTCGACGTCTCCACCGATGCCCGGCCCGACCGCATCATGGACCTGTTCCCCAACTCCGGCCGTGTGGGCGCCCACTTCGGCGTCGTCCTGGTGAAGGATACCTTCTGCCAGGTGGAGGTCGCGACCTTCCGTAGCGACCATGAGTACGAAGACGGCCGCCGTCCCGCCAGCGTCCACTTCGAACGCGACCCGCGCGAGGACGTCCTGCGGCGCGATTTCACCATCAACGGCCTGATGATGGACCCGGACACCGGCCACATCCTGGACTACGTGGGCGGGCGCGCCGACCTGGACCAACGCGTGGTCCGCGCCATCGGCGATCCCGACGAGCGTTTCGAAGAGGATCATCTGCGCCTCCTGCGGGCCATCCGCTTCGCCGCCCGGTTCGGGTTCGAGATCGACCCGCCCACGTTCCAGGCGATCGCCCGGCATCACGCGCGCATTACGAGAATCTCGGCGGAGCGGATTCACGACGAACTGGTGCGCATTCTGACCGAAGGGGGCGCGCGCCGCGGCTTCGAAATGCTGGACGCGACCGGCCTGTTGGCCGCCATCCTGCCGGAAGTAGCCGCCATGAAGGGAGTGGAGCAGCCTCCCCAATACCACCCCGAAGGCGACGTGTGGGTCCACACCCTGCTGTTGCTCGAACAACTCGACCATCCCACACCCACCCTGGCCCTCGCCGCGCTGCTGCACGATGTGGGCAAGCCTCCGACTTTCCGGGTAGCCGATCGCATCCGCTTCGACGGCCATGCGGAGGTGGGGGTGAAGATGGCGCACGATATTCTGAACCGCCTGCGGTTCTCGCGCGACGACATGGAGCAGGTGGAGGCACTGGTGGCCAATCACATGCGCTTCCAGGACGTCGGCCGGATGAAGCAGAGCACGCTCAAGCGCTTTCTTCGCATGCCGGCGATCGAGGAGCACCTGGAGTTGCACCGCCTGGATTGTCTTTCAGGCAGCAAGCACCTGGAGAATTACGAATTCGCGAAGCGCCATCTGGAAGAGTTCACCGTGGAACATCTGAAACCCGAGCCTCTTTTGACTGGGGCGGATCTGATCGCCGATGGCTATGTCCCCGGCCCGCTATTTGCGAAGATCCTGTCGGCTGTAGAAGACGCCCAGTTGGAGGGCCGCATCCAGACTAGCGGAGAGGCCCTGGCCCTGGTGCGCACGACCTTTCCGCTGTAACACGGGCATTCCGCTGTAGTACGGGCATTCTTGCCGGTGTTGGTTTTTGCTTGCTTTGCCTGTAAAATACTCTAAATCCCAGAGGAATTATGGCCAACGCCGCTGTCGCCCCCCTAATCGTGACCGACCCGCTCCCGGCCCAAGCGCCGGCATCCTGGTCGCTCGCTCACCGCGTCTCCTTCCGCTTCCTCTTCTCCTACTTCGTCCTGTACGCGCTCCCAGACTCGGGCCGCATCAGCATCCTCAATGTCATCCCCGGAGCCGCCTTCGTCTCGAAGCAGTACATTGCGATGTGGCACGCCCTCTGTCCGTGGGTTGCCATTCACGTCTTCCACCTGAGCGGCCAGCCCACCACCTACTTCATCACCGGCAGCGGCGACACTACCCTCGGCTACATCCAGAATCTCTTGTTCACAGCCATCGCCCTCCTTGCCACACTGGTCTGGTCCGTGGCCGACTACCGACGCCCCAATTACCGCCGGCTCGACGCATGGCTCCGCATTCTGGTCCGCTACACCCTGGCGTTTACCCTCTTTGGTTACGGCTTCGCCAAGGTCTTCCCGCTCCAGTTCGGAACTCCGGGCTTCTTGAGACTGATTGAGCCGTACGGCGATTTCTCCCCGATGGGCTCGCTCTGGTGGTTCATGGGAGCGTCCCTTCCGTACATCGTCTTCTCGGGAGCCTCCGAGGTGCTCGGAGGCTTGCTGCTGCTGTTCCGCCGGACGACTACACTTGGTGCGCTGGTCTCGTTTGTGGTGATGCTCAACGTCGCCGTGCTCAATTACTGCTACGACGTTCCCGTGAAGCTCTACTCCACGAACCTCCTCCTGATGACCGTCTTCCTGGCCGCACGCGACCTGCGCCGCCTCGTCGACTTTTTCCTGCTCAACCGCCCCGCCGCGCCCGCCGATCTCACAGCGCCGCGCTTTCCGCGCCGCTGGATGCGCATCGCCGCCATGGCATTTCAGGCGCTGTTCGTCGGCTATTACCTGTTTGGACAAATCAAAGGCGGCTGGGCCGGCTACAAAGCGAGGTACATCGACCCGCAACGCCCGCCGCTCTACGGTCTGTACGAGGTGGAGGCCTTCGTGCGCAACGGCCAGGACCTGCCGCCGCTGACCACCGATTCCACGCGCTGGCGCAAGCTGGTGGTCCAGTCTCAGCAGGCCTTCAACATCAAAATGATGGACGATTCGATGGCAAACTACGGGACCGAGTACGATGCCGCAAAGAACACGGTGAGCCTCAACGTAGGCAGCGACAAAAGCAAAAAGTACCCACTCGCCTGGTCGCGCCCCGATGCGGATCACCTGCTCCTGGAAGGCACGCTTGCGAAGGACGCGCTCTCGGTGCGCCTTCGGAAAATCGACCTGTCGACGTTCCGCCTGCTAAACCGCGGCTATCACTGGATCAACGAGTTTCCGTTCAACCGGTAGGGTATGCATTAACTTGCCCAGCATTCCCCCGTTTACCTTCCGTTTACAGGAGTAGTGTATCCATAGGAAGTAGTAGCCGCCCGAAGCGGCACACACGATGAGCAAAGTACTGATCGTCGACGACGACCCGCACATTCTAGAACTGGTCCGGGTCTTCCTGGAGCGCGAAGGCCTCGACGTCTATGAGGCCTCCGATGGCCTGGAAGCCCTCACCAGACTAGAGTCAGTCAAAGCCGACATGGTGATCCTGGACGTCATGATGCCCAACATGGACGGCTGGGAGTTGTGCCGCCGCCTGCGCGAATCCGGCGATTGTCCGCTGCTCATGCTCACCGCCAAGGGTGAGACCAGCCAGAAGATCAAGGGCTTCCAGTTGGGCGCCGACGACTATCTGGTCAAGCCGTTCGAGCCCCTGGAACTGGTGGCCCGCGTCAAAGCGCTGCTCAAGCGCTATCGCATTGCCAGTTCCCAAACGGTCGAGGTCGGCGATCTGGCGATGAACCGCGCGACACACGAACTGGCCGTCAACGGACAGTCCATGACCCTCCCGCTCAAAGAGTTCGAGCTACTATTCAAACTGGCCAGCTATCCCGGCAAGACTCTCTCGCGCGAGCGCCTCATCGAGGACGTCTGGGGCTACGATTTCGAAGGCAACGAGCGGACTCTCGACGTCCATATCAATCGCCTGCGCGAGCGGTTTCCGGAAGAGCGCCATTCTTTCCGGATCACCACGATCCGTGGGCTGGGCTACCGACTGGAGGCGCGGATATGAAGGGGCGGCAGATCGTTTACGGCGGCGTGCGGGGCGTTGCCGCCGCGCTGGCCTTCATGTCGATCGGCCTAACCGCCGCCTTTTATCTGACCGGCTGGCTCTTCGATCGCATCGGCTGGCACCCCATTCCTCTGGCGATTCAAATTGTCAATACTGTGCTCGGCATGTCCCTCATGGTCCTGGTAGCGGTGGTCTACGCGTTGGTCTCCACTTCACTATTCCCGCTGCGCCGCAGAGGTCCTTTCGCAACCATCATCGACGCTCTGGAGCGAATCGCCAAGGGGGACTTCAGCACCCGGTTGGACGACCGGCACGACGGTCACGGACCCGTTCGGGAGTTAGTCCAGACCGTGAATAACATGGCCCTTCAGCTTGACCAGATGGAGAAGATGCGGCAGGAGTTCGTCTCCAACGTGTCGCATGAAATCCAGTCGCCGCTCACTTCGATTCGCGGGTTTGCATGCGCCTTGCAGCAGAACCATCTGAGTGCCGAGGATCGGCGCCACTATCTTGAGATCATCGAAGCCGAGAGCATTCGCCTATCCAGCCTTAGCGCCAATCTGCTGAAGCTGGCCTCCCTGGAATCGGACCATGTCAAGTTCGAGCCGAAGCCCTACCGTCTCGACAGCCAACTCCGCACCCTGATCCTGGCCTCGGAGCCTCAGTGGACCGCTAAGCAGCTTGCGATGGAGGTCAGTCTGGATGAGGACAACATTACCGCCGATGAGGAGCTCTTGAGCCAGGTCTGGATCAACCTGATCCACAACAGCATCAAATTCACACCTGAGGGCGGGAGTGTAAAGGTCGCCCTGCACCGGCGGGCGGACCGCTTAGAAGTGAGTGTAACCGACACAGGCATCGGCATTCCCCCTGAAGACCAGCCCCACATTTTCGAGCGTTTCTACAAAGCTGACAAGTCGCGCCGCCGTTCGGAAGCCGGCAACGGGTTGGGGCTTTCGATCGCGAAAAAGGTAGTCGAAATCCACCGCGGCACCATCGCGGTGCGGAGCCAACCGGGAGCGGGCGCTGCTTTTATCGTGGAACTGCCGGTCACATAGTCACTCCCGTTTAAACTGAGTTTATAGAGTCCGGCTATCCTAGTGAGCATGCTGGATCGCTCGAATGGACATCGCCGCGCACGGCTTGCTCTGCCGGCCACTAACGACCCATCGGTTTCGCTAAAGGCGCTCAACTGGAGACGGCTGTTCGCTTATCTGAGGCCATACCGCGGCCGAATGGCACTAGCCACCCTCGCGCTGCTAGTCTCCACCGGGCTTGGCCTGACCTTCCCGCTCGTGATTGTGCGCCTGCTCGACTCAGTGACCCACACCGGAAGCACCGGCGCCCTCAATCACCTGGCGCTGCTGCTCGTCGGGATCTTCCTGGTGCAAGCCGCCTTCTCATTTCTCCAGTCGAACCTGCTGGCCATCATCGGCGAGCACATCGTGTGCGATTTGCGCACCACCCTGTACAACCACCTCCACCGTCTCTCTCTCGATTTTTACGCCGGCCGCCGGGTCGGCGAAATCGTCTCGCGCCTGTCGAGCGACGTGACTCAGATGCGCACCGTACTGACCAGCAATGTGACTACCTTGCTCAGCCAGACCGTCTCGCTGGTGGGCGCGCTGGTGATCGTGGTGAGCCTCAACGCCCGGCTGACGCTGTTCATCCTGGCGCTGGTTCCGGCCGTGATCCTGGTGGCAGCCCTGTTCGGCCGTAAGATTCAGAAGGCCAGCACGGGAGTCCAGGACCAACTGGCCGAGTCCACCACCGTGGCCGAAGAGGCTCTGCAGGCCGTCCGGGTAGTCAAGAGCTTCGGCCGGGAGCGGCACGAGACGGAACGCTACGGCAATGCCATCCGGAAGGCGTTCCAGGCCTCAGTGCGCATGGCCGTTTCCAATTCGCTATTCGCCACGGTCATGATGTTCCTGGGCTTTGGATCGATCGCCGCGATCATGTGGTACGGCGGCCGCGAAGTGATCGCCGGACGGCTGACGCTGGCCATGATCAACGGCTTCCTCATGTACAGCATCATGATCGCCGGCAGCATGGGCGGACTTGCGGGTATCTATGGTCAGTTCCGCGCCGCCCTCGGAGGCGTGAAGAGCGTCTTTGAGATCCTCGACCTGCGGCCGTCGGTGGAAGATTTGCCCGCTGCCACGGTCTTGCTGCCCGCACAAGGTCATATCCGCTTCGACAACGTGACCTTCCACTACGAAGAGAACGTCCCGGTGATACGCGGGATCACGCTCGACATCCCAGCCGGCGAGATCCTGGCGCTGGTAGGCCCGAGCGGGGCGGGGAAGAGCACGCTGTTCAACCTGATCCCGCGCTTCTACGATCCTGCCGGCGGCGCCATCCTGCTCGACGGCCACGATGTGCGCTCGGTCACTCAGGAGAGCTTGCGTGCCCAAATGGCCATCGTGCCGCAAGAGACCATCCTGTTCGGTGGCACCATCCGCGAGAATATCCTTTACGGCAAGCTCGACGCGACCGAGGCCGAGATGATCGCCGCCGCACAAGCCGCCAACGCCCACGGCTTCATCATGGATTTTCCCAAGCAATACGAAACGGTGGTAGGCGAACGCGGCGCCAAACTCAGCGGAGGACAGCGCCAGCGGATCGCGGTGGCGCGCGCCATTCTGAAAGCTCCGCGAATCCTTTTGCTCGACGAGGCGACCAGTTCCCTGGACAACGACTCGGAGCGCCTGGTACAGGAGGCCCTCAACCGTCTGATGGAGGGCCGTACGACAGTGATGATCGCGCACCGTCTGAGCACCATCAAGGTAGCGCATCGCATCGCAGTGATAGATGCCGGCCGCATCGTGGAACTGGGAACGCACCAGGAATTGATGGATCTCGACGGCCTCTACGCGCGCCTCTACTCGATGCAGTTCCGCGATCTGGTTGTGGGGCAGGCTATCAACCAGCGATGTGGCGCGGACACTCGTGTCTGCCGCGTCGAGACTCGTCTCGACGCCTTTGCGCACTAGTTCCGGTGCCAGCAAGCGTCTTCGACGCTGCCGCGGAAACGCTGGCGCGCGCACTGCTGCGTCCCGGGGCACTGTCAGAGGCTCCACGCGGAGATGTGGCGGCACCGGAAACAAAAAACGTCGAGACGAATCTCGANNAGTGTCCGCGCCACGTCGGCTCTCCGCCCGTGGTAGCCTACACCCTTGGACGCCCCGCAAATCCGCCGCCAGCTCGGGCTCTTCGACGCCACCATGATCGTGATGGGCGGCATCGTGGGCTCGGGCATCTTTCGGAATCCTTCCGTCGTCGCGCACCACGTCCACACGCCGTTTCTCATCTTGGGAGTATGGCTGGCGGGCGGCGCCCTGGCGATGTCCGGCGCCTTCATCTGGGCCGAATTGGCCACGCGACTCCCAGGCGCGGGCGGCCAATACGCGTATCTGCGAGACGCCTACCACCCGGTGGTAGCCTTCGTCTATGGCTGGGTCCTGCTCCTGGTCACGCAGACAGGTGGAATGGCCGCGGTCGCCATCACCTTCGCCGCATACTTCCGGGAAATCAGCGGCATCTCCTGGAACGACAGCTCCATCGCCGCCATTGTGCTCCTGGCCTTGACTGCCATCAACTGTATGGCGCACGCGCGGGCAGCAATGTGCAAAGCGCCCTCATGCTGATGAAGACCAGCGCCATCGCCGCGATGGTGGTGCTCGGACTGGCGCTGGGTGGCGGCACGATCCATCCCCTCCCTCTGCTCGATCGCCCGGTCTCCCTGGGATTGATCGGCGCCATCGGGGCGGCCATGATCCCCGTGGGCTTCGCGTACGGCGGCTGGCAGACCTCCACCTTCGTCGCCGCCGAAATGCGCGATCCGCGCCGCGACCTTTCGCGCGGCCTGATTCTGGGCGTCATCGGGGTCGTGCTGCTGTACCTCGCGGTGAACGTGGTCTGCCTCAAAGTGCTCGGCCCGGCCGGCCTGGATCGCACCGCGACCCCGGCATCCGACGTCATGCGCCTGGCGATGGGCGACCGCGGCGCGCTGTGGATCGCCGTGGGCATCGCCATCTCGACCCTCGGATTCCTCAGCCAGGGTATGCTGACCGCCCCGCGCGTCTACAACGCCATGGCCTGCGACGGCCTGTTCTTTCGCAGCGTCGGCTGGCTCTCCCCGCGTAACGGCGCACCGGTGGTGGCCATCCTGCTGCAAGGGGTCTTGGCCACCCTCATCGCCTGTTCCGGAAAGTATGAGCAGATCCTGAATTACGAAGTCTCTGTCGATTTCATCGCCTTCGCGCTGACGGCATCGTCCCTGTTCCTCTTCCGGCGCCACGATCGCGGCGCGGAGTCGGGCGTGATCTTCCGGTCGCCCGGGCATCCCTACTCCACCGCCCTGTTCGTGCTGGCATGCGTGGCGATCGTCGTCAGCACGGTCGTCACCTTCCCCGCCAACAGCGCCGTCGCCCTCCTGATCATGCTGGCCGGCGTTCCCGTATATTTGTATTGGAGCCGCGCGAAACCGAACTCATGAGACACAAGCAATCGGAGTACATGCACTGGGCCAAAACGCAAAGCCGGGCCCGATTCAACCTCGCCACCAGCGGCGTGGGAGCCTTCCCGTTTCGGGACCTGCCTTTCGATTTCGCGAAGCTGGAAATCCACGGCGACAACAGCTACGGATACCGTCCCCTGCTCGGCGCCATCGCCGCGAAATATGGCGTCGACCCGGATTGTGTGGTGGAGGCCAGCGGCACTTCGATGGCCAACCACCTGGCCATGGCCGCTATCATCGAACCGGGCGACGACGTGCTGATCGAGCATCCCGCCTATGGCCCGCTGTTGGATGCGGCCCGCTACCTCGGAGCCGACGTGAAGCGCTTTCCGCGGACGGAGTCCAGCGGTTTCGCAGTGGATCCCTCCGAGATTCGCCGCTCGATCACGCCCCGAACCAGGCTGATCGTGATCACCAATCTTCATAATCCGTCGAGCGTGCTGACACCCGAGTCCGTGCTCCATAATGTCGGAGACATCGCGCGAAGCGTGGGCGCGTATGTGCTAGTCGACGAAGTGTATCTCGACGCCGTGTACGAAGGAACTCCGCAAACGTCCTTCCACCTTGGCCCGGAGTTCGTGGTGACCAACAGCCTTACGAAGGTCTATGGTTTAAGCGGCCTGCGATGCGGGTGGATCCTGGCGCAGCCGGATCTGGCCCGCAAGATGCGCCTCCTGAACGACGTCTTTGGAGCGACCACCGTGCATCCCGCCGAGATCCTCAGCGTCGCGGCGTTCGAGAACCTCGATCCGATCCGCGAGCGGGCACGCCGAATCGTGGAGGCCGATCGGATGGTCCTGGCCGGCTTCCTGGAACGACATCGCGCCGTATCGGCGGTCCGCACGGAGTGGGGGACCACGTCGTTCTTACGCCTGGCAAGCGGCGATGCCGACGCGTTCCTGGCAAAACTCCGCGCCGACTACGAAACGTCGGCCGTGCCCGGCCGTTTCTTCGAGATGCCCACCCACTTCCGCATCGGTATGGGTGTCGATTCGGGGATGTTCGCCGAAGGCCTGCGAAGAATGGGCGAGGCGCTGCACGACTGAGCCTGGCGCCTGTCAGGCACGCGATCGACGCCACTTAGCGTTGAATCGCCCGGTGAACCGGCAACCCGCCTCAGGTTTTTCCCGCAGGTTCGAGCCGAACTGGCCACGCGGAGTTGCCCCTGAGTATTGAACTCGCGCGGGCCGCTCCGCATAATACAGCATGCTCTTTGACCAGGTGAGTCAACGCATGGAAGAAACCAGGCCGTTTCGAGTGGAGGGGGAATCGGCCGTTCTCGAATCCGCCTGGATGCCCGGAGCCTCCGGCTGTAACGGCGGACGCTCGGTAAAGCCCCAGAGTCCGCAGGCAGGCGGCTACCTGGGTGTGCCGCTGCAGGATTGCTGGCAGTGCTCGTATACGCACCCGCCGAACATCCTGCGGTTCGACGATGATTGGAGGGTGGAGGAAGAACAGCACACCGTCCGGATCGGCAGCGAGTGGGTTGCCCGCAACGGGCCGCCCGACGCGGGCAACGTGCGCGAGTTGTTCCAGGCCCTCGCTCCGCATAACGGTGAGGGTGCGCCGCGGCTGCGCTTAATCCACAACGCCTATCCCGCGGGATATATAGGTCCGCTGGAGGTGGCGGAATCGCTGGTTTGCCTTGCCGACCGGGAAAGCCACAACGTCGATTGCAGCCAGTGCTCACCGCTCATCCGCCAGGCGCTGTTTGACCTCTACGCGATGCTCGCCGAATACGCGGAGAGCCGCGGGCTGACACCTGTGCCGATCGTTAACGGCGGGCGGCAAAGGGTTAGCGGGTGTTCCTCCGGATGCCCGCATGGGCAGATCTGGCTGCTGCGGGCGAAGCCGGAACTCTACGAAGCGATCGAGAGGCGCGGCGACCAGCTTGGCTATTGCCCGTTGTGCGCGGAGATCGGGCGGCCCGACCTGTCGGTGCCGGTGGCGGGCCTCTCCAAGCTGCGCGTGCTTGCGCATCCGGCGCCCCAACGGAGCTGGAGCCTGGTGATTGCGCCGGTGGAGTGCACGGCCACGCTTCGCGCGGAAGATAGCGGCGAATGGGCGGCGGCTTATGCGGCCGCGGTGGGCGGCCTGGAGCGCCGGCTCGGCGCCATGCCGGCCTACAATTTCTTCATTAGGATAGGGGCGGGTCACGTGCATGCGGTGGTGCTGCCGCGCAACACGAACATCCCGGGTTCCGTGGAGTACGCGACGGGGCTCACTACCGTCGATGTGAAACCGGCCGACGCTGCGGCGCGCGTGGCGGCAGCCCTGGTCGCGATGAGGTGAATCATGATCGCCGAATGCCGACGGAAAGTTTTGCTTTTTTGCCAGCCGGTGGATATGGGGGATGGAGAACCGGAGCCGCACCAGTTGCGGGACGTGGCCGCGGTGGACGACGTCTATGAACGGGTGCGACAGCCCGGGGATCGGTGCGTCCGCATGATCAACGTCAACCACGAAGATCTCGCGATGAAGAACCTACGCTGGTTGGGGCGCGGGGACCTTGTGGTCTCGGCATGCCGGGTTCGAAAGAGCCATCTGAACGAGAAGGAGTCCAGAAAGCAACTGCCATATAGTGGAGCAGAGTTTGAAGCGGTTTTGGCCGCGGCGCACGACCGATGGATTGCGTCGTGCAGCCGGAAGCGGATCCAACTTACCGAAGCCGGCGCCAAGGTGCTGGCGGACAAGCACGAACATCTCGCGGACCTGCGGTTCAGCCAGTGGCGCAGCGCCGACTACGTGAATCGCGGGCGCCGGCGGACAGCCGGGTACATCGTCTTCAGTAAGGAACTGTGGCCGGGCGGTCCCGACTACCTGAACGTATTCGGTGGCTCCGGTCCGATTACGCACGGGCTGGCGCACGCGATCCGGAACCAGTGCAGTCATCTGGGCTTCACGAGCTCGGAGTTGATCGTGGTGGAGGTCTGGACGCGATCGACGGAGTTGCCGATCGTGCCGCGGCGCACCCAGGGCCGGCTGGACTATGCGGACAACTGGGTGATGGCATGGCATCGGAGAGGGACGGTGAGTTATATCCACTCGGAAGTTTTCATCCCGCGATTCCCAGAACCGGGATCGCCCGTGAATGGAGGCTGGCACGATGAAGCATGTCGAATGGTGTGAAGTCCGCAGCGATGTAACGGGCCGGGAGGTGTTCCTGGTAATCGCGGAGCTCACGGCCAAAGGCTGGCAGTTTTATGAGCGGAGTACCTGGGAGGTGCGATGGTATCCTCTGCCTGCCAGCCCGGAGCGGGTCGCGAAGGCCGAAGGGATCGGCCGGGGCTTTCTGCCTCGGTCCTGATTCGCCCCTACGAGCGCCGCATCTGCTTCGTCATTCCGCAGCCCAGCAGCCCGAGCCCGATGACCATCAGACTCCATTCCGCTGGCTCCGGCACTGCCCCCGTTCCAGTAAGCAAGACCCCGCTGGCCGACGTGAAGCTGACCCCAGGATCGTTCAGGCTGAAGCTCAGCGAGCCCGTGTGGCTGAAGTCGCAGCCTTGCGTGGCGATCATCCCGCCGCCGCAGATTTCGGTCAGATTGCCATAGACGCCTTCGGTGCTGGTGCCGGCGGCAAGTGCATACACGCCATGGAAAGTGACCGCGATGTTCTCCACGCCAATCCCCAGGGTGCCGCCTGGCGATAACGGCGACGAGGTGTAAGAGGACGTCACCCAGCCTAGACTGGGTGTGGTCACGGACAAACCGCCGAACCCAACCAGGGAGTATTGGTAGTTAAATCGTGCATTGGAGGCGGGCTGAATGATGCCGCCCCCCCCGATGCCGCCATGAGCCTGACAGGAGGTGGCCGTGTCGAAGCAGAAGTACGAGGAAAAGTCGGTCCTGGAAAAATCGCTCGTGGTCGAAATGGTGCCGTCGAAGGTCCAGTACACGTCGATATCCACCACGTGCCCGGTCGAGTTGCTGAATGTCAGCGTGTCCTGGAGTGCCGCCTGCGCGGTTGCCTCCGCGAGCGCTGGTTCGTTGTTCACTGAGGCCGATCCACTCGACGAGACGCCGACAGTCCCCAGTGCAAGATTCGCATAGGCCGAAGCGGCGCTGGATTCGCTTATGCCGTTGTTCGGGCTGAATGATGACGAGTCAAGGGAGACCGAAGCGTTGGTCGGCCCCACGGATGCGCCTGCGATCCCGCTGATGTTGGGGCCGTTCGAGGTCTGCTGTTGCAGCCCGTTAATCGAATCGTATTGATTGTGCAGTCCGCCGAAACTCGACGTCAAAACCTGCACATAAGTGATGGTCGCAGCCCGGGCCGGGGCAGCACCCGCGAACGCGGCGCACGCCAGAGCGATTGCCGGCAAGGACCTTTTCAGGAATTCTCTCGATGGAAAAACGGCGATTGGATTCATACATTCCCTCCGCTTGCGAGGCTAACGGAGGGGGGCCGGCAAAATGGAGTCTCATGCCGTTATGTGACACGACGTTACATTGGAAAATAAGGGGTTAGCGTGCCGAAGAAACAGCCTGGAGGCTACAGATGGAGCCGCTTCAGCAGAGCAATGTAACGGGGATCCTTCGCGAACGGCTTGAATCCCGGGTCGGCTTTGATGCTCAAGATTGCGATCTCACGTCCGTCAGCCGCCTTTGCGAGATGAATGAAGCCGCGGTCGTAGTCGTGGAGCAGTCCATCCAAGACCGCCATTCCGAAGAAGCTGAGGCCGGGCGGCGGCGAGCGATCCAGTTCATCCCGAAGTTTACGGGCCTCCTCGGGCTTTCCGCAATCGGCCCAGACACTGGCCCGCAAGATCCGGCTGCCCGGCAAGTTGGGAGCGATCTTGTCGAGCATGGCGGAATCGCCGGCTGCGGCAGGGCAGTTCTTGTCCACCAAGTCCAGTGAGGCAAGACCGACGATCCCGTAGAGGTCCTCCGGATTCATCTCCAGTACCCTCCGGTTCTCCGATCGAGCCTTGCCCAGGTTGCCCTGGTAGCCCCACAGGAACCCGCGATTGATCCTGGGTGCAGCCGCCACGGGGTCCAACTCTTCGGCCCGGGCGAACTGCCGTTGGGCCTCCGCGAACCGGCCGCGGGTGGTCAGGCCCCACCCATACAGGTTGGGGGCTTGAAGCGACCCCTGGCTGAGGGCCAATTTGAACTCTTCCTCCGCCTTGGGCCAGTCCCAGTAGTAGAAATAGGTGTGCATGGCATGGGCGGCATGCGCATCGGCGAACCCCGGATCCAGTTTCAGAGCCTGTTCGTTGGCGGACAGTGCGCGCTCCAAGGCTTCCTTCTGCGAGAGGACGCCAAACTGCCCGAGCGTGTATTCCGCCGCTGCCACCAGCGAATAGGGCACCGGATAGGAAGGGTCCTTCTCGATGGCCTGATGGGCAAGCTGAGCACTGAGCATGATCGAACTGTAGGTTCCCCGCAGGAACGCGCTTCGCGCGCGCAACGCCAGGTCGTGCGCTTCCGGATTTTGAGTGCTCATCAGCAGGCTGGAGCCGACCAGCCCCGGCTGGTCGGCGGCCAGCGTCCGGACCGTCGCGCGTGCCACTTCGCCCTCTGTCTTTTGAAGATCGTCCGGCTGAGAATCGTAGGACTGGGCCCAGAGGTGATAGCCGTCGCTCACCCGGATCAACTGGGCCACGATGTGCCATTGGTCTCTCTGGCGCGCGACACTTCCCTCTACTACCGCTGCGGCATTCAGAGCGCGCCCGATCTCCCGGACATCGGCGTTCTTCCCTTTGAACTGAAAGGCGGAGGTGCGGGCCACCACCCGCAGGCTGCGGGCCTCGGCCAGCACGCTGGTCAGCTCATCCGTGATGCCATCGCTCAGAAATTCGTTGGCGGGGTCGCCGGTGAGATTCAGAAAGGGAAGGACCGCCACCGACGGCTGCGGCGGAGATTGTGCCGGCCTCGTCAGGAACCACAGCGAGATGACCACGGTGCAGACCACCGCGGCCACAGCCCAAGTCCTATTCCCGTTCCAGGTTCTCTCCGGCACGTGGCTGGACGGAACCACGATTGGTTGAGGCGCGGGAGCAGGCTGCTCAACGGGCTGGTCAAAGTGGGTGAAGACCGGCGTGTAGCTCCCCTTGGGGATCTCGATGCGAACCGGGTCATTCTTCCCTGCCTGGCCGTAGTACTCAATCAATCGCGACCGCAGCCGGCCCATCTCCACGCGCACCAGCGAATCGAGCTTGGGATCGTGGTCGGTCGACCGGTCGAAAACCTCCACCGCGATGACGGATTCCTTCAAAGAACCGGTCTGCCCGGCCAGGCTCTGCTCGACGAGGAATCGCAGCAGGCGTGTGCGGCGGTCCGCCCCCGCAAACAACTCATGCGCAACAATCAGCGCGAGTTGGGCCCGCACCTGTTCGTCAGCCGTCATCTTCGCCTATACTATCTTAACGGCACGCCCCATGCTGTGACCGCCACTGTGCCTCCTCTTTTGCGTTACAGTAAACTGCGTGAAAAGACCGATTGAGGCTCTCGCGGTGAGCGCGGCGTTGCTGTCGTTCTCCGCCGTGGCGCTGGCCCAGGTCGCCCGACCCGAGCCGGCCGCCGTGCCGAAGAGGACACACGAATGGTGGAGGGACCGGCCAATCGGCGGCCAACCCTACCGTACAGACGCCAAGAAACTGCCCTTGATCTCTGTCAAGGGCAACCGGTTTGTCGATCCGGACGGGAAAGCCGTGCTTTTCCGGGGGCTGGCCATCTCCGATCCCGACAAGCTCGAGATGCAGGGGCACTGGAACAAGGATCACTTTGTGAAGGTCAAGGAGATGGGCACAACCCTGCTGCGCATTCCCGTTCATCCTGTGGCCTGGAGGGAAAGGACTCCGGCGGAATACGTCAAACTGCTCGATCAGGCCGTCGGATGGGCCACCGACCTCGACATGCACATCATTATCGATTGGCATTCGATCGGCAACCTGACCACGGGCGTGTTTCAGGACCCGATGTACGACACCACGAAAGAAGAGACCTTCGCTTTCTGGCGCGCGATGTCGAGGCGTTACAACGGTCACAACACGGTGGCGTTCTTCGAACTGTTCAACGAGCCCGCGGCATTTGGCCGGGTCAATTGGGAGGCCTGGAAGCAGATCGTGGAGGATGAGATCGCCATCATCCGGGCGAACAATCAGCAAGCCATCCCGCTGGTGGCGGGATTCGATTGGGCGTACGATCTGACGCCCTTGCGCCTCAACCCGATCGCCGCCGAGGGTATCGGCTACACCACGCATCCGTATTCCAACAAGCGGCCCCAGCCCTGGGAACCGAAATGGGAGGAAGACTTCGGCTTCGCGGCCTCCAAATACCCGATCATTGCCACGGAGTTCGGTGGATTTGCGATGCCTCCAGCCCCTGGCGCAACGCCACCCACCGCTGCCGCTCCGACCGGCGCCGGGGGACGTGGAGGCGCCAATGCGGCAGCCTACGGGCCGGCGATTATCAAGTACCTCGAAAGCAAGGGGATCAGTTGGACGGTGTGGTGCTTCGATCCCGAATGGGGGCCAACGCTCATCAGCAATTGGGAATATAAGCTCAACTCGTCCGGCGAGTTCGCTAAAGCGGCCATGCACGGGGAACTGAAGTAGGATTCCCCCCTTCAAGTCTCCCCAGCCTGCGCGGACTTGGCGGGGCGGACCCCCTGGTCCGCCACTTGGTCCGGCGCTGCCCCCCGGTCGGCCTGTTCGGACAGCCGAAGNNACGAGGGCGTCCGCCCCACCAATCACCGCGCTATTTTGCGCTACAGTTAACTCGTGAAGCCTCTCCTGATCTCTGTCTCTGCCCTTACCCTGCTGGCTGTCGCGCTGGCGGGAGACCTTCCCACCATCCAACCGAAGGACCTGGCCGCCCAGCTTAGCTCGAAAACTGCCAAGCTCACGATCATCCAGGTCGGTCCCAACGTGCTGTACCGCAGCCACCACATTACCGGCGCCCTATACGGAGGTCCCGCTTCCAAGCCCGAGGGACTGGACGTGCTGAAGGCTGTCGTGAAGGACCTGCCGCGCGATCAAGACCTGGTGATCTACTGCGGCTGTTGCCCGTGGGACAAATGCCCCAACGTGAAACCGGCGCTCGAACTCTTGAAGGAACTAGGATTCACGCATGTGAAGGCGATGTACTCGGGGACGAATTTCAAGACCGATTGGATCGACCCGGGCTACCCGGTGGAACCGTAGCGTATGCTTTAGCTTGCGTAGTCCATTAAATCAAGGCGATCAAATCACGGCTGGGCAAGCTAAAGCATACCCCACAGATCTAACTTAGCCTCCCCAGGTTTGTGGTACAGTAGCAGTCCCCAGAGGAGGTTCTTCGGATGCTACGCCGAGCCCTGTTCGCATTCATTCTCACCACTGCGGCCGCCTTCGCGGCCGATCTCAATTCCAGCCTGTTCGATCGCCTGGAGTTTCGCAACATCGGGCCCGCTTCCATGGGCGGCCGCATCACGGACGTCGAAGGCATCCCAGGCAACCCGGCGCTGGTCTATGTCGCCACGGCTTCGGGCGGACTCTTCAAGACCACCAACGCCGGCACCACCTGGACTCCCATCTTCGATCACCAGGCCACCATTTCGATCGGCAACATCGCCGTCGATCCGCATAATCCCGACGTCGTCTGGGTAGGCACCGGCGAAGCCAATGCGCGCAATAGCGTCTCCTTCGGCGATGGCGTCTATAAGACCCTGGATGGCGGCAAGACGTGGCGCAATCTGGGCCTCTCGAACACGCACCACATCTCGCGCGTCGTGATCAATCCGCTGAACACGAATATCGCCCACGTGTGCGCGCTGGGCCATAATACCGGACCCAACGAGGAGCGCGGTGTCTTCATGACCACCGACGCCGGGGAGACCTGGAAGAAGGTGCTCTACATCGACGCCGAACATGGCTGCGCCGACATGGATATCGACGCCACCAATCCCAACATCCTCTACGCCACCATGTGGCGCTTCGACCGCAAGCCGTGGCGCTTCATCTCGGGCAGCGACAAGACGGGCGTCTTCCGCTCCACCGATGGCGGCCGCACCTGGCAGCAGCTCACGAACGGCCTCGCCAAGAACTGGGGACGCATGGGAGTCCGCGTGGCCCCCGGCAATTCCAACGTGGTGTACGTGATCGGCGAATCCAACGATGGCACGCTCTACCGCTCCGACGACCGCGGCGAACACTTCCGCATGATGACCAAAAACCCGGTGATCGTGGGCCGCGGCCTCTACTACAGCCACATGACCATCGACCCCACCGATGAGAACCGGCTCTATTCGATCGGCATGCGGCTTTCCACCTCGATCGATGGCGGACGCAACTGGCGCGGCATCTCCGGCAGCACGCATGGCGACTATCACACCGTCTGGGTGGACCCCAAGAACCCCAACCGCATCTGGCAGGGTCAGGATGGCGGCATTGCCGTTTCCTACGACCGCGGCGAGACCTGGGAGTTCGTCAGCAACCTCGCCATCGGCCAGTTCTACCAGGTGGTGGCCGACAACCGCGATCCGTTCTACTACCTCTCGGGCGGTCTGCAGGACAACGGAGGCTGGACCGGTCCGAGCCGCACGCGCGCCGGCGCCATCATTAACGATGACTGGACCATGGTCTCCGGCGGCGACGGTTTCCACGTGGTCAATCACCTGGACCATCCCGAGTTGTACCTCTCGGAAAGCCAGGGTGGGGGCATTGTCCGCACCGACCTGCGCACGCGCGAACAGCAGGACGTCAGCCCGCAACCCAAGCGCAACGACGGCGGGCCCGTCAGCGAGTTGAAATATCGCTTCAACTGGAACGCGCCTATTGTGCCCTCGCCGCACGACAAGAACACCGTCTACTTCGGCAGCAACGTGGTGTTCAAGAGCACTGACTTCGGCAAGACCTGGACCGCCATCAGTCCCGACCTCTCGACCAACGATCCCGAGAAGCAGAAGAGCGTGGGCACCATGTGGACCGAGAACACCACGGCCGAATACCATTGCACCGTGATCCGCATCGCCGAATCGCCCGTGCAGGCGGGCGTGATCTGGGCGGGGACCGACGACGGCAATCTGCAACTGACAACTGACTCCGGCAAGAAGTGGACCAACCTCGTGACGAATGTCCCCGGCGTCCCGAAATTCGCCGAGGTCGCGTGGATCGAGCCCTCGCGCACGGCCGCCGGGACCGCTTATGTGGCCTTTGAGCACCACTGGTTCGACGACTTCCATCCCTACCTCTTTAAGACCACCGACTTCGGCAAGACCTGGACGAACATCGGCGGCAACCTTCCCAAGGACAATTACCTCTGGGTGGTGAAAGAAGATCCCAAGAATCCCAAACTGCTCTATGTAGGCGGGGAGCTCGGGCTGCACGTTTCGTTCACCGGCGGCAATCAGTGGGTGCGGATGCACCTGAAGAACCTGCCGCCCGTGGCCATTCGCGACCTGGTGATTCATCCGCGCGAGAACGACCTGATCCTGGCGACGCACGGCCGCAGTCTCTGGATTCTGGACGACATTTCGCCGCTGCAACAGGTGAATGACGAAGTGCTGGCAAAGAGCGCTTACCTGTTCGGGATGCGCCCGGCGCTGCGGTTCGATGGCGGCGGAGGACGTGGCGGCGGGATGGGAAGCGGTGGCAACAAGCCGTTCATGGCGCAGAATCCTCCCTATGGCGCGCCCATCACTTACTACCTGAAAGACAAGGGCGCGGCGAAGATCGAAATTCTGGACGGTGCGGGTAAAGTGATCCGCGATCTCGGCCCCGTCCCGCAGGACGCCGGACTGAACCGAGTGACTTGGGACCTGCGACACCAGGGGCCGCGCGTCCGCCGAGCGCCGGATCCCGAGGCGGATGCCGAAGGCGGCGGTGGCGGCCGCGGGCGGCCGCAAGGTCCGCAAGTTCTGCCTGGAAAGTACACGGTGCGGCTGACGGCCGGCGGCCAGACGTTGACGCGCGAGCTGGAGGTGCGGCTCGACCCGACGATTCCCGCCGCCGAGCCGGAACTGCGTACGCAGCTCGAGATCAACCTGAAGCTCCGCGACATGCAGTCTTCAGTGAACGATGCGCTGCGTTCCATCGACACCTTCAAGGGCGAGCTGGACACGTCGGAGAAGACCGTCCGCACGCTGGATCCGCAGGCGGCGAAGACCCTGGCGGCGCTGATTACTGAGCGACTCCAGCAGCTTTCGACGATGGAGTTGAAGCTGGCGAGGCCGGACGTGATTCCAGGCTACAGCATGGGTCCGCGCCTGGTGGACCGGCTGGCGCAACTGCTGGGCGCGATCGACCGCGTATTGGCTGCGCCCACGCCGTATCAGGTGGAGCACTTCAACGAGCTGAAGGCCGAGTTCCTGAAGGACATGGGCGATGTGAACGGATTCATCGAGCGCCAGATTCCGGAGATCAACGACCTGCTGAAGAAGAACAACGCGGGCGCGGTGATGTCAGGGAAGGCGATCGAGATTCCCGCATCGGTGAGGTGACACGTGGCGCGAAGAGTCACTCGATTGTTGCGCGCTCGATATGGTCGAGACGGGGGTAGTTACGATCCAGCCAGGCATTGCCTTCTTCGAACAGCGGGCCCTGCTTGCCGGCCCGGATGCCGCCGCCGGACGTTTCGCCGTATTCGGAGTTCAGCCGATCCACTACGTCCATGCCTTCGATGACTTTGCCGATCGGCACGAACGGCTCCACGTCGTGGGTCGCCCGGTTGTCTCGGGTGTTGATGAAAATCTGGGTGGTCCGGCCATTGGGAACGGCGAAGGCATAGGCGATAGTTCCCCGCACGTTGGACTCGCGGCGGGGCTCATCCGGCAACGTCCGGGTACGCCACACGTTGGAGATTTGCGGATCTCCATTGATCCCAAACTGCGTCCAGCGGTCCTTGATCACGCGATGGAAGCGGCCGTCATCGTAGTAGCCGGCGCGGACCAGGTTGTAGAAGCGATCCACGCCCTTGGGCGACCAGTCGCGGTGCAGTTCGAACAGGATGTCCCCCTTGCTGGTAGCGAATCGCACACGGAAGACCTCCGGCGCCTGGCGGTTCATTTCGGGCGCGTCCGGGTTCAGCAGCAGCGTGCGATTCTCCGCGCTCAAGTTCGGCTTCGGGGAGGACAGCACGCGCTTCCCGGGAAGTTGGGCGAGGTCGACCGCCTGGCCACCCTTCATCACCGACCGCACCTTGCGAATGTTGTGGATGTCGGCCAGCGGGTCCGCATCCAGAATCACCAGGTCGGCCAGTTTGCCTTTTTCGATCGTGCCGAAATCGTTCAGCTTGCGGCAGGCGATGGCGCCGTTCTTCGTGCCCGCCACAATCGCCTGGGACGGCGTCATACCCAGTTCCACCAGGCCTTCGATCGCCATGATCGTTCCGATCCCGTGGCTCTGGTTGTCGGGTTTGGGATCGATAGCGAATTCCGGCGCGGCGGCCCAGTAGCTGTCGGTGCCTACAGTGACGGTCGTGCCCGCCTGGATTAGCTTCTGCGCGTTCCGCCGGCGCGTATCCAGGTCGAGGCCGAGATCGGCCGCGCGGCGCCGCTCTTCCACGAATGTCCGCGGGCGGGCGGGCCCTTTCTTGTCGGCCTCCTGCTGCTTCTTCTCTGCTTCGGCCTTGGCCTTGAGGTGCTTCTCCCAAGCCTCGCCGGTGATGGTGCTGACCAGCATCGAGCAGATGATGTTGCGCTCGCGGATGAGGCTCACCAGATCGTCGGGCATCTCCCGCGGGGTCAGCAGCTCGGGATGTTGGATCAGGTCGATGCCTGCCTGGATCGAGAGCCTCAGGCCTTCGATGGTGGTGGAATGCGTCTCGGCCAATCGCCCGCGTTTGTGCGCCTCTTCCACCATGACCTTCTGCGCTTCCGGGGAGAAGCCGATGTAGGTTGGCTGGGCGAAGTGGCTGGTGCCGCCGTACTTGAGGAAGTCCGGCCCCTTGTCCAGGTATTTGCCGATGGCCACGCGCAGCTCGGCAGGGGTCATGTCGGCCAAGTCTTCGCCAGCGCCTTGGGAAATGGCGTCGTTCATCTCCTCCTGGAAGCGGGTGAGATCCTTCTGCGGGGTCAGGCTGAAGGTGATGGAGTACGGACCGCCCCATCCCACGATGTTACCGGCCGCCAGGATGCGCGCGCCGAGGGCCTCGCCGCGCGCAATGGCGTCGCGCACCTGGACGAGCGGCATCAGCATTCCGTAGCTGTCGCGCACGGTGGTGACGCCGTATCGCAACTGGAGCTGCGCGGCCTCCAGGACGATCTCGCTCTCGCGCGGGTAGTACTTGGCGAGCGTCTCGTAGCGGTCGCGAGCACCGCCGTAGAGCGAGAGGTGGACGTTGGTGTCGATGAATCCGGGAACTATGTAGCGGCCGGTGGCATCGACGACGGTCGCGCCTTGTGGGATGGTGGTGGAGGCGCGCGGGCCTACGGCGGCGATGCGCTGTCCGGTGATGAGGACGACGGCATTGGGCAGGGGCGGGCCGCCGTTGCCATCGATGACGGCTGCGCCGACGATGGCTGTCGTTTGGGCGGAGAGTGGGAGGGTGAGGGCGAGGAGGAAGACGATCTGTGGGGCAGGATGGCATCCTGCGCGCCGGTTGCCAACCGGCGCCTGTCGGGCATGCGCAAAGGTCAACAGGCGGGTTACCAACCCGCCGCAGGTTAACAACCTGCCCCACAAGGCGGTGTAGTGCCAGGCAGCTAGAGTGGCACCCAAGGTCTGGAGCACTACAGGCGTTCCAGGCGGGTGTCGGCGTCGCCGAAGCGGTCCAGCTTGATGCCCATGCGGTCCATGATTGAGAGGTACAGGCTGCACATCTTCCGATTACCTTCGCCTTGATCGAGATAACTCAGCGTACGGCCGGTTTCCAGCGTGCCGCCCATTCCTCCGGCCAGCACCAGCGGGAGCCTGAAGTTGTCGTGCTTGCGGCCGGCCCACATGTTCGAGAGGAACATCAGGCAGGAATTGTCGAGCACCGTGCCATTGCCTTCGGGCATGGCATCCAGCTTGGTCGCGAGGTAGGCGAGCTGGCTGAGGTGGAAGCGAGCGATGCGTTCGTAACCGTCCGAGAGATTGTTGTGGGATGCGCCGTGGTGGCCGTCGCGGACGTCGAGGAACGGGTAAATCATCGCCGAGAGATCCCGAACCAGAATCAGCGACGCCACGCGCGTGCGGTCCGTCTGGAAGGCCAGTGCAATGATGTCGCACATCAGCCGGGTGTGCTCCCGCAGGTCATCGGGCAAGCCATTGGCCGGGCGCGCCATGCTGAAGGTGGGCTTGTTCTGCTGCTTGGCCGCATCTTCCGCCTGGTCTTTGGTCTTGCGCATTCCCTCGACGCGCTTCTCCACATCGCGCACGCTGGTCAGGTATTCATCCAGCTTGCTCTTATCGCTGGAACTGACTTTGCGGGTGAGCGCCTCTGCGGACTCCCTCACACGGTCGAGAATGCTCATGTTCCGAAGGCTGCCGCGATTCTCGAAGACGCTGTCGAAAGCCAGCGACGGGTAGACTTCCACGGGGACCGGCGAGTCCGGCGTCTGCCACGAGATGTGCGAACTGTAGGCCAGGGAGAAGTTGGTTTCGTGATAGCCGGTCATGGGGATGTCGCACGCCAGAACCAGGCTGGACGTCAGCGTGTCGTCCCCGACCTTGTTGGCAATCATCTGGTCCACCGAGATGCCCGAATGGATGATGGCGCCTTTGGTAATGTGCGCGCCCGAGAGCAGGCTGCCGGTCTGCGCGGGGTGAATGCCCTGCCCCGTCGCGGCCTTATTGAAGAGGCCGTCGATCACGTTGATCTTGTGCTTCAGCGGTTCGAGCACGGACAGAGTCTTGCTGAGCTTCATCTGATCGCCCGAGCCTTCGGCGCTCCAGTGGTCCTCGTTGATGCCGCACCCCATGAACATCACGGCGAAGCGTTTGGGAAAGGCGGCCGGCGACGCGGTATCGGCGAACGCGGACAGGGATTGAAGCCACGGCAGGGCCATCGTCACGCCCGCGCCGCGGAGGACTGTGCGGCGGGAAATGCGGCTGGCGGAATTCTCGGTGGATTTGGGCATGTTAGTCACCTTTCCTTTGGGGCGGTTCAGGCTTTTCGCGCGAATCGGAATTTCGTTTGTTGAGGAACTGAGGGCTCGTCACAATGGTCTCGACGAGCGTGTCGAACCGGTAACCGTTGGCGGCCATCCTGGCATCCATGCGCTGGACCGTCAGGTCATCGGAGAGCTGCAGGGAACGTTCGAGAGCATAGGCCAGCAGTTTGCGGCTCAAATTGTCCAGGTAGTCATTCTGGCGATGCTCGCGGATGTAGGTTTGGACACCGGCGAATCCTTCGCCCTCGATACCACCGGGGAAAGTCGCCTTGGCATCCACCGGCCGTCCGGCGAGGTCCTTGGTGCGCGATTCGCCGATCGGTCCGTAGCCTTCAAACGCCAGGCCGAATACGTCGAAGCGCGCATGACACGAGGCGCAGACCTTGTTCTCGCGATGCTTGGCGAGCATGTCGCGGAGAGGGAGATCCGACTTGGCCTCGTCGGCTGGCAATTCGGGAACGACCGCGGGCGGTGGCGGAATGACTTCGCCGAGCACCTTCTTTACCAGCCAGGCGCCGCGCTTCACCGGGCTGGTTCGCAGGCCAGGGGAGTTTTCGGTCAGGAAGACCGCCATCGGTATCAGGCCGCCGCGCCCATATTGGCCGGCGTCGTCCACGCGAACCCAGTGATCCTCGCCACCCTGGACTTCGGGCATCCCGTAATGGCGGGCAAGCGCGGGATTCACAAAAGTGTAGTTGCCATAAATCATGTCCAGGACGGAGCGGTTGTGCTGGAGGACGTCCTCGATGAGTTGAATCGGCTCCTGGAACATGGCCTCGCGCAGCGCGTTGTTGAAGCTCGGGAAGCGGTCCCGATCCACGGAGTTCTGTGTCTCGAAATGCCGGAAATCGAGCCAGTTCGCGCCGAATTCGGTGGCCAGGCCGCGCGA
>PMTT01000372.1 GCA_003167275.1 Bryobacterales bacterium | reverse complement strand
GTCGTCGCACCGGCGGTGGTGGACGTCGGGGGCGCCGGCTGCATGGCACTCACTACGTCAGCTTCTTCGGGCATGGTCCGCAGTTTGACCAGCAGCGATTTCACATCCGCGCCGTAGGGGCCGGCGATCCGATTGACCTCTCCGAATCGCGTTTCGCGCACCAGCAGAGACGCCTGGCCGGCCAGGCGGCGCATGGCGGGGTCAGGCGAACTGAGCAGCGGCTGGAGAGCGTGCGCCAGGAGGTCGCCGCTCTTGCCGAAGAACTCGATCTGCTCGGTGTCGTTGCCGATGCGGTTGTAGATGGGTGGTGCGGGCTTACCGAGGTCGGCATCGAGATCGTAGATGTCGCCGCGGCGCATGGGGAACGTGGTCAGCGACTCCAGGAGAAGCCTCTTTTGCCGGTCTGGCCCGCTCGTCAGGATGCCGGCGAACTTCGTGGCGAGACGGTTCTCGATCGCGAGACGGCCGCGAATGGCGCGCTCGCGATCCTCGGGGCGGCCCAGGAGCGGCACCCAGTTGTTATAAAGGTAGCGGATGTTCTCGTCAGCCAGATTGTAGACGGCGTAGCGCAGGTTGTTCTCTACGCGCTCCGTTTGCGGTTCCGCGAGCGCCGCCAGAATCCGGTCCTCGATCGTGCCTTTGATCGTGGAATCGGGATTCCAGAACCAGAATTGCCAGATGCCCTTCACGGCTCCCATCCGGACCATTTCGGACGGATCGTTCACCAGGCTGGCCAGCGCGAGCGACATTTCGGGACGCTTGGCGAGAGCCGAAAAATGGGCAGCGAACACGCGGGTGCCGCCCCAGCGGGTGCGGTCGTCGGACGACAGCAGAGCGCTCTCCAGATCCGCCGATGGAGTATCCACGTGGCGGCTGTAGGACTGGCGCATAGCCCACGCCGCGGTGCGCTGCACCAACTTGCTGGGATCGCCCAGCAGTTCGCCGTAAAGGCCCTCGCGGTTCCCGAGCCGGCCGAGCGCTTCCACGGCAGCCTGGCGGAGCAGCGCGTCGTTGGAGCGGGCCGCCGCTTCGATGTCCTTGTGAACGGCTGCCGATGGCGCGTCCCACACGTCATCGAGTTGCTGCAGCATCTCGATAGGGTCGGCGGAAAGCCGCTCCAGCTTGGGCGAGTTCCAGCCTTTGGCGCGCCCGGCGATCGGGAAATAGGAACTCAGCGCCAGGACCGCCATTTGCGTCTCGCGGAACGGCGTGCGGAAGTTCTCGAAAGACTGGAGCGGGTCCATCCACCCGCCGAACAACTGCTGCCGGTCGAGCAGGTATTTGAGACCCTTGGCCACTTGCGGGGTTGACGCGGGAATCCCGGCGGCCTGCAAGGCCCAGAGCGCGTGGCCGGTCTGAAATTCCACTTCGGGCTGGTTCGGCTCGAACCGTGCGGACCATTGCCCGTCGGGGCGCTGTAAGGAAAGAATGCGCTGGGCGTTGGCGCGGATCTGGTCTGCGTATCGCGCCCGGTCGATGTCCGCGAGGGCGAGGGTCTGGTAGCAGAGGTCGATCGTATTCTTGACCTCGCCTTTGGAGATGAAGTCGCCGAGGCGCGGATCGTGGGTATCGGTCCAGGCATACCAGGCGATCTCGTGCGCGCTCACCAGCGGGGTGTTGCCGTTGGTCTCGTCGGGAGGCAGCGCCGTGCGGTCGGCGTAGTAGAGTTTCAGGTATTCGGCGATCGACTGGTGGTAGGAATCGCGGCTCTCGCCCGAGATCTGCTGCTCGAAGAGATCGGTGAGATGCGACATGCGGCCGAGCACGTTGGCGGGCGCGGAGATCATGCGGGCCCACACCGCGCCCTGCTCTTCGAAGCCATAGAATGGCCGCGGGTTGTTATAGAAGCGCTCGATGAGGAACTGCACCTGCTGGCGCTGGATCACGGGATAGCCATTGCGCGTGGCGTAAAGCTGGGCGCGTAATGGGAAATGCGTGGTGTGGCAGCCGACGCAGAGCGAAGTCTCCTGGTGGACGCTGGCCACGCGGTCAAGAATGCCGCCGCGACGGGGCGTGTTGGCGTGCCAGGAATCGCCCGCGGCCAGGATGTAATCGACGGCGGTGCGGACGGCGGTCTGCGGGTCGCGATACGGTGGGCAGTCGTAGACGCGGGTGCGCAGTTTGTACTCGGGGTGGGCGGCACGAACGGCGATGTAGTAGGTGCCCTTCTCTTTGAGAACGCGGGGCGTGAATTTGTTGCCGGGTAGCGCCTGGACCTCGTGCGGCAGGGTGACCGGGTCCTCACCCTCGAAGTACTCCTTGGGCGCGCCGGATTCCACGCGGTAGACCGAGACGTTGACGGGGATCTGGTCGCGCTCCATCAGGTCCACCTGGAAGAAGACGAGCTTGGGCGTGTCGGAGGTGAATTCGAACTGGTACCAGTCTGTGGCGGCGGGGTCTTCGACCATCGTGCGGCGCGGCGTGCCGGGCAGGGGGACGTATTCGGCATCGTCGCCGGAGGCGAAGACGGTCTTGCCGAGGGCGATCGGCATGGCGTCCTGCCAGCGATGGATCGGGCCGCTCTTGACGCTGGTCGAGCGGGGCCAGCGGTTGATTTGGAGGTCGTAGTTTGCGGTGGTCGCGGTGGGGTGGATGGTGAGGGTGGCGTCGCCGCGCTGGGGGACTCGGATCTGCGTGTAGTAATCGGGTTC
>PMTT01000151.1 GCA_003167275.1 Bryobacterales bacterium | reverse complement strand
GGAAGCGGCAAAATCCTCAAGCTGCATGGCGATATCTGGCGAATGCGCTGCACCACCTGCGGCGCCAACTTTCCGAATCGCCGGGTGCCGCTGCCCAAGATTCCGCCACACTGCGCCTGTGGGGGTCTCGCCGTCCCGGCGTGGTCTGGTTCGGCGAGCCCCTGCCCGACGGCATGATTAAGGAAGCCGAGCATGCTGCCGCGGCGGCGCAGGTGTTCCTGGTGGTGGGCACATCGGCCGTGGTGCACCCTGCCGCCAGCCTGATCCCCTACGCCAGGCAAGCCGGCGCCAAGGTAATCGAAATCAACATCGAGCCGACCGCCGCCACGAAACTAGTAGACTGCGCCCTGCAAGGCCCCGCGGGCGAACTGCTCCCGAAACTGCTGTAGCCACCGTGGGGCGGACGCCCTCGTCNNCCAGGGGGCCCGCCCCACTAAGGCTTCGCAGACTTGGGAGGGTTTTAATACCAACCCATCCAAACGCCAGGTTCGACGTCTAACGCGATATACTCAGGCTGAATTGGTAACGGTCCTGGGAAAAGATCCGGCGACTCGTCACCTGGAGGGCACGTCATGATGAAGCGTTTGAGACTGACCACCGTCTCGGCAGCGCTGCTGGCGACCAGCGTTCTCTTCACGGGGAATGGCTCTGGGCGCTTCGACACCAAACTCTCGAAAGACCAACAGATCCTGCAGGCGTTGAACCGTTTGACCTTCGGACCACGCCCCGGCGATATCGAAGAGGTTCGCCGCATGGGCGTCGACAAATGGATCGACCTCCAGTTGCACCCCGACCGGATTCCCGAAAACCCGGTGCTCGAGGCGAAGCTCAAGCCTCTGGAGACTCTCCGCATGGCGCCCGGCGAGGTCCTCAAGGAATACATGCAGCGGAGCCCGTTCATTGGCGTCATGCGCCCTACCGACGTGCTGCCGCAGGAAGAGTTTCGCCGCGTGAACACCGGGACCATCGAAGAGCGCGAGGCCGTGCTGAAGTCACTCGATCCCGATAAGCGGCAGAAGGTCCTGGCGATGCTAAACCCCCAGACCTTCCCCTGCGCGCCCGACCTCCAGAAGGAGATCGAGGCGGCCCGCACGGCGCAAAACCAGGAGCGGCAGAAGCAGGCGATGCAGCGCAACCCGCCGCTCCGTGACCTGCTGACCTCGGACGAGATGAACGTCGCCATGTACGGCTATCCGGAGCAGGTCACCGCTCTCCTGAACAGCCTGGACCCCATGAAGCGCAAACAGGTTGCCGCGGCTCTTCCCCCGAAGGCGCTGGCCGAACTTCCAGACCTACGCCGCGAGGGGATGCGTTACCGCCAGCCCCAACAGGCCGTAACCGGGGACCTGAAAGAGGGCAAGGTTTTCCGCGCCCTCTATTCCAACCGCCAGTTGGAGGAAGTGCTGGTGGACTTCTGGTTCAACCACTTCAACATCTATGAGGCCAAACAGAACGAGCGTCCGCTGGTCGCCAGCTTCGAGCGCGATGCCATTCGCCCCCACGTGCTGGGCCACTTCAAGGACCTCCTGCTGGCCACCGCCCGCCATCCGGCCATGCTCTACTACCTCGACAACTGGGAGTCGATGTCGCCCGACGTGTTCGACATTGGCCCATTCGCCGGCCCCGCCCAGCAGGTAGTCCAACAGGTCCAGCGCCAGGCCCGCGGTCTCAACGAGAACTATGGCCGCGAATTGATGGAACTCCAAACCCTCGGCGTCAACGGCGGCTACACCCAGCAGGACGTCATCGCCGTCGCCCGCGCCTTCACCGGTTGGACGGTCCGAAAGCCGAATACCGAGCCCGAATTCGTCTTCGCCGGGTTCATGCACGACATGGGAGAGAAGGTGGTGCTGGGCCACAAGCTCTCGAACAACGGCGAACAGGATGGCCTGCAGGTGATCGACATCCTGGTGCATCATCCCTCCACGGCGAAGTTCATTTCGCGCAAGCTGGCGCAGCGCTTCGTGGCTGACGATCCGCCGCCGGAACTGGTGGACCGCATGGCCGCCACGTTCACCAAGACCGATGGCGACCTGCGCGCCGTCCTGCAGACCCTGTTCTCGTCCACCGAGTTCTTCTCCGAGGGCGCCTGGCAGGCCAAGATGAAGTCGCCGCTCGAAATGGTGGTCAGTGCGGTGCGCGCCGTGGGAGGAGACACCACCGATGCATTTACGCTGGCGCAGAGGATCGCCGACCTGGGCGAGCCTCTTTACGGCAAGGTGGAGCCGACCGGATATCCGAACACCGGCGAAGCCTGGCTCAACACCGCCAGTCTGTTGGGCCGTATCACCTTCGCGACCGCGCTGACCAACGGTCAGATTGCGGGAGTGAAGCTGAACGGTCCGGAATTGGAGGGCAAGGACGCCGCCGCAGTCGCCCGCGAACTGCTCGGGCGCGACGCATCGTCCCAAACGCTGGAGGCCATGGCGAAGGGTCTCCAGGGTAAGGAGCCTTCGCCCAAGCTGCTGTCTGGTCTGGTGATCAGTTCACCCGACTTCCAGAGGAGGTAAGGAAGCCATGATAACTCGACGATTATTTGTGCGTGGCTCGGCACTCGTGATGGCCGGGATTGGAGCGGCGCCCTCCTGGTTGGCGCGCGCCGCGGAAGGGGCCAGGGGAAAACGCAAAATCCTGGTCGCGATTTTCCAGCGCGGGGCCGCCGACAGCCTCAACGTAGTGGTGCCGTTCTCCGAGAAGCGCTACTACGAAATGCGCCCCAGCATCGCAATCCCCGCGCCCTCCGGACTCAAGGCGAGCGCTCCCACGGGACCGAACTTCGCCCCGGGACAGAGCGCGATCGACCTGGATGGACGCTTCGGATTGCATCCCCAGTTGCAACCGCTGAAGGCCCTCTGGGACAGTCAGCAACTGGCGATCGTGGAGGCCACCGGCTCGCCCGACCCCTCGCGCTCCCACTTCGATGCGCAGGACTACATGGAGTCGGGCACTCCCGGCAAGACCTCGGGCGACGGCTGGATGAACCGCGCGCTGCCCGCGGCGGATCTTCAGACCTCGCCCTTGCGCGCGATCGCCATGGGCACGCAGTTGCCCCGTACCCTTCGCGGCGACCGCGCGGCGATCGCGGTGAACAACATGCAGAGCTTCCAGGCAGGCACTCAAGACACGGCCGGTATCCTCGAGAGCATGTACGCGACCTCGCCCGACGCGCGCCTGGAGCGCACCGGCAAAGACGCCTTTGCGGCGATGAAGATGATCCAGCAGATCACCCAGGGCCCTTCCAATGGCCCGGCCGGTCAGCAGTATCAGCAGGGCGGCGATCTGGGCCGCAGTCTGCAGCAGGTGGCACGCTTGATCAAGGCGGATGTCGGCGTGGAAGCCGCCTTTGCCGAGATCGGTGGCTGGGACCATCACGGCAACGAGCCCGGTCAACTGTCGAACCTGTTGCGTCAGTTCGGCAGCGCCCTTGCGGCCTTCTCCCAGGACTTGGGCGACCGGATGGAGGATGTCGTCGTAGTGACGATGTCGGAGTTCGGCCGCACTGCGCACGAAAACGGTAACAACGGCACCGACCACGGTCATGGCGGCCTGATGATGGTGCTAGGCGGCCCCGTCAAAGGCGGCAAAGTGTACGGAAAGTGGCCCGGCTTGGAGCGCGAGCAACTCTACGAAGCCCGCGATCTCGCAGTGACGACCGATTTCCGCTCCGTCCTAAGCGAGCTGGTGCAAGGCCACCTGGGTCAATCGAACGTAGCGCAAGTCTTCCCCGGCTTCTCGCCGGGCGAGAAGCTGAACCTGCTACGCACGTAACGCTGGCACTTTTGCCTGTGTTGTGGGGCAGTCAATCCTGGCTGCAGCCGGCTTTCAGCCGGCCCTCGCCCCGATGTGATAATTCGCACCGAAAGGCGTCTGTGTTTGATGTGTGCGCCCACGTGGCGCGGACTCTCAGTCTGCCGCGCCGAGACTCGTCTCGGCGCATTTGGGAGTGCACAAATTCCGCCGTATAGGCCAAGCCGCACATTTGGTCGCCCCACTCAGCAGCGGATCTTTGAGCGGGAATTGGTGCGCTCCCAACTGCGCCGAGACGAGT
>PMTT01000254.1:9410-9589 GCA_003167275.1 Bryobacterales bacterium | reverse complement strand
GGCGACCAGCGCTATCTCAACCTCGCCAAGTTCATGCTCGACTCGCGCGGACCGGACAGTCAGGAACAGGGCGCCGGCAATCGTTACGTGCAAGCGCAGCAGAAGGTGGTGGACCAGACCGAGGCCGTGTCGGGCGGCCACGCCGTCCGCGCGATGTACATGTACTCCGGGATGGCGGA
>PMTT01000254.1:1057-9336 GCA_003167275.1 Bryobacterales bacterium | reverse complement strand
GCGGCCGTGGGCAACGACTATTGGAACCATCGCCTGTTCCTGCTGCATGCCGACTCCAAGTACATCGACGTCATGGAGCGCACCCTCTACAACGGCCTGATCTCAGGCGTGGCGCTGGATGGCAAGACGTTCTTCTATCAGAACCCTCTGGAGGCCACCGGCCTCGCCGGGAAGGACCAGCGCAGCCCATGGTTCGGCGTGGCCTGCTGCCCCGGCAACATCACGCGCTTCATGGCGTCGGTGCCCGGCTACGTGTACGCGCAGCGGAACGACGCGCTGTGGGTGAACCTCTACATGGGCAGCAGCGCCGACATCAAAATGGACAACGGCCGCACCGTCAAGATGGTGCAGGATACGCGCTACCCCTGGGACGGCGCGGTCAAGATGACGGTGAACCCCGACCAGGCGGCCGCCATGACCATCAATGTGCGCATCCCCGGTTGGGCCCGCAACGAGCCGATCGCGAGCGATCTCTACCGCTTCGAGGACAAGAATTCCGAACCGGTAGTCCTCAAGGTGAACGGCAAGCCCGTCCCGGTGAAGCTCGATAAGGGCTACGTCGCGCTGACCCGCACCTGGAAGGCGGGCGACACCATCGAGTTGGGCCTGCCCATGCCGATCCGTCGGGTCCTGGCGAATGACCTGGTCTCTGCCGACCGAGGCCGGGTGGCCATCGAGCGCGGCCCCATCGTCTACGCCGCCGAGTGGATCGACAACCCCAACGGCAAGGTGCGAAACCTGATGCTGCCAGACTCCGCCAAGCTGACCGCCGAGTACAAGTCCGACCTGCTGAAGGGCGTCGAGGTGATCAAGGGCAAGGCCGTCTCGCTGGCCTTCGACGGGCAGGGCAACGTCGCCGAGGTGGAGCAGGAGTTCACGGCGATTCCCTATTACGCCTGGGCCAATCGTGGGCCGGGGCAGATGATGGTTTGGATTCCCAACACGGTGGCCAGCGCCAAACCGCTGGCGTTCCCGACGGTCGTCACGACGGCCAAAGTGACCGCATCCGGGAAGCCCCAGCACAACGTGGAGGCGATCAAGGACGGCGAGACTCCCACCGCGTCGAACGATCACGCCTCCTACTTCGACTGGTGGCCCGCGCAGGGCAACAAAGAGTCGGTGGAGTACACCTTCGAGAAGGCGGCGCCCGTTCACGAGTGCTCGCTCTACTGGTTCGACGATACTGGCCAGGGCAGCGTCCGCGTGCCGGCCTCGTGGCGGCTGCTCTATAAGGATGGCGAGAAGTGGAAGCCTGTGGAGACCTCGGGCGCCTTCGGAGTGGAGAAGGATAAGTTCAACAAAGTCAACTTCAAACCCGTAACGACGACGGCCTTGCGCGTCGAGGTGACGGCGCAGGAACGGTTCTCGGTGGGGATCCAGAAGTGGACCGCGAAGTAGCGTAGGCTTTCGTTTGGCCGGGGAGGATTCGGCAAGCTAAAGCATACCCCACCCTGGCCGCTTCGATCGAAGCGGAAAAGTCGGCGAGCCGTGCTGGAAACAAAGGAGTTGTCTGAACTTGACCGCTTCGATCGAAGCGGCTGCTCTATTCCTCCTCCAAAACTCAATCCGCGGCGGCACACAAGCCCATCGTAATCTATCGACGCCTAAAACCGGGACCTGGAGAATTGGGAAATAGAGTGTAAGTGGTTTCGTGTCATAGGTTTCAGGATATTTCCAAAGTCCGTGACTGACTTTGGGGACGGAGCCCGGTTTCCACCCTAACGAATCTTAACCGCACCATCCCCGAATTCGTGTCGCTTCATAGCCTGCGGAGGCTATCGAGTAATTCTCCCGTCTGACGCACCATAGAGTTGTAAGGCGAGCGAACAAAAAGGCTCGCCAGGGAGAAAAAACGCCATGAAAAAAACTTTGCTCACAATCGCTTTCGCGGTTGCCTCTACTACGATGTTTGCCGCCCAGAATCCGCCCGCGAAGACCGGCGCCGCCACGACCACTACGGCCCCGGTTGCCACTAAGAACTCGAAGAAGCCGGTGAAGACGTCCAAACACACCACCAAGAAGCCCGTGGGAAGCACCAGCACCACGCCAGCCGCGACCAAGCCCGTGTCGACGGCGAAGCCCACTACCACTTCCAAGTAGGTGGCCTCGATATTCAAACGAAAAAGCTCCGCTGCGCCCGATACGCCAGCGGAGCTTTCGTCTTGTGTAGGGTATGCTTTAGCTTGCCGTGGCTTGACCTCTTGTGTGGGCAAGCTAAAGCATACCGTACACGCGCTACAATGCGACCAGTCGTATGAAATCCGCACTGGTTTTTCCCTTGCTTCTTGCCTCGGCCTTCGCCCAGAATCCTTATAACGAAAAGCCCTCCTACGCCCGTAGCCGGGACTTCGATTTGCAACACCTCAAGCTGGAGCTCTCCTTCGACCTCCCGGCGCAGAAAGTCCTGGGCACCGCCACGCTTCGCATGTCCCCGCTTTCGGGCGACCTGCGGGAGGTGACGCTCGACAGCGCGGCCCTGGACATCGAGAGCATCACTGTCTCCGGTCGGCCACTCACCTTCCGCACCTCGGACGACAAGCTCTTCATCACGCTCGACCGGCAATATCCCAGCGGCACGCCGATCGATTTCGTGATCCGCTATCACACCCAGCCCAAACGCGGGCTATTCTTTGTCTTCCCGGACAAGCACCACCCCAACCGCCCGAAGCAGATCTGGGCCAATGGCGACACAGCCGGCGGCAACAACCGCTACTGGTTCCCGAACTACGATTTCCCCAACGACAAGACCACCACCGAGATGCTGGTCACGGTGCCCACCGGATGGGAGGCGCTCTCGAACGGCAANNGACAAGCCGATGGCCACCTACCTGGTCTCGCTGGTGGCCGGCGAATTCGACAAGCGCGAGGAGAAGTGGACCGTTCCCGTGGACTACTACGTTCCCCGCGGCAAGGGCGCCGATATTCCGCGGACGTTCGGCCGCACCATAGACATGCTCGACTTCTTCTCCACCAACATCGCGCCCTATCCCTGGGCGAAGTACGCGCAGGCGATGGTCGACACGTTCGGCGGGGGCATGGAAAACACCAGCGCCACTACGGAAGGCGCCGCGTCCATTCTGGAGGAAAGCGACTTCGAAGACCGCCACGCGGGCACCGACAGCCTGATCGCCCATGAGATGGCGCACCAGTGGTTCGGCGACCTGGTGACTTGCGCCGACTGGCGTCACACCTGGCTCAACGAAGGCTTCGCCACGTACTTCGAGGCCCTGTGGGAGGAGCACGCGCACGGGCGCGACTTCTTCGACTGGCAGGAACTGCGCGCCGGCCGCGGCATCACGTCCTCGCCGGGTCGGATCGCGGTGGTTCCGCAGAATGGGCAGGACGAAAACTCGGCCTACGGGATGATCTACAACAAGGGCGGGTGGACCCTCCACATGGTGCGCGGGCAGCTTGGGGATGCCCGCTTCTGGAAAGCTATCCAGCACTATGCCAAGAAGTTCAGCTACCAGACCGCTACTACGAGCGATTTTGTGGAGGCCATCAGCGAGTCCACCGGGCAGGACCTGGAATGGCTGTTCGATGAGTACGTGTACAAGCCCGGCCATCCCGAATTCGAGGTCTCGTGGGACTACGATTCCGCTAACCGGCTGCTGCACGTAGCGGTGAAGCAGAACCAGAAGGTGGATGCGAAGCCCGCGCCGTTCCGCGTACCGATCGAGATCGAGGCGGTGGGCGACTCCGGGTCGCAGACCTTCCGCTTCTGGGCGAGCAAGGAGTCGGAGGACCTGTATTTCGGCGTGCCCGACCGGCCGCGAACGGTGTTATTCGACCCGCGCGACATCATTCTGAAGGCCATCAATTTCAAGAAGCCGGCTTCGGAGTGGATCTGGCAACTGGAGCACGCTTCGCGGGTGCTGAATCGCTCGGAAGCGGCGATGGCGCTGGGTTCCCTGAGCGGCGCGGAGGTGATCGCGGCTCTGGAGCGCGCCGGCACGTCGGATGCGTTCTTCGGGATCCGGATTGATGCTGCCACTTCGCTGGAGCGCATCAGGACCGAGGAGACGCGGCCGGCGCTGTTGAAGATTCTCGGCGACAAGGACGCTCGGGTGCGCTCACAGACCGCCGCTGGCCTCGGCGCGCTGAAGAAGAACGACGATACCATTGCACGGTTGCTGGAACTGGCGCGCAATGACGCGAGTGGTGCGGTACGCCAGGCGGCGCTGGTCGGAGCGGCCCGCCAGAAGCCGGACAAAGGGCTGGAACTGGTGAAGCCTTTCCTCGAAATTCCATCCATGCGGCTGGCTGCCATGGTGGCCCTGCGGCAACTGGCCGATGAGGCTTCCGTTCCCACTCTGCTGGAACTCAGCCAGGATGGGGATGACCGTGTGCGACTGGGGGCGTTGCAGATTCTGGGGTCGCTCGGCAAAGGCAAGCAACCGGTGACGGATCGCCTGTTGGAAGCTCTCGAAGACCCGGATAAGGGCGATCGGCAGACGGCGATTTTCGCGGTAATGACGCGGAGAGAGACGGCGGCGATCCCGACGTTGCAACGGCTGGCGGATACGGATCCGCTGCCCAACATCGCGCGCGCCGCGCGGGCGGCGGTGGATCAGTTGCGTATGCCCGCTCCCGCGCCGGGGCGGGCCGGGGCGCCCACGGCTTCCGAGGACTTCTCGGCGCTGCGGACCCGGCTCTCCGAACTGGAGAAGGAAAATGCCGAGTTGAAGGCGCGGCTTGACAGGCTGGAAAAGAAGTAGGGAGCGGACAATGATGCCAGGTTGTAATTACCCTCTTCCCGCCTGCGACGCGGTGCTGATCGTCGCCTTTGGCGGGCCGGAGCGGAAAGAAGACGTCCTTCCTTTCCTGGAAAACGTGCTCCGTGGGAAGAACGTGCCGCGCGAGCGAATGCTGGAAGTGGCGGAGCATTACTACCACTTCGACGGCAAGAGCCCGATCAACGCGCAGAACCGCGCGTTGGTGGCCGCGCTCGATGCGGAACTCCGCGCGAAGGGGCCGGCGCTGCCGATCTACTGGGGAAACCGGAACTGGCATCCGATGCTCGCGGATACCATCCGGCAGATGCGGGTGGACGGCATTCGCAACGCTCTGGCCTTGGTGACATCGGCCTTCGGTTCCTACTCCGGCTGCCGCCAATATCGGGAGAACATTGAGCGGGCGAGGGCGGAAGTTGGAGAGGACGCGCCGGAGATCCACAAGCTGCGCACGTTTCACGACCATCCTGGCTTTATTGAGGCCGTGGCCGACCGGGTGCGAATCGCCCTGGGCAAGATTCCGGACAGCCGGCGCGCCGCGGCGCGGCTGGTCTTCACGGCGCACAGCATTCCCCGTTCGATGGCCGAAACCAGCCCATATGTGGCGCAACTTTCGGAAGCCTGCCAACTTGTGTCACAGGCCGTGGGCCGGCCTGGAGATCTCGTGTACCAGAGCCGAAGCGGCCCGCCCACGCAGCCCTGGCTCGAACCGGACGTCTGCGATCATATCCAGCAAGTGCACGCGGGCGGAGGACTAACAGACCTCGTTCTGTCGCCGATCGGATTTCTATCGGACCACATGGAGGTCGTTTATGATCTGGATACGGAGGCTGCACCGTTGTGCCGGGACCTCGGGGTCAACCTGTGCCGCGCCGCCACCGTGGGCGTCCATCCGGTATTCGTATCGACGATCCGCGAGCTGATCCTGGAAAGGACGGAAGGCGGCGCCCGGCGAAGCCTCGGCACGTTAAGCGCCGACACCTGCGGGCCCGGTTGTTGCCCCGCGCCCATCCGGATTCCGGTCAAGCCCGTGGAGGCACGGTGACTACGATGGGGCGTGTGGAGCGGCGCGGGAAGAGTCCCGGCGTGACAGGGGATAAGTACGCCGGGATTCGGATACGGAATCGTCTAAACCCAATGCTGTTGTTTGGCGCGAGAGCACGCACGGAGTCAGAAGGCCGATTAACAACACATGATTGACAGTCGGCGGCAGGTTGAGACAACCTGCCCCACATTCGCTGTGTGAAGCTATTCACCGAATTCGAGCGTTTCGTCCGAGCCGCCGAGCTCAATGGCTTGCAGTTTGGTGCTTCCGGTCGCCTTGGTCGTGTCTACGGCCGTCATATCATGCTTCTTGCCCGTAGTCTCAACCTTAACGGGCGTAGTGATGCTCTTCCCAGTGTCGAGGTTCGTGAAGATAGCGTTGGACCCATCTACTCTCACTTTGTATTCTCCGGGCGCCAGTTGTACGGTTCCGGCCTGAGTGGATTCGTCGAGAGTGATTTGGTAGGACTTGGGGCTCGCCATGGAAAGGGAAGCAAGAGCCAGGGCTCCTGCGAAAAACAGCGATTTGAATCTCATTTCTGATTCTCCTGTTTATGAGGACGACCAGAATACGCCGAAGGTCACTTACTCAATGGAGCTATGCTGTGCTATGTCACCCACAGACGCAGGCTACAGCATCTCCGGCTCGGCTTCGACCTCATGACGCCAGAGGAATCGGGCGGGGTGCCGGCGGAGTTCGTTCCATAGCGCCACTATCAGCTTTCGGCGTCCGCTGGTGTCCACGCTGCGGGCGCGCAAGGCCAGCCACAAGGCGAGGGCGAAAGAGACGCTGAAATTCAGGAGCCCGGTCGGCAGCAACCCAACCAACAGGGAGCGGAGGCGTTCGGTGCGGCGCTCTGATGGAATGCCCTTGAGTCAGGCGAGGGTGTCCTGGAGCCAAGCCACTGGCGCTCGATTTGCCCGCCCTGGTCGAAGTGGCAGGAGTGCGAGAGATTGCGCCGGGTCTGGGACTGCATGTTTCGATGATCGCGCAAAGACTGGAAGGCGTGACGCGGATGGGATTGTGAACGATCGGACTGGGCAGGCGGCGACCGCCTGCCCCACGAGCGGCATGCAGCAATCAGCATTCAAACACTCAGGCATCAGCCCCATCAACAGGGGTGGCAGGTTGGGAATTGTGGCTAAACTTCGGAGAGCCGCCTGAGAGGCGGCTGCAGCCAAGATTGGCTGCCCCACAAAGTTACAGCTAAGTTATTTCAGGGCTCGGGTGGCGTATTTTTTCCATATGGCCGGGTCCGATAGCATTTTAACGAACAGGCCACCGACTACCGATCGCGCCTGGAAGCCCTGCTGCTTGCCTGTCGCCGTGTCGTACCAATCGGTCAAGGGGACCCGGCTTGGCGAATCGTTGGCGAACTGGTATGCGGGGCCTACCAAGGCTTCAAAGTCCGCGGAGTTTTCGGCCAGCGTTGCGGTCCAGAGGACCCAGTCCAGCTTCGTATAGTCCCGCCGATTGTCCAGGGGGAGGCCATATTGCTTCTGATGGGTCTTGTAGAAAGCCATCTCGGTTCGCGCCACGTCCGGCGGGAAGAGATTCAAACCTAGTAGTTTGTCCCAGACCAGATTGTACTTCTGGCTCCAAGTGCCGGGCTTGTCGAATGCCAGGCGGTAATGATCTCCGTCTTTCGCCAGCGTCACCCATTTCGCGGCAAACTCCTGCGCGGTTTTGCGGTAGAGCGCGGCCTCCTGCCGGTGCCCCGTCATCTCGGCGAGCGACCCGTAAGCGCCCAGCGCCAGAATGGCCTTGATCGAGAGATTGGCGTTATGCGCCAGGTGTCCGGCGAAATCGTCCGTGGAAAGCTGATTCTCGGGATCCAGGCCCTTCTCCTTCAGGTACTCCGCCCACCTGGTGAGTTGCGGCCAATACCTCTCGGAGAATGCGGCGTTCCCCTCGACGTGCGCCAGGGCCGCTAGCATCAGGAGCATGTTGCCGCTCTCCTCGACCGGCATCTGATTCTCCTCGGTCCTTTCGCCTCCTCCATAGACCTGACCGTTCGCCCAGGGATAAGTCCCCAGATCGTGCGGCGCGAAGGGCCAGCGCCAGCGTTCCATCCGGGCATAGTCCAGCACCGGCTGCAATTGCGCCTTGAGCAACTGGGGATTGAAGAGTAAGGTGAAGGGCGAGCTCGGATAGATGACATCTACCGTAGCGATGCAGCCGTTGCTGAAGTTCTCCTTGGGGAAGTACATGGCGGTGCCATCGACGTCCGCCACCAGCTTATGCGCCGCCAGGGTCTGGCGATAGGCGAGCGCGGCCAGCCGGGCGTACTTCTCGCCTCCCACCTGGCGGAGGTCCGCCATGAGCTCCCGGTCGAAGGCGACGCTCCGGTCGCGCAGCGCATCGTGGTCGCGCCGCGCATCGCGCAACAGATCGCTGGCTTCGGCCCCCTTGCGCCTCCACCATGGACGCTCGCGGCGCTGGAAATACTCGATCGAATACAGGTCGTCATACGCCAGCATCAGATACCGGGATACCGGGCG
>PMTT01000254.1:0-1039 GCA_003167275.1 Bryobacterales bacterium | reverse complement strand
GCCAGGTACAGATAGCCCCAATCGATTCGCAGGTCGTCGCCACGCTTCGCCAGCATCGGCTGCTCCCGCGAGCCCATGCGCAAAACCGGCTGTCCGTCAAGGACGAACCGCGACCAGGTGACGGGCTGGTCCGCGGTATTGGTCACCAACTCCGCTCCCGCGTCCAGGAAGACGGCGACCGCATGCTCCGCGCCGTCGGTTGAGGCCACGCCCCACTCCAGATACGTCAGCGGCCTGGAGAGGACCTCCAGATCGTCGGGCAATGCGGGGGTGAGAAAGGTCAGGGTGAGGGCGATTCCGGCGCCCGCAAACTCATAGATGGTTCGTGTGGGCAGGACTTCGAGACGGGTCTGGTCGAGCGCCGCTGCGGACTGCCGCTCGCGGCCCATGAGTCGAAAGGCCTTGCCATCGATACGGACCAGGGCATTGAGGCTGTTGGGCTTACCCGTCCAGTGTGCGGTCTGGCTCTCGCTCAGGCGGTCGGTGAGAGACCAGATGCTGAAGTAGGGATCGTGCGCCACCAGGGGGACCGCCGGCGGCCGGAAGGGCGCGAGGCCCTGCCCCGCCGCGGCAGCCGCTAGCGCGGTAATGAGAACCGAAAGTCGGATCTTCCCGTTCACTGGATACATGATCGTCTGATTCCTCCATTTGGATTAGGCATGGGCTGCATCTTGGCTCTACTTTCCTGGTCAGCCGCAACCCGGTTGACCAGCGGACGGTTTGAAGCGGACTAGTCCGGCGTGAGTGGCGGCGCATCACTAGAGACGCTGTCCGGATCTTCCTTGACGTACTCCGAGAATCTTCCGATCCTATCCTCGATCTCGGCATTCGAGAGATTTGGAGTATCCGGCTTGAAATATAGTGCCAGTGGCGTTATGACCTGGCGGGCGGAATCGACGTGGTAAATCAACCGGAATCCGCCCCTCCTGCCTATTCGTTGGCCTTTGATCCCAACTCTTATCTTGAATATGTAGCTGCCAGTGTGGGGAATCTGGTCCCCCGTCTCGGGAGTGTTCTCCAGGATTTCAAATGCGGCTTT
>PMTT01000753.1 GCA_003167275.1 Bryobacterales bacterium | reverse complement strand
ATCACGTCGAGGATGTCCGTGAAGGGCACGGGGGGGAAGGCGTTCCACAAGTTGGAGCCCAGTCCCCATTTCACATTCTTGTTGGCGGGCAGACGCCCGGCAGCGCGGACCAGCGTCGCGCTCATCAAGGCCAGTACCTGGCGGCGAGTCATAGAAGTAGTCTTGTACTGCGCGTTCCCGATGTCAAGGGCGNNCCCGCTGTCGCCCCTGGAATCAAAATTGGACGGGATGCCAACAGGCCGACGGGGGCGTCGGCCGCGGACCAGGGGGTCCGCCCCACCAAGGTCCTAAAACTTCACTGCCAACAACTTTCCGGTATACTGCGCCACGCGATCTGGCTGCGCCGTGCCGCCAATGCCCACCCCGTGGCCTTCCCCTACCAAGACCACTCGAAATGTGCGGTTGGCTAGCATGCCGGGAAAGCTGCCCTGGCGCTGCCCAATGGTGAGAGTCTTGGCCGCTTCATCCCACTGAATTGGAATGGTGGCATAGGCGCCCTTTTCGTATGCATACGTATCGTTCTCATCCTCGTAGAGCGTGAAACTGCCGTTCGCGCCGCGGTATACGCGCAGTTCCATAGGATCGGCCGGCTTCTCGACTGCGTACTCCACGTCCGGGCCCATGGGGACGATCGAGCCGGCACGGACATACAGCGGAAGGGTCTCAATCGTCACGGGCGCATCGATGGATTTGCCGCCTTCCAGCGACTTGCCGCTCCAGAAGTCGTACCACTGGGCCTTCGGCAGGTAGAGATGGCGCGTTGTGGCGCCCGGTTCCGTGACCGGATTCACCAGGATGCCCGGACCATACAGGAACTGATCGCCAATGTTCTGGGCCCGCACATCGGTGCGGAAGTCCATCACCAGGGGCCGCATCGGGGTGTAGTTTTCGCTGGTGGTTTTCCAGGCGAGGGAATAGATGTACGGCATCAGCTCGTAACGCAGCCTGTCGTAGCTGGTCAAAATCTTCTGCGCGTCGGCCCCATACGACCAGAGTTCATTCTGATCGCCGGTGCGCGTGCCGTGGACACGGAGGATCGGACAGAACGTCCCGAACTGGAACCAGCGGATAAAGAGCTCCCGGTACGCGGGGTCGTTCGGATTGCCGCTGGTGAAGCCCCCGATATCGGTGGTCCAGTACGGCAGCCCGGAAAGCGAGAAGTTCAGCCCCGCAGGCACCTGGCGGCGCAAGGTTTCCCAATCGGAATTGACGTCGCCGCTCCAGGCGGTCACCGCGTTCCTCTGCGAGCCGGCGAAGGCCGAGCGCGACAGGATGAAGACGCGCTTCTGATCGGAAACGGATCGCTGCCCCTCATAGACCGCCTTGGTGTTCATCAGCGGATACAGATTGGCGTAGCGCGCGCCGTTACCGATCGAAAGCTTGTTGGTCACCATCACGCTGTCCTCGCGGCCTTCGGTTTCCGGTTCGGTAGTGTCCAGCCACCACGCGTCCGCGCCGATCTTAAACAACGCGTTGTCCATCAGGTTCCAGTAATATTTCCGCGCCTCGGGATTGGTGGCATCGTACAGCGCCTCACCCTTTGGATGGAACGCCGCCACTTTGGTCCGGTCGATGAAGAAGCCCTTCCGGTCCATGTCGGCATACGTCTCCGACCCGGGATAGAAGTACGGCCATACGGAGATCATCAGGTGGAAGTGATTGGCGTGCAGGTCGTTCAGCATTCCTTTGGCATCCGGATATTTGTCGCTGAACTTGAACTCGCCCATGTTGGTCCACCAGAACCAGTCCTGCACGATGTTATCGACGGGGATGTGCAGCTCCCGGTATTTGTGCGCCACCCCCAGCAGTTCGGCCTGCGTCTTGTACTTGTTCTTGCACTGCCAGAAGCCGTAGGCCCACTTGCCGAACATGGGGGCGGCGCCCGTCAACTCGCGATAGCCACTGATAATCTTGTCGAAATCCGGCCCGTAGAGGAAATAGTAGTCGATGGTATCGGCTACTTCCGACGTGATGTACATGGCATGCACAAAGCGGTTGTTGAAGCGGCTGCGCGAGCCGTTATTCCAGAAGATGCCGTATCCGTTGCTCGAGAGCAGCAGCGGAACGGAAATGTTGGTGTTGTCCTGCGCGATATCCACCGACTCGCCATGATAGTTCCACACGCCGGACTGGTGCTGGCCAAGCCCATAGAAGGCCTCGGTGGATCCCCACAGGCCGATGAAGGCTTCCGCGTGGTAGGTCTTCTCGCCGTTGACGGTCACCGGCGTCAGTGTATTGGGACCTTCCTGCACCAGCCTTTTGCCGGAGGCGTCGCTGTACGCGATCGTGGAGTCGGCGCGGTTTACCGCAACCTTCATCCGGTCGGTCGAAATGGTGACCGTCCGCGGAGTGTCTTCGAGGGTCCACTTTACGGCAGGCCAGGTGGATTTGTTGACCACGTACTCGGTGCGGCTGGGAAGCGTCTCCGCAGGTGAGTAGATCACGTGGACAATCGAGTCCGCGCACACCTGCACGCGCAACGCGCCGGTCTCCAGCTTGAACATCACCCCATCGGGCTGCTGCTGCAGGCTGACCACTGGGTTGGGTGGAATCCATTGGGCATGGAGCCTGAGGGCGATCGCAAACGGTAATAAGGACAGGAATATCTTCCGCATGGCAACTTGATTATATGTCCCAGCAGTGTGGATCAGGGGTCCCTCGATCGGTTTGTGCGGGCCAGCCGCAGCGGCAACCCTCGACCCGTTTCGCCGGAGCTCTTGCCAGGCGCTACTATCAATTACCATGAAAGCCATCCTTTCAGCGGCGGCGGCTGCCTGCGTCCTGGTGTTGACGGCCCCATGGGCGTCCGCACAATTCCAATATCCCTTTCAGAATCCCGACCTCCCGGCCGAGGAGCGGGTTGGCCACATCATCTCGCTGATGACGCTGGAAGAGAAGATCGCCTGCCTGGGTACCAACCCGAGCGTGCCCCGCCTGGGCATTCGCGGCTCCAGCCACTCGGAAGGGCTCCACGGCCTGGCTCTGGGCGGACCCGGAGGTTGGGGGCGTCCGACCCCCATACCGACCACCCAGTTCGCGCAGGAGATCGGCATGGGCGAAACCTGGGACCCCGACCTGGTCCGGCTGGCCGGCGGCGTGGAGGGCTACGAGGCCCGCTACATCCGGCAAAGCGAAAAAACCCACCGCGGCAATCTCGTGATTCGCGCTCCCAATGCCGATCTCGGCCGCGACCCCCGCTGGGGAAGAACCGAGGAGACGTTCGGCGAAGATCCCTACTTCAACGGCAGAATGGTGACGGCCATGGTCAAGGGCCTGCAGGGGGACGACCCGAAGTATTGGCTCACCGCCTCCCTGATGAAGCACTTTCTCGCCAACAGCAATGAGGATGGGCGAGGCGGGTCGTCGTCCGACTTCGATGAACGGCTGCTGCGCGAATACTATTCCGTGCCGTTTCGAATGGGAGTGATCGATGGTGGGTCGAACGCCTACATGGCGGCTTACAACGCGATGAACCATATTCCGATGACGGTGAACCCGATTCTCCGCGACATCACCATGAAGGAGTGGGGTCTGAACGGAATCATCTGCACCGATGCCGGGTCCTTGCGCAACATGGTAAACCCCAAGCTCCACAACTACTACAAGGACCTGGCGGAAGGGACGGCGGGCGCAATCAAGGCTGGCATCAATCAGTTTCTGGAGAACGCCAATGTTTACGGTCCCGCGGCGAAGGAAGCGATCCAGAAGGGGCTGCTCACGGAGAAGGACATCGACGACGTGATCAAGGGCGAATTCCGGGTGATGATCAAGCTCGGGCTTCTGGACCCGCCGGAACGGGTGAAGTACGCCGCCATCCAGGGCGATGAAGAGGTGTGGAAGCGCGCCGGGCATCAGGAGATCGCCAAACGCGTGGCGCGGGAATCGGTGGTGCTGCTGAAGAACGCCAACGGATTCCTGCCGCTCAACAAGGCATCCATGAAATCCATAGCGGTGCTTGGTCCGCTGGCGGATGTGGTCGCGCTGGACTGGTACAGCGGAACGCCGGGCTATGTGGTCACCCCGCTTCAGGGCATCAAGGACAAGCTGGGCAGCGGAATCACGGTGAATTATGTTCCGAAGGCCGATGTCGACGGGGCGATCAAGGCCGCTCGCGAATCGGATGTTGCGGTAGTCTTCGTGGGCAACCATCCCACCTGCGATGCGGGCTGGGCCAAGTGCCCGACGCCCAGCGACGGCAAGGAAGCGATGGACCGCAAGGCCATCAACCTGGAGCAGGAAGAGTTCGTCAAGCAGATCTATGCGGCCAACCCGAAGACTGTGGTCGTGCTATTGGCCAGTTTCCCGATCGCCATCAACTGGAGCCAGGAGCATATCCCCGCCATCCTCCACATCACGCACAACGCGCAGGAGGAAGGGACGGCGATCGCCGACGCGCTCTTTGGCGATATTGATCCGGGTGGAAGGCTGGTGCAGACCTGGCCGAAATCGCTGGACCAGGTGCCGCCCATGATGGACTACGACATCCGCCACGGCCGGACCTATATGTACTTCAAGGGCGATCCGCTCTATCCCTTCGGGTATGGCCTGAGCTACACCACGTTCAAGTATTCCAACCTGAAGACCAGCGCCGCGCGCCTGCGCGCCGCAGGCGAGATCATGGTGAGCGTGGAGGTCACGAACACGGGAAAGCGACAGGGTGATGAGGTGGTGCAACTGTATGTCAAGCACCTCAACTCCAAGGTGGACCGTCCCGCGAAAGAGCTGAAGGGGTTTCAGCGCGTCACGTTGAAACCCAATGAGACGCGGACGGTGCAGATAGCGGTCAAAGCGGCCGATCTGGCCTATTGGAACGTGGCGGGCCATCGCTGGACTGTGGAGCCCGATCAGGTCAGAATCATGGTCGGAAGCTCTTCGGCTGACTCGCGGCTCGACAAGACGATCGCCGTGGTGGAGTAGTACAAAGGAACTCGACCGATGAAGAACATTGGAACATCGAGCGTCGCGAAGACCGTCGACGAGTACCTTGCCGGCGTCCCGGAACCCGCCCGCAGCACCTTGAACCGTGTTCGCGCGGTGATTCGATCCGCTGTGCCACCGGAGGCCACCGAGTACATCAGCTATGGGATGCCCACATTCCGATACAAAGGTGCCCTGGTCTCGTACGGCGCGTTTTCGAAACATTGCAGTTTGTTTCCTATGAGTCTGGCGGTGATGGCGGCGTTCCAGGAGCAACTCAAGGGCTTCCACACGTTCAAGGGCACCATCCACTTTCCTTTGGATAAGCCTCTGCCGGCCGCCCTGCTGAAGAAGGTTGTGAAGGCGCGGGTCGCGGAGAAGGAACGGAAGAAGGAGCGGTGAGAAGGGCCGGCTCAGAGCCGGCTGACAGACGACAAAAAACGATCGTCTGTCCTACCGCATGTAGAACAAGCTCAGGCGCGGCAGGCCGCCCTTCTCCAGGAGACTGCGCTCCAGGTATTGCTTTTCGAGCATGGTCAACTGTTCGGCCGACATCTTGCCGCGATAGGGGCGCAACTGGCGATCCAGATCCTGGCGCGTGGCCAGCATCTCTTCTTCGCTCTGGAGTGTGCGGGTGGCGGCGATCATCTTCTCTTCCAGCACCGTGAGGCGCTGCTCCAGAGCCTCCAGGTCGGCATAGTGTTGTTCCACCTCGTCCGCCAACTTGCGGAGCGATCGGGCAATCTCTTCGTACCCGGGCGGAAGTGCGGCGGCGTTCCGCTCCAGGTAGGCGCGCAGTTCGTCCAACGGAAAGGGCGGAGCGGTCTCCTTGCGTGCCTTGGGCTGCGCCGTTCCGGCCATGATCTGCGCTTCGGTGAGCACGGCCTGGGCGCAAAAGGCCAGCGAGTTCACCATCTGGGTCTTGATCCTGCGGGCGCGCCACTTCTCGAAAGCCGTGTCGATACCGCGCAACACCGCCTCCAGCGGCACGCCCGCGTTGTTCCAGGATTCCACAAGCGCCCAGTCCAGCGGCGAGAGCCGAAAGAGGCTGGTGGCGCGAGCCCGCTGGAAGTGTTCCTCGATCTCGGTGTAATAGTTGTAGTAGTTCACTGCGGTGCCCTGAGGCGGCGGTTCCGTTCCCAGATCATTTCCAATCCTTCGAGCGTGAGGTGCTCGTCCACCGTCTGGAGATAGCGCGAGCCGCTGACGATCAGGTGCGCCTGGCCGCCGGTGGCAATCGTTTTCGTCTCCGGTCCGAGCTTCTCAATGATCCGCTCCAGGATGCCATCGATCGTCCCGATCGCACCATAATACAGGCCCGACTGGATGCTGGCCACGGTGTTGGTCCCCACCACATCACTAGGAGGCCGGAAATCGACCTTGGGAAGCCGCGCGGTCCTTTTGAACAACGCGTCGATAGAAATGCCGATGCCGACCGCGATGGCGCCCCCCAGATACTCGGCGTCTTTCGAGATGACGTCGAAGTTGATGGTGGTGCCGAGATCCACGATCACGCACGGGCCGCCGTACTTGTAGAAGCCGGCCACTCCATTGACCAGGCGGTCGGCGCCCACTTCATTGGGGTTGTCGTAACGGATGGCCAGGCCGATATCGGTCTCCGGCCCCACGAACATGGCGTCGGTGTGGAAGTAGCGCTGGGCCATGAAGGCGAGCGTGCTATCGATGGGGGGCACTACGCTCGAGATGATCATGCCGTCCACGGTCGCGATGTCGAGTCCCGCGGGCGAGAACAGGTTGTGCAGCAGGATCCCCCATTCGTCCGCGGTCTGTTCATGCACCGTGCGCAGGCGCCACTGGAAGACCAGTTTGCGTCCGTCGAAAGCGCCAATCGTAATATTGCTGTTACCTGCGTCAAGAGCCAGCAGCACGTACGCCTCCCGCAAGAATCAGGGTATCGGTTCCATCGTCTTTCCGCACGATCAGGAAGCCGGAAGGGTCCAGGCCGGCGGTCGTTCCGGTAATCGCGCCGCCCGGTTGGTCGACCGTGACGCGCCTCCCCACGGCGTAGCTGGAGCCGTGCGCAAAGAGCCGCAGGATGGAATCCCGGTCCTCAGTGATGAAGTTGTCGACCGCCCGCAGCAGGGCGATGAGGATCCTGGTAGGACAGGCCTCCTGGCCTGTCGACATTCTCAAAGAAGTCGCCAGGCCCGCCAACTCTTCGCCAAATTCCGTCTGGTTTAAATTGATGCCGATACCCGCGATCGCCCGGCCATCCACCAACTGCACCAGAATGCCGGCCAGTTTCTTCCCCCCGAGCATGACGTCGTTGGGCCAGCGCAGGTCGCACGTGATCCCGGTGGAGTCCAGGATCGCGGATTGCGTGGCGAGACCAAGGGCGAGCGTGAGGACCGGCGCGGGTTCCAACACGAGAGAGCAGTAGAGCCCGGCGCCCGCCTCGGAGTGCCACGAGTGGCCGTGGCGCCCTTGCCCAGCGGTCTGCTCACCCGCGACGACCACCGAGCCGGGCGGACGCCCCGGCGCGGCATGCATGGTGGAGTCGAGGCTGGGATAGTAGTCGATCGGCCGTTCGGGGAACTCGGCGCGGATGTGTTCGAGGTCGAGGGGCGTCATGCGAACCCCTGGTAGCGCTTATCCTGGTGCTTGTGGGGCGGACCCCCTGGTCCGCGGCCGACGCCCTCGTCGGCCTCTTTTGACCACGGTCGGATGTTCGCTCTAAGGGCGAAAGTGGGTCCGGGGGGACCCGCGCGGACCAGGGGGTCCGCCCCACAAGGGTGGTTGGCC
>PMTT01000409.1 GCA_003167275.1 Bryobacterales bacterium | reverse complement strand
GCGATTGCCTGGCACAATGGCGCGGATGGAAAACCGGACACCAAGGACGATTTGAATTTGGGCCGCGTGGATGTCACCTGGAGCGTGGAAGAGTACCCGGCCACCTTCGAGGATCACGACAAGGATTTCGTCGGCGCCCTTGATGCGTACGGCTTATTCACGCCCAACGTGGATGGTCCCAACCCGAAACGGCCGGGCAATGCCAACAACACGGGCGACGTCTGGGTGGTGGCCACTTACAAGACGCCCGAAGGCAAGACACTGAGGGCCAGGGCGCACCTTCTAGTGACGGTCCCTCTGTACATAAGGTATGACCAGGCGGAGGTAGCGCAATGACCCCCATTGATCCCCTGGTGGGACAGGCGGTTCCGCCTGTCAGCCGGTTGCAAGCCGGCCGCATGGCACAACCCCTGCTCCGCGGCAAGGAATTCCACCCCTTCCAAACCTCGGGAAAGCAGTTCGTCTACCTTGTTCCCAGCGCGGCGGTATTCGAGTTAGACGCCGCCGCCTCAGCGATCCTGGCGCGCCTGGCAGAAGCCTCGCTCACACGCGAAGAACTAGTCAACGGACTGAGCGCGCGCTTCCCCGCGAGTGAGCTTCGAGAGACGCTTACCGAATTACTGCGCGTGCAGGCAATCGGAGAAGAAACACAGGCAAGAATACCTGTGCCAAAAAAAACCCTTCCCATCGGACCACCGGTGGGAGCGGCCCCCGGCATGCCCATTCCGTTGACTACCATGGTGCTCAACGTCACCAATCAGTGCAACCTGAGCTGCACGTACTGTTACGAATACGGCGAGGACAAGATCGTCGATACGGAGAACGGCAAGAAGGCCAAGTTCATGAGCGAGGAGACGGCGCGGGAGAGCGTCGATTTCATGCTCCGCGAATCCGGTCCGAACCGCAAAGCGCATCTCACCTTCTTCGGCGGCGAGACACTCATGAACCTGCCGGTGTTGAAGTTCGCGATCCCTTACGCGCGCGAGCGGGCGGCCGAGATGGGCAAGGAGGTGGACTTCAGCCTGACCACCAACGCCACGCTGCTGCGCCCCGACGTGATCGAGTTCCTGGCGGAGAATCGCGTGGGCGTCACCATTTCGATCGACGGCCCGCAGGAAGTGCAGGACCAGTTCCGTGTCTTCCACAACGGGACGGGCAGCTACGAGATGGTGGCGCCCAAGATCCGCGAACTGCTCGCGCGGCACCGCAGCCGGCCCATCGGGGCGCGCGTGACGCTGACTTCGGAGAATCTCGATGTCCGCAAGATCTTTCGCCATCTGCGCGGGGAAATCGGCTTCTGGGAGGTGGGGTTCGCCCCGGTAACCACGGCGCCCAACCGCAAATACGCCATCGCCGAGCAGGGGTTCGACACCATGCTGGAGCAGTTCCAGGCTCTTGCCGCGGAGTTCCTGGAATACGCCCTCGAGAACCGGCATCACGGCTTCTCGAACGTCAGGGACACACTCGAAGAGATCCACAAGGGCGTGAGCAAGGCATATCCATGCGGCGCCGGACTGGGGTTAATGGGAGTATCGACCGATGGCGACGTGGCTCTCTGCCATCGCTTCGCGGGGTCGGATGCGCATAAGTTGGGCACGGTGCGCGACGGCATCGACCGCCTGGTGCAGATCGGGTTCCTGGAGAAGCATCACATCGACGACAAGACCGATTGCAGCCAGTGCTGGGCGCGTCCGCTGTGCTCGGGCGGGTGCTATCACGAGGCGCATACGAGGTACGGCGATACGGCGCACGCCAACCTGCATTACTGCGAATGGATCCGCGGGTGGACTGACACCTGCCTGAAGGTTTATGCGGAGTTGTCCGTGAAAAATCCGCGATACCTGGAACAGTTCGACGAGGAGGGGGAGAATGAAGCATCTCAGGTCAATTAACCGCAAGGCGGGACGCATCGAGAGACACATGGTAGCCAAGGATGCGGAAGCTGCCGAGGATGTAGTGGCTCTGCAGCAGGGCCCACCGCCGCCCGCGGCGCCGCACATTCCCTTGGGATGCACGCTGGTATTTTCGCCAGGTTGGGAGGCCGACCGCAGCGGCGGCACAGCGGGATTGTGCACCCCCGTGGAGCGCGATCTCTTCGACTGCCACGAGGGCTGCTATTGGCCGGCGCAGGTGCCGGACCAATTGAACCATGCGCAGAACTGGACCGCGAAGTGCGCCTCCGCCCAAAAGGATTGGCGCAACATCGACCTGGTGTTCCCATGAAGAGAACTGACGTCATCCTCTTCGTCCTTCTGGCCTTCTCGCTCCCCGCAGCCGACAAGATCTCCGCCGGCAACGGGACGCTCTACCTGGGCGGCCGCCCCAACAAGATCTTCATCCTCGACGAAGCTACCGAGAAAGTCACCGGCGAGATCCTGTGCAAGACCGGCACACCTACCGACCTGACGCTCTCGGAAGATCACAAGCGCTTTTATCTCACGAGCATGTCGTTTGAAGACATCGAGATCGTCGATATCGCGAGCAAACAGGTGATCGACAACTTCCGCCTGAGCGAAGGCAACAAGAAGGCCCGCATTTTCGGCTTTGAAGCGGACCCGCTCAACCGCTTCATGATCATATTGACCAAGACCGCCACCAAGCAGGTGGATCGTTTCGAGATCAGCGCACCGACGCTGCAACTCTACGACCTGAAGGAGCACAAGGTCACGCGCACGATTCCCTGGCCCAACGGAGAGGAGCGCGAGTTCGCCAACATTCGGTTCTCCCCCGACGGCAAATTCCTCTATTTCTTCGGCGACGACATCCTGGTTTACGACACGACCGACTTCAAGCAGGTGGACAAGTGGGAACTCTCCCGCCCGATCGAAGACGGATTCGGCCGCATCAACTTCAACAGCCTCGACGACCACAACGAGGAGACCGGCTACCTCACGGGCCTGTTCACCGTTCAGGACCCGGTGCAGAACCGCCGGATCATGGGCGTGGCGCGGGTCAACCTGGAGAAGAAGAGCGTGGACTGGTATCCTCTGGGGCCGGCCACTTCGGTCGGTTTCTCGCTCGCTCCGGGACGCCAATGGGCCTACGGGCTGCACCAGGAGATCGGAAAGTACGAGTTCTGGTCGTTCGACCTGGCGAACCACAAGTTGGGCCCGCATGTCGAATTCCCGGGACGCCCGCGCATGGCGCTGAAAGTCAGTTCCAACGGTAAGGTGCTCTACGTGCATCAGGCAGGAAACACGATCGACCTGTACGACACGTCGAACTTCAAATATCTTCGCACCATCACCCTGGACGCCGACATGACGACTAACCTCTATGTCATGCCGTGATGTGGCCACATCAGGGCATGACGGATCGAGTTCGCATCGGCGTGATCGATAGCGGAGTGCATGCCTCCCATCCGCACATTCAAGGTGTGGCCGGGGGCGTGTCGATTTCGCGGGATGGCCGGGAGGAGGCGGACTACATGGACCGCATTGGCCACGGCACTGCGGTGACTGCCGTGATTCGCGAGAAGGCGCCCGGCGCGGAGATCTTCGCGGTCCGGATCTTTCACGACCGCCTGGCCGCCCGTATCGAGACGCTGGTGCGCGCGATTGAATGGTGCGTGGAGAATGGCATGCACCTGATCAACCTGAGTTTGGGAACCGCCAATCCGGATCACGAGCCGGTGCTGCAGACGGCGGTCGAGCAGGTTCTTTTAAAGGGAATCACGCTGGTGGCCGCGCACGAAGATTCCGGCGTTCGCTGGCTGCCCGGCTGTCTCCGCAATCTGCCCCAGGCGCAACAGGTGGGACAGGCGGTTCCGCCTGTCAACCGGCCGAAGGCCGGCCTCGCGCCCGTAGCGTTAGATTGGGATTGCCCGCGCGACGAGTATCGAATGGCTGCGTTGCCCGACGGCAGAACGTTATTCCGCGCGTCCGGCTATCCGCGCCCGATTCCCGGCGTGCCCCCCGAACGAAATCTGAAAGGCATCAGCTTCGCAGTAGCGAATGTCACCGGGATCCTGGCGAGCCAATGGTGTCTTGGTGATTGATCAGCATCCGTTCGACCGCACCGGGCTAAAATGAACCGGGCGCTACTGTGCGCATAATCAGTCATGGCCGAACCAGTTCTCTTACGAGTGCTGCAGGGATCATCGGATGGGAACATCCGTTTCAGCGAGCTGCGCGCTCTCCTTTTGCGTCTGGGGTTCGCCGAGCGCATCAAGGGCAGTCACCACATTTTCACGCGGGACAATGTCGCCGAGATTCTCAATCTTCAGCCGCTCGGATCCTTGGCGAAGCCCTATCAGGTCAAACAAGTACGCAGAGTTCTGGTTCAGTATAAACTGACGAAGGGGGCCGAATGACCAGGTACGAGATCATTCTCTATTGGAGCGATGAGGATCAAGCCTTCATCGCGGAAGTGCCGGAGTTGGCAGGCTGCGCCGCCGATGGGCCCACCAGGCAGGAAGCCCTCGCCAATGTCGAAACGGTAATCGCCGAATGGCTGGAAACCGCTCGGGAACTTGGGCGCCCCATCCCCGAACCCAAGGGACGGCTGCTATTCGCCTGAGCGCCGCCGCTCAGCCCCGCCGCCGCAGCGCTCCGGGTTCCGCGCATCGCGTTATCATTGCCTTCGGAGTCCACATGAGTCTCACCACCGCAATCCAGGCCCCTCGCGGCCGCGAGATCACCTGCAAGGGATGGCACCAGGAAGCCGCCCTGCGCATGCTGCACAATAACCTCGACCCGGAGGTCGCGGAGAACCCCGATGAGTTGATCGTCTATGGCGGAAGAGGGCGCGCGGCTCGCGATTGGCCTTCGTTCCACGCCATCGTCCGCGCCTTGCGGTCACTCGAAAACGACGAGACGCTGCTGGTGCAATCGGGAAAGCCCGTGGGCATCTTCCGCACCCACCCGGAGGCTCCGCGAGTCTTGATCGCCAACTCCAACCTGGTGGGGCACTGGTCGAACTTCGATGAGTTCACGCGCCTGGAGAAGCTGGGGCTCACGATGTACGGCCAGATGACGGCCGGCTCCTGGATCTACATCGGCAGCCAGGGAATCGTGCAGGGCACGTATGAGACNNCTGGCGGCCACCATGAACGGCGCCTGTTTTCTGGGAGTGGAGGTGGATCCGCAGCGCATCCAGCGGCGGATCGAGACCGGATACTGCGATCGAATTGCCTGGAGCCTGGACGACGCGCTTCACACGTTGCGCGAAGCCCAGGCGAGCGGCGCGGCATTGTCGGTCGGCCTGGTGGGCAATTGCGCGGACGTCATCCCGGAGATGGCGCGGCGTTGCTTCGTGCCGGACGTGCTCACCGACCAGACCAGCTCACACGATCCACTGAACGGCTACGTCCCCAACGGATTGACGCTGGAGGAAGCTCGATCCCTTCGCACACGCGACCCGAAGGAATACCTGGCCCGTTCCATCGCCGCCATGGGGGTTCACGTGGAAGCCATGCTGGCGTTGCAGCGCCAGGGCGCCGTGACGTTCGACTACGGGAACAACATCCGCACACAGGCCAAGAAGGCCGGCGTGGAGCGCGCCTACGACATCCCCGGCTTCGTCCCGGAGTACATCCGCCCGCTGTTTTGCGAAGGCCGCGGACCATTCCGCTGGGTGGCGCTCTCGGGCGATCCCGAAGATATCTACCGCACGGACCGTCTTGCCCTGGAACTATTTCCGCATAACGAGACCCTGGCGCGGTGGCTGCCCCTGGCCCGGCAGCGCATCCACTTCCAGGGGCTCCCGGCGCGCATCTGCTGGCTCGGCTATGGGGAGCGTGCGGAGTTTGGCGTGGCGATGAATCGCCTGGTGCGTTCGGGCGAGTTGAAGGCGCCCATCGTCATCGGCCGCGATCATCTGGATGCCGGCTCCGTGGCATCGCCCTATCGCGAGACGGAAGCCATGCGCGACGGCTCGGATGCCATCGCGGACTGGCCATTGCTCAACGCGCTTGTCAACACTGCCGCGGGTGCGTCGTGGATTTCGATTCATAATGGCGGCGGTGTGGGCATCGGCTACTCGCAGCACGCCGGCATGGTCGTGGTGGCCGACGGGACGGATGAATCCGAGCGGCGGTTGCAGAGGGTGCTGACCTCCGACCCCGGATTGGGAGTGATTCGCCATGCGGATGCGGGGTATGAGGACGCCATCAGCTTCGCAAAGGAGCATGGAATTAAGAGGCCGTAGCACGGGCATTCTTGCCTGTGTTGCTTTTTCTTAGGAAACACCCACACAGGCAAGAATGCCCGTGCTACAAGGTATGGAATACGTCGTCTGGAATTGCAGTCAACTCGTCAGCCTGGCCGGACTACCCCGCCCACGCATTGGCCCCGAGATGCGCGAGCTTTCCATCATCCCCGATGGCGCAATGCTCGTGCGCGATGGCCGCATCGCGCTTACAGGCACCCGCGCGGCGGTGGAGCACGACGTGTCGCCCTCCATCAAGGTGGTGAATGCCGGCGGGCGCATCGTGCTTCCGGGATTCGTCGATGCGCACACCCATCCCGTATTCGCCGGCACCCGTGCGGACGAATTCGAACAGCGTGCCGAAGGCGCCACCTATGCCGAAATCGCAGCCCGCGGCGGCGGAATCCGATCGACCGTGCGGCGCACACGCGAAGCCAGCGAAGCCCAACTCGCGGCCACCTCGCGTAAGTATCGCGAGTGGTTCCTGCGCGGCGGCACCACCACTATCGAAGCGAAGTCCGGATACGGCCTCTCTCTGGAGTCCGAGTTGAAGATCCTCAAGGTGATTCAACAGCTCGGCGCCGAGCAAAATCTGCGGTACGTGCCGACGTTCCTCGGCGCCCACGAAATCCCCGACGAGTACCGCGGCCGCATCGGCGACTACGTCGAGCTGGTGATCCACGAGATGCTACCGCGCGTGGCCCAGGAGCACCTGGCCGAGTACTGCGATGTCTTTTGCGAACCCTCGGTCTTTCCGACGGACGCGGCGCGCGTGATTCTGAGGGCCGCGCAGAAGCTCGGGTTCGGGCTCCGCCTCCATGCCGATCAGTTCAGCGCCGATGAAGGCGCCCGGCTCGCCGCGGAGGTCGGAGCGGCCACCGCCGATCATCTGGAAGCCACCGGCCCCGAGGGTCTCGCAGCCCTTAGCGCCGCGCATGTTCAGCCGGTGCTGCTCCCGGCATCTGTTTACAATCTCGGCTCCACGCATTATCCGGCGGCGCGGCGCATGATCGATCTGGGATTGCCGATCGTCCTGGCGACGGACTTCAATCCTGGATCGTCGCCTACCACTTCGATGCCCATGGTGCTGTCGCTGGCCTCGACCCACATGAAACTGACTCCCGCGGAGGCGATTACCGCGGCCACCATCAACGCTGCATATAGCCTTCGGCGGGGCCATGAGATCGGATCGTTGGAACCGGGCAAGCTCGCCGACTTTGCGATCCACGATTGCGCCGACTACCGGGAACTCCCCTACTTCTTCGGGCGGGATACCGCCCGTGCTGTCTACATCGGCGGCGTCTCTGTGATGTAGGTTACACGCCGCGTGGGGCAGGTCACCGATCTGCCCACTGTCGACCGAGCATTCTTTACCCCGCCCTGGGACGTTCTTTCCTGCCCTGGGACGGCGGATCGACCGCCGACGCCAGGATTGCCAGATTGGGAATCGCACAAGGGCACGGTTACCGGCGGCAAGACCGCCGACTCTACAGGACTTAAAACACTCGATTCGGGCCTGGAGTCCGAAGTGCAAGAGACTACGCCGACACATCAGATTTTGAGTTTGAAAGGAACAGAAATATGCGAAGAATGCTTACATTGTGCGCGGTTTTTGCTGTTTTCACCACACTGGCATTGGCCGAGACCTGGACGGGCAAACTGATTGATGCTACTTGTGCCGCCGACCAGCAAAAAGCGGCCATGACTTGCGACCCCACCAGCTCCACGACCGCATTTGCGATCGTGGCCTCTGAGAAAACCTTCAAATTCGACGACGCGGGTAACACCAAGGCCGCCGAAGCGCTGAAGAACCGGGCCGACCGGTCGAGCAATCCTAACGCCCCCCAAACCACCACCGTCACAGCCAGGGTGACCGGCACCAAGGACGGTGATAACACGTTGAAAGTGGAGAGCATAGACGTACAGTGACCGCTTCGACGGCACAGGACAGGCGAGTTGCCTGTCCGCTGGACAAGCCTTCCGGTCGAAATATTCGGTTTTTCGTAAGCGGAATCGCCTGCTGGAACGTCTAAAAAGCAGTAGCAGGCTGACGATCATGGATAGCAGGCCGGAATTAACCAAACTCGATGAGTTACGCTCCAAAACGGATCGTCAACTCGTTCGATTCATTACCAGCCGATTAGACGTTGGGCTGAACTACGCACGCTTAGTTGCCGACCCCGAAGCCGGTTGGGCATCCGCCGAGGCGTTTCAGAGCCGCGCCGCAAAAGCCTACGATGAAGCTCGCTCCTTGTTGCCGTGGGTTAACGATTTGAGCAAGGCGGAACGCCGGCGATTGGAATCGAAGTTGCAGCAACTCGGCGAACTCCTGGAAGAATCTACCATTCATGCCGGAATGCGCGTCCAAACGGCATGCTCCTGACCGGGCGCCGGCGCTTTACCACCGCCGGCGCTCCCTTTCCGTTGCTATTCTTGTGACGGATGCCGGGTAAGACCATCACCGAGAAAATCCTCAGTGCAAAATCGGCGCAGGATGTCAGCGCGGGTGACCTGGTGGTGTGTCCGGTGGATTGCGCGCTCGGAACGGACGGCTCCACCCCCATGGCGCTGGATTACTTCGAAGCGATGGGCGGGCGGCGCGTCTTCGACCCGCGACGCATCGTCTTCGCGCTCGATCATTACGCGCCTGCTCCCAACCGCACTACCGCTCAGCTTCACCAACGCATGCGTGACTTCGCGGCGCTTCACGGCATCGCGCTGTGGGACGTTGGGGAAGGCATCGGCCATCAGTTGATTGTGGAATCCGGACGCGCCGCGCCGGGAGGCCTGGTGGTGGGCGCCGATAGCCACGCCGTCACCTACGGGGCGCTCAATTGTTTCGGTACCGGCATCGGATCGTCCGACCTGGCGGCCATCCTGATGTGCGGAGAAATCTGGCTGCGCGTTCCCGAATCGATCCGGGTCACATTGACCGGCCAGTTGCCGGACGGCGTCTACGCCAAGGACGTGGCCCTTGCCCTCGCGAAGGAACTGGGCGCGGATGGCGCCACTTACCAGGCGCTGGAGTTCGGCGGCCCGGCGCTCCCCACTCTGCATCTCGACGACCGGCTGGTGCTCAGCAATCTCAGCGTGGAAATGGGCGCCAAGAACGGCATTTTCAGCAACGCGGGACTCCCGGCGTGTGACTCCTCGGTGGAAGCCGACACGGACGCCCGTTACTCGCGCGAAGTCGTCATCGCTCTCGATAGGCTGGCACCCCAGGTGGCGCTTCCCCACCAGGTGGATCGCGTGGTATCGATCGGCGAGGCCGTCGGCACTCCGGTCCATATGGTGTACCTGGGCACCTGCACCGGCGGACGCGTGCGCGATTTCCACCAGGCTCGCGACGTGTTGCGATCGGGCGGAGGCGTGGCGCGCGGCGTCCACTTGGTGATCACGCCGGCCTCGCGAACGGTCCTTGAGACCTTGACGCGCGATGGCACGCTGGCCGATTTCATCGCGATGGGCGCGGTGGTGCTCACTCCCGGGTGCGGCTCCTGTTGCGGAACGTGCGGCGCCATCCCCGGCGATGGAGTCAACGTAATCTCCACGGCCAACCGTAATTTCAAAGGCCGCATGGGAAACAGCAATGCCGCGATTTACCTGGCATCGCCGGCCAGTTGCGCCGCCGCCGCGGTGCGAGGCGCGATTTCCGACCCCAGGGAGATGGAGTCGTGAGAACCGAATCTCAGTATTACACCCATCTCAACTCTTCACAGGCTGCGACGATTTTAGTGGGGCGGGCCCCCTGGCCCGCAGCCGACCCCCTGGTCGGCCTGCCCGCAGTGGGTGTCGACCCCGGTCCTGGTTGCGGCTCTGCCGCGCGGATTCACAACCCGCAGGTTGACAGCCTCCCCCATGCGGAGGTCCAACCATGACTGGCCGCGCGCGCGTCTTCGGCGACGACATCAATACCGATTACATCATCACCTCGCGGCGCAAGCGCGAGAGCCTCGATCCCCTGGTGCTGCGGCACTACCTCTTCGAAGAGATCGATCCCCGCTTCGCCGCCTCTGTGGAACCGGGCGATCTCATTGTGGCAGGCAAGAACTTCGGCTGCGGATCGGCGATGGAAGTGGCGGTGACCGCGGTACGTGGAGCCAGGATTGGCGCGGTCGTGGCGCGCAGTTTTTCCCGCACTTACTATCGGAACGCCGTGAACAACGGCCTGTTGCCCGTGATCTGCGACACCAGCCGCATCCGCGAAGGCGACAAGATCGCGATTGTGGGGCACGAAGTACACAACGTCACCACCAATGAGACGATCCTGGCGGAAGCGCTCCCCAAGATCATGTTGGAGATCATCGAAGCGGGCGGACCGGTCCCCTATTTCCGCCGCTGGGGCCGCTTCAACGTAGGGCAGGTCACCGACCTGCCCACGAAAGAATAGTCAAGGCAGGTCGGTGACGTCGGTGACCTGCCCCACGATGCCCCACTATAATGTTTCTTCGTGACCAATTCCCATTACCGCCTGCGACTGCCGGGGCCTACGGCAGTCCCCGAACGCGTCCGTCAGGCCATTGCCCAACCCGTCCTCAGCCACCGGGGGCCTGAGTTCCGCTCCATCTTCAACCGCGCGGAAGAGCTTCTGCAGCCCATCCTCGGCACCCGCAATCGAGTGCTGTTCTTCGCCAGCTCCGGGACGGGCATGATGGAGGCCAGCCTGGTCAACATCCTGGCTCCCGGCGAGCGCGTGCTGGTGGCCTGCCACGGCCAGTTCGGCGAACGCTTCGCCGCCATCGCCCGCGCCCTGGGCGCTGCCGTGGACTGGCTCGATTTTCCCTGGGGACACGCGGTCGACCCCGCCCAAATCGAGAGGCGCGTCCGCGCCGCCGACTACCGCGCCGTCGTCATCGTCCACAACGAGAGCTCCACTGGTGTGGTGGCAGACATGGCTGCAATCGGCGCGTTGCTCCGCGACCGGCCTACGCTCCTGGTGGCCGATTCCGTCAGTGGACTGGGCGGTGTCGAAATGCGGCAGGACGAGTGGGGCGTCGATATCGTGGCCTCCTCCTCGCAGAAGGCGCTGATGTGCCCGCCCGGTCTGGGCATGGTGAGCCTGAGCCCGAAAGCCTCCGAAGTGGTGAACCGCGACGACCGCCTGCCGCGATACTATTGGGACTTTCGCAAGGCCCTGGAGTCAGTGGAAGATTCGGGCACCCCTTTCACCACGCCCGTGGCGCTGATGGCCGGACTGCGCGAAGCCCTGGAAATGATCCACGAAGAAGGGCTGGCGCACGTGCTCGAACGCCATCGCCGCTTGTCCTCGGCGCTGCGCGCCGGTTGCGAGGCCATCGGGCTCCACTCGTTCCCGCAGGCTGAGATGATTTCGAGCACCGTGGTCTGCCTCCACGTCCCGGAGCGCCTGAAGGGCGGCGACATCGTCCGCGATCTGTACCAGCGGCATGGCACCGTGATCGCCGGCTCGCGCAACAAACTGGAGGGGAAGGTGATTCGCATCGGGACCATGGGACATCTCGACGCGGGCGATATCTTCACCGACCTGCTGCACCTGGAGGATACGTTGCACAAGCTCGATTTTCCCGTGACACCCGGCGCCGGAGTTTCGGCCGCTGCCCAGGAGATACTCGATGCCCGGTAAAGTTGGATTTCGTGTTCGCGCACTTTGGCCACGGCCCGATCAGGCGCTGCTCGACGCGTTCGGACCGGCCGCCAGCGCGCAGGTGGCCGATTGCATGTCGCGGCTCGGCGCCATGGATGCGGGGATTCGGCCCATCTGGCGGTCGCCCAGGATCGTGGGTTCCGCGCTCACCGTATGGTGCCATTCCGGCGACAACCTCATGCTGCACAAGGCGATCTCCTTGGCGGTACCCGGCGACATCGTCGTGATGAACACGCAGGGCAACCTGGTGAACGCCGGCTTCGGCGAACTGCTGGCCACCAGCGCGGTGAAGATGGGCGTCCGCGGCGTGATTATGGATGGCATGGTGCGCGACGCGGACGCGCTGGAGGCGCTCGGCCTGCCGGTTTATGCGCGCGGCCTCTGTCCCAACGGATGCAATAAGGATGGCGCCGGTGAGGTGGGCGCCATCATCGCCTGCGGCGGCGTGGCGGTGCGGCCGGGCGACGTCATCATTGCCGACCGGGACGGGGTGACGGTAGTGCCGCTCGACGATGCCGCCGAAGTAGCGCGGCTGGCGATGGAGAAGATCGAGAGCGAACACAAGCGCCTGCTGGAGATCGGGAAGGGCGTGCTGACGCGGCCGGAGATCGATGAATCGCTGCGAAAGCTCAAAGTGATTGAGTAGGTTGGTTCCCTGGTGGGGCAGGCTGTCACCGCCTGCCCGCGCCGTCCCTCAGATCCCATCGGGCAACTGCCTCTTCCGATACTCGTCGATGTAAATGGTCATAGGCTCCGCCATTACATCGCGGTACAAACCCATCTTGAAATAGAACAGGCTGGGATTCGCATACCCCGTGGTAGCATTTTCCGGATAGGCGTTCACGCCACTATAGTCGACCACCAGTTTACCGTTCAGCCATCCTTGAAGCCGGCCGCTTTCGGTTGGTGAGAAGCGGATCTGAAATCGGAAGTCGTTCCACTTGCCGCGCAGGTTCTCATCCGTTTCAAAGAGCACCGTCCGATGGCGACCAGTCTGGTGCGTGATCTGTAACACGCCAGAAACGTAGCGGACGGCAACGACCGGGCTGTCATCCGAGCAATTGACGTGGCCGTCGCAGTCCTGCTTCCACTGGGCGATCACCAGCCGGGTCGGCACGATAGGAAAATCCGCTGGGATCAACATGCTGAAGGAATACTCATACGTTCTGTTCTCCTTCGAGAGCAACGTCTCCGCTTCCTCCAACTCTGCCCGCTCGCTGTCCTTATCGCCGTTGATTCCAGCTTCAAACTTGTCGCGGCTGTGAACCACCACTTTCGCCGCGCCGCGGCCGGCGCGAACAAACTCCGATTGCATCGTAACCGCGCCGCGAACAAATCTGCTCGTACCCCAGATCGCGCTGAGCTCGCGCGTTTCGAAGGCGTCGTACACATCGACGTGCGACACAGGCGTCCTCGCGTACTTTAGGTAACAGACGTATGCGATCAAGAACACAAGGCCAGCTACGATGCTGCGGGCAAGAATCGTTCTTCCCACAGGAGTCTTGCTCGGGAGACTCCGAGCTTCAGCCAAGGGATACCTCGTCACAGCGGCCATTGTAGCTCCGTTCAAAACTACTTGACCCGATCTGGGTTGCCCGCTTTTGGAGTAGGATAAATCCAGATGTCCATATCCCCAATTCATCGCCTGACATTGGCGCTTGCCCTGGCCCCGTTGTCTCCGGGAGCGTGGGGGCAAGATCTCGCGAAGGTGATCTTCCTGGAACCGGTTGGCAAGGTCGATACCAGCGGCGCCGAAGTGCCTGACGTCATGCCGATCTACCGCCCGGCCGCCGACACTGCGAAGTACACGCCCTGGCTCGAAAACGAATCGGCCAAACGCGCGTTACGGTTGTATCGCGCCGGGTACGAAATCGCGCATCCGGGCGGCGGCACGCCGGATTACTACGTGGCGCTGGTGCCGGGCG
>PMTT01000703.1 GCA_003167275.1 Bryobacterales bacterium | reverse complement strand
TTTGCGCCGGAAAGTAGCTAGCGATTGTCCCGTTGCTGGATGTGCCGGATCGTCAGGGCGGCCACTTCAGACTCGCCTGCACCATTCGGCAAGGTTGCCTCTTCGGTTAACTTGCTCTCAGTTCCCGGCACACCGAACGCCAAAGTTGCGATAGCGGCTCTCAGGTCGATCTCCAACCCGATAGGACGCCCGCGCCCGGCTAGCATCGAAATCCCAGGCTCCACCACGCAAGGTTCGGAAGGTGCCGGTTGCCGGACCCTTGGGGTTAGTCCGAGTCTTGGCTAGGCTCTTATCCCCGAACCAATCCGCCACCCACTCCCAGACATTCCCGAGCATGTCGTACAGCCCCCATGCGTTTGGCTGCTTCTGCCCGACCTCATGGGGTCCTTCACCGCTATTGCCCTGATACCAGGCGATCTGGTCGAGAACGCCGTAGCGGCTTCCGGAATTGCCGCCCCTCACTGCGTACTCCCACTCGGCCTCGGTGGGCAGTCGCATTCCGATTTCCTGGCAGTAACTCTGGGCGTCAAGCCAACTGATGGTATCCACCGGCAGGTTCACACCTTTGTAGTAGCTTGGGTTCGTGCCCACTACGCGCTCGTAGGCTTGCTGCGTAACCTCTGTTTGTCCTAACCAGAATCCATTCGTAATCGTGACTTCAACCGATCGATCAGTGCCCACGCACTCGCCGTCTCCAGAAGAGCACCCCATCTGAAAAATCCCGGGTGGAATCCAGACGTAGGTAAGCCCGTCCCACTCGTTGACCTTGGTGATGTTTACCGAGTGGGCCGAAGTGGAAGACGGAGAGGAGGCGCGTTTCTCTACCTCCGTCGGCGATTGGTGGCGTGCGCCCTCGGTCGCAGGCCAGGGTTCGTTCGCTAATGATTCGGCATTTCCGGCACATCGCATGCCGACTTCGCTTCCACGGTATGCCGGAGAGCCTGCCTCCCGTTGTCCCCCCGAAATGTCTGGCGGAACCGCGTCCCATCCTCCGCCGCGTAACACTCGAAGAGTCCCGCCTAACGGGCCTTCGGGGTCGGTCATACTGCCCGGCTGGTACTGATCGTCGTACCAATCCGAAACCCACTCCGCGACATTGCCTGTCATATCGTACAGGCCCCAAGCGTTTGGCTCCTTCTTCCCTACAGGGTGCGGTTTGCGCCCGCTGTTTGAGCTGTACCAGGCAACCCTATCACGAGCCCTTATCCAGTTCAGATCGCCGGGATTCGAGACGGCGGCGCCGGCCCTCGCCGAGTACTCCCATTCCGCCTCGGACGGGAGTCGCATGCCTGCTGCCCGACAGTAGCCTTGTGCGGCGTCCCAACCGACGTTGTGAACAGGGAGCTTCGCTGCGATCACGAGGCTCGGCTCGGTTCCGACTACTCGTTTGTAGGCTTCCTGGGTAACTTCCGTTTGTCCGATCCAAAAGCCCTTGGTAATCGTAACTGGATGCTCGGGCAATCCGCCGAAACACCGAGAGCAGCCCATTTGAAATTTCCCTGGTGGAATCCAAACGTACCGGAGGCCATCGGCGGGGTTCACTTTTACGTCCCCAGCCCTTGGAGGAGAAGAAGGAGTTCGAGGCACAGACACGATGGATGCCGAGGGCGGCTTAATATCTACCTCTTCGGGCTCCTTGGGGAGCCGCTCTAATCCTCCAGATAAAACCTCCGGCTGCAGGAGGTCACGTACTTCGGCCAACGGGATTCCAATCTTCGTCGAGCCCTCCCACGGCGGGACAGTGTAAGCGTCGAAGTAGAAGAACAACTCCTCCTGGCCCAAGCCGAAGTTCGTCAACTGGAACCAGAGGGTCCCGGCTTCCTTCAGCTTGGCTGCCAATGCCATTCCATGAGCCCCGAGGAAATGCGCCTCACCGATGGCGTTTAATCGAGGCAGAGCGCCCTCTTTTAGGACTGAGGATAGCCTGACAGATTCACCGGTGAGAGCGTCAAACGTCATCGCCGACGTGTCGTCCCTAAGATGAGACCCGACGACCTGGTAGTGGCGAAAGCGCTCCAGCGTGACGATAGAAGGGGTCATGCTCAGCAGTTCGACCGATTCAGACAGAGTCCAACCACTGAACAAGCCCTCCCCAGGTTTTGGCTTCTCACGTTGGGACTGTTCGTATCCGCGCACCCATTCCTTGGCATACTCCTCGAGGGTAAGCTTGAGACCGTTCCGAGGAAGTGACATCAGATATCCGCGAATTGCCTCATTGATCCGTTCGCGGACAATCTTGGGACCGGAAACTGCTTCGACATATGTGAAATTTGCGTGGGCGCAGCCGTCCTTCGTATCTCCGCATCCGGGGACGATCTCCTCGATGTGCCGGCTTTCGAAACGCAATGGTTGGGCGTCGCGAGGGTCGACCACTAGGATAGTGAATCTCTGTTCAGCGTGATGCCCTGCGTTGTCTGAGGCTTTGGACAGAAACGAAAACTCTCCGGCGGTGGTAGGCGTGCCCGCGATGATGCCGGTTTGCGAGTTCAGAACAAGGCCCGGAGGAAGCGGCCCCCGGACGGCGCTCCAGGAAACGGGGAGGGCGCTGCCGAACGATCGAAGGGCTTTCGAGAAGGATTTGCCAAGGGTGGCCGTTTCGGGTCCGGCGGGCTGTTCGATCCTTAAGATGTTGGTTGGTGGGGTGTCCCGGAACCTTCCAGGGTGGGGTATTAGATTCAGACGAGCGGCGCCATAGAGCAGACCGCAGACAACCAAAAGGCCGCCACCAATCCAAGGCGCTCGGCGGGTCCGCACAGGCTCGTTCGGAATGGCTGGTGGCGCACCTGGCGGCTCTTCCTTCGCAGCGGTAGCCGCGGCCCCCGGATCGACGCCGGCCTCCACGGGATCACGGCACTCCGGACATGATTTCACCGATTCCTCCAAAGTGCCAATGGAGTCTGCAGCTTCCACCTCCGACGCTTGGGCCGGCAACTGTTCCGTTTCCTGTTGGTTTAGATGCTTTTGTCGATCGCTCCTTAATACGACCAGCAAATCCACGAGGGCTGGAACGCTCTGATACAGCACTTCTCCGGCCTCCAGAACAGCGATCGCTTGATCAATCCGGCCTTGACTCCGCAAGGCGCGTGCTTCCTCGTAAACCTTGTTGATATCTTCCGTACTCTGCTGTTGAGCGAGGCATTCTGCCAGTTGCAGCCGCGCCTCAATCAATCTGGCGTCCTGTCCCAGATCCCGCATGCCCGCCAAGAGTAACTCGGCCGCTTCGGCAAGGCGGCCGCCATTCCTCAGCACTTGTATCTGGGCCAGCAACTTGCCGATGGCCTGCTCGTGCCGCGCAGTCTCTCGAGAAGCTAGTAGCGATTCGTGCTCTGCGGTCAATGCTGGATCGTCAGGGAACTCCGAGAGAGCTTCGTCAACCTTCTGTACCGCTTCCTCCCACTGCATTGCAGCGGCGAGTCTTCGTATTTCCTCTGCGATGGCCTTGAGTCGCACGGAACGTTCGCAGTCGCGAACCTGTGATAGGGCGAGGTCCCGAAGCTTTTGCAGTTCCAGGTCGTCCCCGTTCCGTTCCGCGGCCTGGCCCAGAACCACCAATGCGGCGTTTCCATCACTCTTCTGAAGAAGTCTGTCTGCCTCACTCCTGGCAGCGGCAACCGCTCGTTCCCGCTCCTGGGAAGCCTTCCCCGCAAGGGCCACCTGCATCATGCCAGCTAGATCACTCTCATCGCCTATTGCTGCAGCCCTGGCTTCGAGCGCGCCGATGGCTGCGTCAAAGGCACCCTGCTCGATGAATCCCGCAGCCTCCAATTTCAAATTTGCGATTTGGGTTCGACGGCGCTCGACAGCTAAAGCGTCGGTTGCGAGACTCAGCAGAGTTTGGAGGTCCGGGTTGCCGTCGAATTCAGTCAGCAGTGAATCAATCTTCGCCAATGCCTGTTGGATTTGGCCGTCGCCCAGGAGAAATCTTGCTTCCGCCGTCTCATCTGCGAGGCGCCGGGCCCGCTCTTCTTGGGCCATCTGCACCCCGGCACGGGCGAGCAGGGTGGATACATCCGAAGATTCCGGATACCGTGTCCCGATCTCCATGAGAAGGGCCAGCGCTTGATCCGTATCCCCTACCAGCAGCAGTCCCTCAGCACGTGACAACTCCTCTTGAAGCTGCCGGCGTTTATCGCGCGCAGTTATGTGGCTGCGGATTTCCTGGAGAAGGATACCTCCTGCGTTGTTTACAGGGTCCAACAACAGCCCCTCGGAAACCGCGCGAAAGGCTCCCGTCAGATTCTGGTTCTTCAGATCCTCTCTGGCTACATCAAGGAGCGTCGCGCACCGGCGGGCCTGCTCGATCTGAGCGGCTGCGATATCGAGCCAGGCCTTCAGTTGGGGATCGCTGGACTCAAGCTGCCGAACCGCAACCAAAATGACCGCAGCATCCTCAAAACGCCGTTCCCGCAGTTCCAGTTCGGCGCTGTCGACCAGCGCCCGAGCGCGCGCGGCAACCTCCCGTTGGCGTAGGGACTCCTCGATCTCCGATCTTAGCGTTCGGGCGCCAGCGTGCACCGGGTCAAGATCCAGAGCCTTCCTTGCCTGCGATTTTGCGGCGTCCAATTGGCCGGCCCAATAGAGCTGCCCCGCTTCGGCACACAACTTCTCGGCGTAATCGCGGCGCAGGTCCGCCCGGACGGCACGAGTATCGGCAACCACATCCGACAAACTGGCGTATCGCGATTCACGAGATTTCGCCAGAGCACGACGCACAAGGCGGTCGAGGGCTTCGGGGCACTCCGGGACCAGGGAGCGAACCGCAGGGGCATCGCTGTTCGTGATCTTATAAATGATGATGGCCGGATCCGATGACGAAAAAGGATTCTGCCCGGTGAGCAACTCGTGAAATGTAACGCCGTAACCGAAGACGTCAGTTACAGGGTCAGAAATCCCGCCGAACTGCTCCGGAGCCATGTACATGAGGCTCCCGATTACACTCCCCGTTTCCGTCAGCCGGCTTCCAGTCTGTGCGGCCATTCGCGCGATGCCGAAATCCATGATCTTCACGGAACCATCGGTGAGCCGCATAATATTGGCCGGCTTTATGTCGCGGTGTGTCACCCCGCGCTCGTGAGCGTAATGCAGACCAGCCGCCACCTCTGACATGACTTCCACCTTCTCCAGAAGGGAAAGCGAGTTCCGGTGAATCAGAACCTGCAGCGTGGTGCCGTCGAGGTACTCCATGACTAGGTAAGGAACGCCGGCTTCTTCTCCGAAATCGTGAACCGTGACGATGTTCTTGTGGTGAAGGTTGGCTACGGTCTTGGCCTCCGCCCGAAAGCGCCGCACGATGTCGACGTTGTCGGGGGCATTCAGGACCTTGATTGCGACCACCCTGTCAAACGTCGGATCGACGGCGCGATAAACATGTCCAAATCCGCCGCTGCCGATTTCCTCCGAAATCTCGTACTTTCCGATGCGCTGGGGTATGGCTGGTGGATTGGCGGCGACCGGTGAAGGCGTGATGCCTGCCGAACTCTCTCCGATTGAGTGATCCTCGGACAATAAGGATTTCACATCAAGCAGGAGTGCATCGTCGCCGGCGCATTCGCGCTCCAGGAAGTTATCCCTTACTTCGGGACGCAGTTTTACGGCCAACTGGAAGACCTCGGTTATGCGTTGCCGCCGCTCGGTCGGTATCATGGTTCCTGGTGCATTCTCCAAGCTTGGCCAAGTTTGCGAGACACCGTCGGCCCTTCTGGATGTATCAGATTCTACACTTTTGGTCAGAGCTATTCAATGAGAGCCCGGTTTGAGCCGGGCTCTGGTCGGTTCTCAACGGATCCTCGGCAACCAGAAGTAAATCGTCTGTCCCGCCGGGCCACGGGCTTCCTTATGCCGGGGGGTCTCGACTGTCGTGGAAGGCGCGGGGCCGCGATCGGTGGCCTGTTCTAGCGTGGCGCCGATCAGGCCAAGGCTGCGGAGCGGTAAGGTGCAGTTTCCCAGTTTGGTCTCAACGACGGTCGCTTGCCCTCCTGATCGACGACCCCCAACAGGAGCATGGTTCCGTCGGGATAGAGTCGCCATTGTTCCACAAGGACTGCGGGGAATCTCCGCCAGACTTACCGGGAGGTACGATAAATTTGGCAGGAAATGAAGCGTGGCTCGGTTGGAGGTGGATTGCGTGACGGTGTAGTAGATTCCCCTGTGCGCGAGGGAGCAGGTATTCATCAGTCATGCAGCACGCCCGAGCGATTTTCTAAAACGGCTCGGTTAGTAGCCATTTCGGGCCGTTTGCTCCGCCCACGCATCCGTTGTTCCAGGCGCTGGACGGCAGTCGCCAGTGTGTTCCTCTCGCCTTCTGGCCTTGGATGGTCCGGTTGGCTCCACCCCTACGCCACCTTCAAGAGCCGGACAACGTATTCGTGACGCCACGGGGAGCCTTGACGCGTCAGGATGCCATTGCGGTTGAGTTCTTGGGCGATTTGCCGCAGAGACTGGCCGCCTTTCCTTAGCCGCTGAATCCGCTCCAAGATCGCCTGCTCGCCCGGCTCTGGTTCCACATGCTTACCATCCGCCGCCAGCCGGAAGCCGTATGGCGCATTGCCGATGTATTCCAACTTCGACTTCTTGTGCCGCATGGCGTCCCGCGTCCGCTCGCCGATGGCTTCCCGTTCCCATTGGCTCACTGCGGTCATGATATTGAGCACCAGGCGGCCTGCGGCGGACCCCGTATCGAGCGATTCTGCCACACTCACCAAAAACACACCGCGTTTATCGAAGCGTTCCAGGAGAATTGCCAGGTCACGCACGGACCGCGTGAGCCGGTCCAGCTTGGCCACGATCACCATCTGGACGGCGCGGGAGCCAACGAGTTCGAGAATACGAATCATGCCGGGCCGGTCGAGATCCTTGGCGCTCTCACCGGCGTCGACGATCACATCCAACAGCTCGACATAATGGACGACAGCCATGGCCTTGATCTTCTCGACCTGCGCTTCCAATGAGACACCCCGGTCGGCTTGTTTATCCGTACTGACTCTGACATACCCGATTGCTTTCATAGTTTCCATTCCATTCCATCACATGAAGTATGGTCCACATAAGTTATCTCAGTACCGTCTCCGACTCTGGGTGGAGTCTGTGCAACCGGATGGATAAAACTGTTGGATCTCGACGCCGCCAGCACCCGGGGGTTGCGCCGATGGTCTTTGCAGACTCCACCCAAAAGGGAAGAGAGGGAACCCCTCTGGAAGACTGTTCGAATTCGATTCGCTTCGGCGCTGTCTCACCGTGGATGGTTCGTTCGCGTCCCATTGGGAAGTGGGGTCAAGCGCACGCACACCAACCCTTCGACACCAGCCGAATCCGTTGTGGATATACTGGATCAAATCGGGGCTCCCAACATGGAGATTTCGGTTTCGTGTTTGAGCACCGAGCGGGTTGGCTTGTTTCCGACCCGGAGGTCGTTATTCATGCATTCCATTCAACGGCGGTCCTTTCTGACACTCGCAGCGGCCCCGCTTGCCGCCAGCGCCATCGAGCCTTCGCAGACTGCCGCAGCGCCTTCGCAGGCGCCGGTCGCTTTTACTGGCGACGGGCTAAGCCTTTCGCCCCTGCAATATGCCAACCTGCTCACCACTATTGCCGCCAAGGAATCGTTTCGCCGCGACACATATCTGAAGAATGGACCAGTGGAAGAACTGGAGCATGCCATGGCTACTCTGCTCGGAAAGGAGCGTGCCGTATTTCTCCCCACCGGAACGCTGGCCAACCATCTTGCAGTACGGGTACTGGCTGGGGAAACCCGTAAGGCGTTGGTACAGGCGGAAAGCCATCTCTATCGCGACGAAGGCGATTGCGCGCAGCTGCTGAGCGGCCTTAATCTTGTTCCGCTCGGTCAGGGTCGCACTACGCTTACTGCCGACGAAGTGGCCAAAGCCATTGATGAGGCGGCCGGCCCGCCGTATCCCGCTCCCGTGGGAGCGATAAACATTGAATCGCCGGTCCGCCGTACCAACGGCCAAGTGTATGATTTCGAAGAGATGAAAAAGGTCTGCGCTTACGCCCGCGCCAAACAGATCGGGACGCATCTTGATGGCGCACGGATGTTTCTAGCCTCGGCCTATAGCGGCATTTCGCCTGCTCAATACGCCGCCTTGTTCGATACGGTCTATATCTCGATGTACAAGTACTTCAATGCCCCCTTCGGCGCAGTCCTTTGTGGCCCCTCTTTGCTCATCAGCAAGGTCGAGACCCTGCGGCACCAGTTTGGATCAGCAATTTATCAGGGATGGGAGAGCGCCGCGGTCGCGCTCCACTATCTCGATGGATTCGACGAGCGTTACCAGGCTGCTGTCCACAACGGCGAAAAGCTGTTTCAACTACTGCAAAGAAGCGGCAAGTTTCACATCGATCGGGTGCCATCTGGAAGCAATATCGCCAAACTGCGGCTGGCCTCCGGCGGTGCACTCGACCAACTGCGGGATCGATTAGCGGACTCAGGAATTCGCATCGGCGCGCCTAAGGGCGCTAACGAAGTGAATCTTCAAATCAATGAAACCATCAATCGCCGCACTGCCGATGAAATCGCTCGCGCGTTTGTAGCCGCAGTTGCATAGCCTTTTGTCATTCCCGCGTGCGGATGGATGCGAATTGGCGTGCCCTCGACGAGATCGCCGAGCGCCAGCACGCGGCCGACGATAAGCGGAAGGGGCAACCGAACGACGAAAGATGTTCCCGCCTCCCGTCCTGGTGGTCGTCCAGTAGAGGCCGAGCTTCGGCGCTCACCAGGAATGATCCATTTCTGCTCACTTAGACCGATCCACGCAAAAGTGCGTTTTCCCGTGCGGTAGAGACACCACCGGCGATATCATCCACGCCGGAGGCGTGNNCATTTCTCGCGAGTGCCGAAGGGCCGAGCTATTCAGATTGGCAACACGCGGTCAGCGGAGTCTCGCAGAAGTGCCGAAACCATTGCTCTATAGAACTCCATCTGGGCTTATCCAACTTTCGGGCTTCCCGACTTGGGCAATTCTTAGTTCGCTCGTGAAGGGCCGAACGCTGCCGATAGCTCCAGGCTCCGCGGTTGTCGATAATCGCCCAATATTGTCGCGGACCTTCGTGCTTCTGCCCTATGACGGCACGGCGACTGTTGCATATACGCCGGCGAGGCTGGGCCAGCACAGGGCACCAGCCTGCGCAGCGAGTTGGACCGAACAGTTTCGCCCAACAGACACGAGTGGAAGCGTACAATCTAGCTGTCTGATGTAATTAA
>PMTT01000221.1 GCA_003167275.1 Bryobacterales bacterium | reverse complement strand
CGGATGGAGAGGCCGTTCAAGCCGACCATCCGCTTGATGGTGAACTCCCATCCTTCGGGCGTGGTCCGCCGCCATGAGATGCGCGAGAGCCGGCCCTTCTCATCGGCCTTATGACAAGGCGAGCAGGATTTCTTCACCAGTTCGCTGGTGATGGGAATGCCGGAATCGATCTCTTCTTTTTCCTTTTCGGTAGGTTCCTTGGGCGGCGGCTCGGTAGTCTGGGCCAGCAGCATGGGAACCAACAGCGCGACAGCAGCCGCGCACCCTGTAAGCACCCTCATTGTGAAAACATTATAGTGCAGAAAGTGGTGCTCATAGGGGGAGAGAAGTGGGGCCGGCTGTGTATGCGTTTTGGGCTGCCAGTCTTGCGGACGGGCTAAAGCGGCCCTACGGGAATGTTCGATTTCGTACACGCGCAACTGTTCCAACTCGATTAATTTCGGAACTCCGCGAGACCGCTCAGGGTTCAGCACACAGACTGGCGGAGACGCCACTTAGCGCGTCCCCGCTCCTGAACAAGTAAGTCCTTGGAGGAAATAAACGTATGTCCAACTATGCTCGCTTGACGTGTGTCCTGGCGCTGAGCGCACTGGCTCTGTCCGCCCAGACTGTTCCTGTCTATACCAACGTTCAGACAACCGGTATGGTGGGGGTGGCGGACGCCCAAACCGCCCAATTGAACCTGTTGAACCCGGGAGTCCTACCCCCCGCGCTCGGCATCATTTGCTCAGCCTCAGTGGCATTCCTGAATGCCAATGGGACGGTTCTGAAATCGACGGTAGTCACTGTCCCGCCCGGTAAGAGCATGCCGTTCGACCTGAGGAGCGACACCGACCTGAAACTCGTAGCCGGCGACCGAGTGGAGATTCGCGCGACGATTTCGATGCCCGCGTTTCCGCCGCCGCCAACGGCAGTCACGACCCCCTCGCCGACTCCAACCACGGGAGTTGCCTGTAAGTTGATCCCGACACTCGAAATCCTCGACACTTCGAGCGGGCGGACATTAGTGACTCTAGGCCATGTGGTAACCGTTTCGGGACCGGTCACACCCACTCCCTAGCCGTTCTGCCGTCACAGGCCAAAACGGCTGACCGCAGATGAACGCCGGTCCACGCTGATGGAAGCCCATCCGCGTTCGACCGGCGTTGATCCGCGGCTGCGACCTACTTGCGGTCTTCCTTCGCGCGGTAGGCCAGCGCGAAACCCAACTGCTTGATAGCGTTATCGGTGGCCGATATGGCTGCCGCTTTGTGGCCCCCGAAATCGTGCGGGGCCGCTTCCATATAGGCGCGCGCGTCCTTGAGTTGTGCGATAGCCGCTGCGATCCGCGGATGCATGGCTTTTTCGTTCTGGGCGGACAGCGTCCATGCGCCCAGGGTCAACACGGCGCCTAAGACTATACCTGAGATGAATTTCATTCGTCTTCTCCTCGTTTGGTTCGTCGTATTTTGTTATCGGGCCATTCTGTCGTACAGCGTAATCGGGCCATTCTACCAGAGACCACGCGGGAGTTGGCGGCGAAAATCAACTTCTCCTCAGCCTCCGGCCCAGCTTTGGCGCATAATCTGAAGAACGGTCCGACATGCGCCGATACTTTCTGTTTCCCTTCTTTCTGGCAGCCGCGGCAACCGCCCTTGCCGCGACGTGCCAAGACCTCAGCCTTCTCAAGCTGCCAGGCGTCACCATCACCAGCGCTGCTGAAGTACCGGCGGCGGCCGGGCAGGCGAGGCTTCCCGCGTACTGCCAGGCCAAAGGCTACGTGACCACGCCTGGCCTCCATGGCGAGCCGGCTAACCAGGTGCACTTCGAGCTCGATCTGCCCACTACCGGATGGAACGGCAAGCTGTATTTCGCGGGAGGCGGCGGCTTCGTTGCCGGCCGCTCGAACAAGGCGGTGTTGGCGCAGGGGTATGCGTCCGCCTACACCGATGCCGGTCATGAGAATCCCTCGGCCTTCGATGCCACCTGGGCCGGCAACAGCCTCACCCGAAAAGTCGATTTCTTTTACCGCGGCATCCACGTCGCCACGGTTGCGGCCAAAGCCATCACCCGCGCGTTCTACGACAAACCTCTGCAGAGAGCGTACTTCGTGGGCTGCTCCACGGGCGGAAGGCAGGCGATGATGGAGGCGCAACGTTTCCCCGAGGATTATGACGGCATCGTAGCGGGTGCGCCTGCCGTCGACTTCACGGGGCTGATGCTGGAGTTCTCGTGGAACCAGCGGGCCTTGTTGGCCTCGGCGGCGAGCTACATACCCGCATCCAAGCTGCCCCTGATCGCCAAAGCCGTGCTCGCGGAGTGCGATGCGCGCGATGGCCTGGCCGATGGCCTGATCGGCGATCCGCGGAAATGCAGATTCGATCCGGCGAGCCTGCTGTGCCGCGCGGGCGAGGCGAAGGATTGCCTGAGCGCGGCGCAGGTGGACACACTGCGGAAACTCTATGCGGGCCCGTCCACGTCCTCGGGCCGCCAGATTTTTCCAGGTATGCCGATGGGGCATGAGGACACGCCGAACTACGCTGCTTACGTCTTCGGCAACACGCCGCCGGTGGCCCAGCCCGACGGGTCGCTCACTTACACCGGCGATTACATCCGGAACTCCACGGTGGCGGCGCTGGAGTTCGAATTCCAGGAGCAGTTCCTTCGATACGAGGCCTTCCGCACCGGCAACGCCGCGTACGATTGGCGAACTTTCAACTTCGACAAGAATCCGGAGAAGGTTGCCGACCTGGCGAAGCTGCACAATGCCCTCGATCCCGACCTTTCACGCTTTCGGAAGCGAGGCGGAAAGCTGATCCTCTACAACGGCTGGTCCGACCCGGTGGTGCCGCCGGTCCGGATCGTACAGTATTACGAGAAAGTGGAATCCGTGATGGGTCCGGAGCGCACCCGTGACTTCGCGCGGCTGTTCATGGCGCCGGGCATGAACCATTGCGGCGGTGGCCCCGGGCCGAATTCGTTCGACTCCCTGGGGGCGCTGGACCGGTGGGTGGAACAGGGCGCGGCGCCGGACCAGATGGTGGCGTCGCACTCCAGCAATCGCGTGGCGGATCGGACGCGTCCCCTGTGCCCCCATCCGCAGGTCGCGAAGTGGAAAGGCGCCGGGAGTATCGATGAGGCCGCCAATTTCGAGTGTGCAGCGCCGGAGAAGAAGTGAATGTCGTAGGGTATGCTTTAGCTTGCCGTGTCTTTAGTTTAGTTAGAGTATTGGCAAGCTAAAGCATACCCCACGAGGAGCATAATAAGGGAGATGACTTCGAGACGTGAGTTCCTGCAGGCCGGTACGCTGGCCGCCACCCTTTGCGGCGCTGCCCGCGCGAAGCAGCTCCGCACCATTGGGGTACAGCTTTACACGGTGCGCACCGTGCTGCCGCAAAAGCCGGCGGAAATCCTCGGCGCGATCGATGAAATCGGCTACCAGGAGGCGGAAGCCACCTACGCCGGGCTCGATGCGATCTGGCCGGCGCTCGTGGCCACGCGCCTGAAGCCGGTCAGCATCCACCTGGACTCGACGCTCGTCACCAAGGGCCAGGACTCTGACATCTCCCGAACGTTCGAAGCGCTGAGGCATCGCGGATTTACGTTTGCGGTGTTCCCTTACCTGCCGCCGGCGGAGCGTGGCGGGCTGGATGTGATCCGGGCGGTGGCGGACAAGCTGAACCATGCCGGCGAAAAGGCGAAAGCAGCGGGACTGAAGTTCTGTTACCACAACCATGCCTTCGAATTTGAGCCGATGGAAGGCACCACGCCCTTCCAGGTGATGATGGAGCGGACCGACCCGAAACTGGTAGGGCTCGAAATGGACGCGTTCTGGGTGAGCGTGGCGGGCCACGATCCGACGGAGTTGCTGGGTAAGCTCTCGGGGCGCGTCCCGTTGTTGCACCTCAAGGACAAGGAGCGGGATACGCCGTTGATGTACAAGGAGTCGGTCGCGCGGACGGCGTTCAAAGAGGTGGGCCATGGGGTGATCGACTGGCCGAAGGTCCTGAGGGCCGCCGAGGCAGCAGGTGTGTCGCACTACTTCGTGGAGCAGGACCAGACCCCGGGCGATCCCGTGGAGAGCCTGAGGCAAAGCTTTGCGTACTTGTCGAAGCTGGAGTATTAGGTCCGGCATGCTTTAACTTGCCCAACGCCGGCGATGGAATCCTCCCCCACGGTTTGGCCAGACACCC
>PMTT01000603.1:10894-28900 GCA_003167275.1 Bryobacterales bacterium | reverse complement strand
TCACCCGGGGAGTATCTGGACGGGTGGAAGCGCGTGTACAATCAGGGCGGTGCGTCGTTTACCGAAGCCAAGGACCAGTTCCGGGCCACGGTGGACGCGGCGCTGGAGCCATTCATCGTCGACGCAATCGCCCGCTGGTCGCATGGTGTGCCGGCAAGCAGCGCGCTGGCCGCATACCTGCGCGCCGGCGAGAATTCGGGGCAACCCGGCACGTTGATCGATCAGGTGGTGCGCGACGCCGTGGCCGCCATCGAGAGCAAGGCGATGACCGACTTCCGCGACGCTCACTTGATGGACGTGGAGTTCCGCAAGGCCTACGAGGCGGCCACCAACGATCCGTACCGCGACTTCCGCATGTATCTCTACAAGCTGCTGCGGCGTCCGGGCGAGGAGAACGCGTTCAAGACGGCCGGGAAGCCCGAGAGTCGCCTGTTCCGCCTGCCGCTGATGCCGCTGCTGGCCGGAGACAATCCCGGCGACAACAACCTGCCCTCGAAGTTTCTGCGACTCACGGATTACCAGCTCTACATCCTGCGCCAGTGGGCGGAAGGTAAGTTCTATAACGAGGTGGACGAGCGCTGGGTGCCGGACACGGACGTCGATCCGTTCCTGCCGTATCAACACCTGCTCGGCAATTCCGCGCGCGACCTGGACCAGGGCGTGTTGATGAATGTGCTCGGCGGGGCATTCTATCCGGGAGCGGAGGTCTGCTGGCTGATTCGAAATCCTTCGGCGTACAAGGTCCCGTACCGCTTCCGGGCTGACCCGGACTTCTACAATTTCGGCCAGACCGCGGCCAATCAGAGCAAGGCGCGTATTTCCGAGCAGGAATACCTGGGCAACAGCGACGTTGCGTTGAGCCAGAAGAGCAACTTGAAGCGAGGCTTGCAGCCCGGCGACGTCACGAAATACTCGGCACTGCCCTGGCAGGCGGACTTCAACGAGTGCAGTACCCAGACTATCGACATCACGTACGAACTGTGGAATTCCATCGACCCCAGGAGCGAGAAGGACCCCTGGCTCAAGCTGGAACAGCAGACCTGGGAGACCCTATGGTGGCCGGCGCACCGGCCGCTACAGGCATTCGAAGTCACTTCAGTGACCGACGGCAAGCCGAACTACGACTTTCTGGGATGGTCGCGCGGCGTGCCTCAAACGCTGGCTGGCGACCTGAAGATGGTCACGGAATGGGCGAGATTGGGCTTCCTGATTCGGAATCCTTATGTGAGTCCGGACGATCTGGACAAGCCTTCGCCGGACTTGGCGAAGTATATCAGCGTGGAAAGGAATAAAGAGGACGAGTGATTGTAGGATATGCTTTAGCTTGCCCCGTTTGACTAACAAGTCCGATAATGTCTGGGCAAGCTAAAGCATACCGTACAGTTGACGTCGCTATCGCGGGCGGAGGGCCGGCCGGATGCGCCACGGCGCTTGCTCTGAGGCGGCATGCACCGTCGCTATCCGTCGCACTGTTCGAGAAATCGCAGTACGAATCGCTTCGGCCGGGCGAGGTTCTGCCGGGGCTGGCGCGCGGCCTGCTCGATCATCTGGGAGTGTGGACCGCCTTCGAGGCGCAGCGTTACCGGCCCGTGTTCGCGACTGCGGTTTCCTGGGGTAGCGCCGCGCTCGACGAGAATCACTCGATCTATTCCGCGCGCGGTCACGGCTGGCATCTCGACCGTTCGGCCTTCGACGCGCTTTTAGCCGCTCAGGCGAGGGTGCGCGGGGTGGAGGTATTTGCCGGCGCGGGGCTGACGACCATCGAAGAGCGGGACGGAGGATGGAGACTAGGGCTCTCCGACGGCAAGTCGCTCGACGCACGCTTCGTGGTCGATGCAACTGGCCGTAGCGCCTCGGTCGCACGCCAACTCGGCGCGCGGATGCTGGTGCTCGACAGCTTGATAGGGTTCGCCCGATACTTCCGCGTGCCAGACGGGCGCGAGCCCCGCACCGTGATCGAAGCTCGTCCGGAGGGCTGGTGGTACGCCGCGGCGTTGGGGGGCGAGCACGTGGCGATCGTCGCGATGACCGATCACGACATCGCGCGCCAGCTCCAATTGGAGCGCGAGGGCACATGGCAGGAAATGCTCTCCCGTACCGAGTGGGTCCGTCGCCTGGTTCCGGCAGGCGCGGCGGCGCATGCGGAAATGGCGAGGGCCGCGGGCTCCGCGCGCCTGGAGCCGGCGTGCGGGGATGCCTGGCTGGCGGTGGGCGACGCGGCATCGGCCTACGATCCGCTGTCCTCGCAGGGGATCGTGAAGGCCCTGCGCTCCGGGATCTTCGCCGCTTACGCCATCGCCGAGCGCCTGGAAAGCGGATTGCAAACGGGCCTCGATCGCTATAGCCAATTCGTGCGGCAGAGCTACCAGGCCTACGAGCAGGCGTATGGAAAGTTCTACGCCCTGGAACAGCGGTGGGCGGACCAGCCGTTCTGGAAGCGGAGGAAACACCTATCGTGGGGCATGCTTTAGCTTGCCAACCGCACAAGGTGCTTATTCCAGGGATCGCGGTAGGGATACCGGTTACCCGATACCCCCCGCACGGACCCGTGCGGGCGCTCATTAGCGCACACGGTTCTTATCTTGGATGTATGGCGTCAAACCGCTCCATTGGATAAGGGTTCAAAATCTTGGCAGCCGGGATATACTGAGCGACGATCCGTTCAAACGCGGCACGACGCCGGTTTATCCGGCGCTCCAAGCTAAAGCATACCCCACGTGATCCGATAAGGAATTCAGGAAGAGCTATGAAGCCTGTTCTCGTAGTGCTGATATCCGTGTGCGTCCTAACCCAGGTGGGCGGCGCCCAAACCGCCGGGGCGCAGAAAATCCTCACCAACCAGGACATCGCAGTCCTGGCGAAGGCGGGGTTCACTGAAGAATTCATCGTCAATACGATCCTCTCGGAGAAGTCGCACTTCGATACCAGTGCCGCCGGCCTGGCGGAATTGGCGAAAGAGGGCCTGAACGAGCGGGTGGTGCGGGCCATGGCAGGGGCGGGGACGGGATGGGAGACCGGCACCCGGCCGGCGGCGCAACCCGCGGGGCCATCGGTGGCGCAGCCAGCGGCTCAATCCGCGGCTCAACCCACGGTATCGGTGGCATACCCGGAGGAGATGGTCGTTCCGGGGACCGAACAGAGGACCCGCGTACAGATCGTCCAGCCGACGCGTGCCGGGCTGGCCATCGCCGCCCAGACTCCCTATTACGAGTCGACGTCGCTGCTGTTTGGGCTGTACCACAAGAAGGTTGGGGTGGGCGTGATCCCGCGTATGGACCAGATCGTCTCGCCACAGTTGGGCCCGGGTTCCAACTCCTCCCGGATGATGGCCAATTTCCCCACGCTGGTAGCCCCGGCGGGATCGGGGGTGCGCTATGTGGTCATTCCCTGATCTCCGGCCGTGGCGTCTGTTGGTCCTTATGTGGGTGCTCGGCGGGTATCCCGCCGGCGCGGGGACCGTCGGTTTCCGTACGCAAGAGCTTCCCTGGGCCGCGTTCGGCAGCCCTTATCGTGCGGTCCTCGGTACCTTCGTCGATGGGAGATGCATCGATGGCGGCGTCAGCTTCGCCACCGTGGGCGGCGCTTTGCCGCGTGGCCTGGAATTGCGCGGCGAGACCATCACCGGGGTGCCCGAGGAGTTCGGCGCCTTCTCTTTCCGGTTGCGGGCGAGCAACAGTTGCAGCGCCGGGGAGGTCGATTTCGTTCTGCAGGTCACCGGCCGGCCGATTCTGCGTGTGACCCCCGAGGAAATCGATCTGGAATACCGGCTCGGCGGTCCGGCTCCCGAAGCGAAGGTTCTGTTGGTCTCGGCAACGTGGCCGGGGCTGGCCTACACTCTGACCAAAGGCAGCGAGCCGTGGCTTCGGGTCCGGCAGCAAGCCGGCGTGACGCCGCTTGCAGGCTCACCTTTCGCCGGCGATGTGGTGCGGGTCGAGATCGTCCCAGAGAATCTGAAAGCGGGAAGGTATGAGACGGCTCTGGTATTCTCGGGGCCTCAAGGGGCGGCGGCGGTGACAGTCCCGGTGAGGCTGCGAGTGGTTGCGGGGGCGCCTGTTTCCACGGAGGAAAGCAGGAATTAGCCAGCCTGCGCTGTCAGGGAGGCGCCGATTGTGGGGCGGCCCCGGGCGGCCCCCCATAGACGCTAACTTGGCGCCATAGGGGAAAGCGGTTCGGGACGGGCCGGCCGGCGGCCACAGGGGTTTTCCGCGAAGGGCAGGGGGCCTCAGCCGCGCAGCGAAGTGTTCACGCCGCTCTCCCACTCCTGCAACATCCGTTGTCCAATCTCGGCAAACTCGGGGTGCTCCTTGGTATAGGAGTGGACTTCTCCTGTGGTCTCCTGAATCGCTTCTGCGATGCGCTCCAGAGTCTGTCTCACCTTCGCGGGCGTACCGCCGGCCCGTGTCTCACCGAGCTTCCTCAGTTCCTTCGCCGTCGGCCACCGCGTCGAGCCGTTGAGGGTGAGGGCCAGGCTGTCTTTGGGAAGGTACACGGACGTGGTCACGAGATCATAGACCGGCGCGAGCCGGGCTTCGCCCAATACGTCGTCGTAGACGATCCCGAAATTCTTCAGATGCGCGTCGCCATTGCGCAGCACGCAGTTAAGCACAATCAGTGTGAAGAGCTTCTCCTTGTCCTCGTTGACATGCGTCGAGTTCGCGAACTGCTCAAATCGTTTCATGACCGAGGTCTCGTAGCTGCCGCGATATTTCTCGTCGGTCCTGCGGGCGTTGAGGGCGCAGAAATCCTCGAATCCGCGATAGGTCCCGTCCATACGCAGATCGAAGCGGTCGATGACCAGGGCCATGCCGTCTTCCGCCAGGCGATAGTTGGGCACGTCGAGTCCGCACTTTCGCCCGGCGGAAAGGCAGAAATATTCGTTGGCGGCAAGCTGCGGATATTCGTTCGGCTCCCAAAGCTTCACGATATGCGTGGCGCCCCGGTAGCTTGCGGAGAGGCGGTGGCCGGTATGCTCCATCTCGGCGAAGGCGTTTTCGTCGCGCACGAGGATCTTGGGCTGCACCCCGCTGATACCGGAGAAGGACGCAAACTTCTCAAGCAGGTAGCGGAACAGGTCGCCGCCGCGGCTGCGCTCCAGGATCTCACCCACCGACTGAAAGGGCACGTCTTCGTGAAGCTGCTCCTTGTCGCTGGTATAGCGAATGCGGCCGACCTGCGAGCGGCCAACGATCGACAGCAGGTCGAATTCGTCAAAGGTGCCAGTGGCTTTCGCAAAAGCAAGGCGCAGGCGTTCACGCAGAAACCCTTCCGGCAGATTCATCTCGAAGATGGGAGGCAGGCCGAAGTTCACGCTCCAGGAGGGGAGGCGGACGGGCATGGTAACAGACACCGCGCGCGCAGCGGGCGTATCGGGAAGATAGGCGAACGTGCTGCCGCGTTCGCCGTGACGGTCAAGCAACCCCGCCTCAGCGGCGTCGGTCCAGACTTTTATCATCGCGATCCTCTTGCATCAGTTCGTCGAGGGTTGGGCGCTGGGAGCTTGCCGGCCGGAGCGTCAGTTCCAGCCCAAGAGCGGTTAGCAGTTTGGTGACTTTCGAGAAGCCAAGCTCTCCGGCGCGTCCGTTTTCGAGCGCGTCGATGGTGGCACGGCTTAGCCCTGCCTTACGCGCGAGTTCGGACTGGCTGAGCTTGAGCGTTTTGCGGCGCTCGGCGATCAGGTTGCCTATAGAGATCAGGTCCAACATAGTGCCTAGTATATTAGGCGATCCGCTATTTTGCGAGTATTTTGCCTAATTTATTAGGCATTTTGACGACGAAGACTACCGACCCGTGGCCAGGAAGTGGGCGATCGTCTCGTTTAGGAATTTCGCGTCCGCCGGGTTGCTGGCGGCGCCGGCGGTGTGTCCCCACAGCGACGGGATCGGCGTGAACGTGACGCCCGGGATGAAGGCCTCCTCGTAGCGGGCATCCCCGATGGGGAAGTACAGATCCGTCTCCGAGGGCATGTACAGGAGCGGGACTCTGATCGAGCGGAGGGCTCGTTCCACGTCTCCACCGAAGCCCGCCGTGGCGCCCACGTCGTGCCGCTGCCAGGTGCGGGCCTGCAAGATGTAATCGTTGGCATCGGCGGAGAACCGGGTACGGAATCCGTTCATCGCCTGCTCGAAGGTGGTGGCTCGGGTGGTCCCGCGCCACAACTCGCGGCGCCACCATTCCTGGGAGTAGAGCCACGCGGCCCACACCATCCCAAACGCCTCCAGACCCTTTTTGGGCGGGGTGGTGTAGTCGCCATTCTGGAACGCGACGTCGGCGGTCAGCGCGGCGATCTGCCCTTCCAGACGCACGATTCCGTGAGGGTAGGTCTTCGCCGTGCCGGAGGTGGCCACGACCCTTCCGGCGAATTCCGGATAGCTGACCGACCACTGGAAAGCCTGCTGCGCTCCCATGGAAAAGCCGATGATGGCACGCACGTGGGTGATTTTGAGCTCGTCCACCAGAAGGCGATGCACCGCCTCGACATTGTCGCGGATGGTCATGACCGGGAAGCGGGGGCCGTGGAAGGGCTCCGGGGTGTTGCTCGGAGAGGACGACTGGCCGTTGCCAAACAGTTCGGTGGCCACCAGGAAGAGCTGGGAAGAATCGAGTGCGCGTTCCGGCCCGATCAGCCACTCATATCCGTGGAAGTTGGCCATATAGTGCGATGGCAGGAGGACCACGTTGTCCTTGGCGGCGTTGAGGTGGCCGTAGGTTCCGTAGACGATACGCGCCACGGGCAGGGTGACGCCCCCCTCGGTCCGGAAGTTGGAGATCGCGTACTCATGCCGTTCGGGGTTCTCCGCCCTGGGGGCATTTTGAGCGACCAGGAACGGGGAGACAAGGAGCAGAAGAGCGAGCTTTTTCATGCGCCCCCATTATAATTCGGGGGCGAGCTCGCAAGACGCAGATTACGGCTGACGCAGGTTCACCGCTCCCCGCGTCGTAATTGGGGGTTACGGTGACTGTCACCGAATTAGCATCACGTGTTACGAGCCCAACATGGACGCTGGGCGAAAGCCGGGGTAGATGCCTTTGCCGCCGCCGTTCAGGGAAACACCGGACTCCGCGTTCATTTCCCTATGGTAGACCGTCAGAATGGCCGACTCATCGTAATCGATGGCACGGGCATACTGGCGAATGTAGCTGGTGTTGTAAATCCCACCAGGCAGTTTGCGGAATTCCCCTCGTTCGATCGCCTCAAGCAGGCGAATGCTGATCTTGGTCGATTCGGCGATCTGTTGGAGAGAAATGCCCCGATTCTTGCGAATCGTGGCCAACCCCAAGACACTCTTTTCCTCTTTCATTTATTAGGCCGTTTCCGTCCGGACGCGGGGGTGTCCGGCTGCGAAAGTTATTTAAGAAACTTAACACTATAACATTACTTATGCCTCTGATAAACTCTTTTTTTATGGGCATTTGCCGTCGAGAGTTCGGGGCCTGCCTGCTGGCTGGCGCGGCTGGCCGCCTGCTGGCTTTGCCACCTCGGCCGAAGTTGTACGTCCTCGTACTTTTGGATCAATTCCGCCCCGATTATCTGGAGTCCACCGGCTTTCCGCTGGCGCCCGGGGGGTTCCGGCGGCTGATGGAAAAGGGCGTCTATTTTCCGGATTGCCGCCACCTCGCCAGCACCTTTTCGGCGTCGAGCATTGCCACCCTGGCCACCGGCGCGTGGCCCGCGCAGCACGGGATTGTGGCCGACACATGGTACGACCGGTCCATACGAAAGCCGGTCGGGGCCAGCGACGAAGCCCTGCTGGCCACCACCCTGGCCGCCCAGGTGACCTCCGATCCTCGATCCAGGATGACCGTTTCGGTGGTGTCCCTGGACCCTCTCCATGGCGAATTGTTTGCCGGGGGATCCGACGCGCGCCAGTACTGGATGGACGATGCCGGCCAGTTCGCCACTCTCGGCGACCCGCCGGATTGGCTGACTGCCTTCAACAGCCAGAGGTCCCTGGCAGGCCTCCACGATGCCAAGTGGACGGCTTTGAACGGGCGCTCCGACAGCCCTCCCCTGCGCACCCTCACCTACGTGCCGGGCCGGCCCAAGGAGTTTCTGGAGCTGTACCGCTCCTCGTTTTTCTCCCTGGCTGCGCAGTGCGACCTGGTTGCCGAACTGGTCGCGCGGGAGAAGCTGGGTCAGGGAAACACGCTGGATTTCCTCTGCATTCTGACCGGTTCCACCGGTCTGCTGGGCTACGAAACCGGGGGACGATCTCCGCTGATGCAGCAGATGACGTTGCAGGTTGACCGTCAGCTCGAATCGCTGCTGAATCAATTGACCAAGTCGGTTGGGGAGAATCGCTTCAACCTGGTGCTGACCGCTGCGCACGGAGCGCCGCCGGAGCCGGCGCCGGAGTTTCGCGACCGCATGGCGGTCAAAGGGGAAGCTTTGGCCCAGGCAGTGGAACGCAGCCTCTCGACCAACGGCCTTGGCCACGTGGAGAAGTACCTGTATCCGTTCCTCTACCTCGACACCGGCGGTTTCCGCGATCCCGAGCCAATCCGTGTGGCAGCCGGGCGGGCTGCCCTGGAGTTCGCCGCGGTGGCCAACTACTACACGGCGGGCGGGGCCTGCTCCGCGCAGGACGGATGGGAGCGCCGCTTCCGCAACAGCTTTCATCCCACGCGGTCGGGCGATGTGATGCTCTCCTACCAGCCCGAATACGTCGAGGATTTCGCCGTGGGCCGCGGCATTTCCTACGGCTCGGTCTACAGCTACGATGTACGGGTGCCGCTCTTCTTCTACGGTCCACAGTTCCGCAACGGCGTGACTTTCGAAACTCCTGTGGAATCCGTCGACCTGGCCCCCACGCTGGCGCGCCTGCTGGGAGTGCCTGCGCCCTCCTCGTCCATGGGGCGTGTGTTGGGCGAGGCGTTCGCTTCATGAGTGGTTCCGCCGGCCCGTCCCTGGTCACGTCGCTCTGCGGCATCGTGATGCGCAACCCGGTCCTGGCGGCTTCGGGGACCTTCGGCTACGGCGTGGAATTCGAGAAACTGGTGGACCTGAACGCCCTCGGCGGCTTCGTAGTGAAGGGACTCTCCCGCGAGCCGATCGAAGGCAACCCGCCTCCGCGCGTCTATGAGACCGGGGGCGGCATGATCAACTCGATCGGCTTGCAGAACCTGGGGGTGCACGCCTTCGTGAGCCAGAAACTGCCCGCGCTGGCGCGGCTCGACACCGCGGTATTCGCCAACGTTTTCGGGTACGAAACGGGCGACTACGTGGAAGTGGTGCGAGTGCTCGAAGACCACGCGGGTCTGGCGGGCTACGAGCTCAACGTGTCGTGTCCCAATACGCGCCACGGAGGGATCTACTTCTCGAGCGACCCGGGCCTACTGGCGGAAGTGGTTTCGGCGGTGAAGCGCGTGGCCAAGAGGCCGGTGATCGTGAAGCTTTCGCCCAACGTCGCCGCGATCGAGCCGCTGGCGCGGGCCGCGGAGTCCGCCGGCGCGGATGCGATCTCGCTGGTGAACACCTTCATCGCGCTGGCGATCGACGCACGGAAGAGGCGACCCCGTCTGGGCGCGGGATTCGGCGGGCTCTCGGGCCCGGCAATCAAGCCGATCGCGCTACGCCTGGTGTGCCAGGCCGCGCGGGCGGTGAAGATCCCGGTGATCGGCCTGGGAGGCATCGCTACTGGGGAGGATGCCGCCGAGTTCCTGATTGCGGGAGCGACGGCGGTCGAGGTGGGGACGGCGACATTCTGGGATCCGGCGTCGCCGCTGAGGATCGCACGGGAACTGGCGGCGTTTTTGAAGAAAGAGCGGATCAAGAGCGTGTCGGAGATCGTGAACACGCTGGAGATGTGATGGCAGATGCAGTCTTGAGCAAACGTCCACTCCCGGTGATCGTCACCAGTCTCGTTCTGATTGCGACGGGCGCAGGCGGGCTCGCTTTTCACCTCAGCGACTTCGGGGCCCAACCGTTCCAGTTCGAAGTGGTATGGATTTCTCTCGTCCGTCTCCTGGCGATTGTCAGTGGGGTCTACATGCTCCGTGCCAGCAACTGGGCGCGGTGGCTTTCAATGGCTTGGATCGGATTCCACGTGATCATCAGCGTCTTCCACTCGTGGTTTCAAGTGGGGGTTCACATTTTGGTGTTTTCGGCGTTCGCATACTTCTTGTTTCGTCCCCAGACAAGCGAGTATTTCCGCGAGAAAAACCTTAGCCACAGATGAACACAGATGAACACCGATAAGACAACTAACGAATCGGTGTTCATCGGTGTTCATCTGTGGCTAAGGTTTTCTCTTCACAGCTTCTTACGGGCAGGTCGGTGACCTGCCCCACGATTGCCACTGGCTTAGAACGTCAGGCGAAGGCCCAGTTGTACCTGGCGGGTGGCGCCTGCGGTGCGAATGGTGCCGAATGCGGCGGAACTCAGCGTTCCGGTGGGGGCGCTCAGATTTACTAAGTTGAAGGCGTTGGTGAGCTCGCCGCGGGCCTGCAAAGTCACACGCTCGCGGATCTTGAAGTTGCGGAAGAGTCCCAGGTCCACGTTCCGGACGCCGGGGGCAGTCAGGACATTGCGGCCCAGATTGCCGTCGGTTCCGGCGGCTGGCGCGGCAAAGGCCGCGGTGTTGAACCAGGCGTTGCTCACGTCGGAGCGCGAACGGTGCGGATCCAGGTAGGGGTCCCCCACCACGTTGACCCGGTCGTTGTTATTGCCATCGAGATTGACGTCGGTGCCCCTGGTGACGTTAAAAGGCAACCCGCTCTCCAGGGTCACGATCGCCGAGATCTCCCACCCGTTGATGACATTGCTCACCACGGGGCTCGACTTGCCGAAATAATCCATGTCCCAGATGAGCGAGGTGACCATCACGTGCCGGCGGTCGTTGTCCGAGCGTCCGCGGTCCAAGGCCAGGTTGTGGTAATCCTCGGCCGAGCCGTTGGTGGTGTTGTTATCCAGTTCCACATCCTCCAGATCCTTCGAGAAGGTATAGAAGCCCTTCACCATAAAGTGATTCGCCATTCTCTTTTCGGCCGTGATCTGCAGGGCGTGATAAGCGGTGTTCATGACCGACTGGACCGAGTAGATGTTCGACAGGATTCCCGGCTCGATGGGGCGGCGGTTGTTCACGTTACTGCTGGTGGCGGTGCTGTTGTAGAACGGGTAGTTGAGGTCTTCGGCAAATGGCAAGCGGCGGCCGAGCGAGCCCACATAAGCGGCGGTTACAGTGAAGTTCTTCACGATCTGCCGCTGCAGAGAGAAGTTGAACTGGTAGGTGTAAGGCCACTTGAAGTTGGGCGCCATTCCGTAAATCGCCGCGGGGAAGATGAAACCCGGGCTGGCGGGGTTGTAGCTGTACGGGAAGGGCGACACCCCGCCGGGAAGAAGGCCATACGGGTTAGTCAGGGATTGAACGGTGTTGAACTGTTCGCGCACCGCGAAGGGCTGGTAGTTGGACGTGGAGTTCCACTCATTCCCCGAAATGCTGCCATAGAAGATGCCGGCGCCGGCGCGGAGCGAGGTCTTGCCGTCGCCGAACGGATCCCATGCCAGGCCGACGCGCGGCGAGAAGTGGAGCTTCTGGAGGCCGACGATGCCGCGGGTGATGCCGGGGTCGCCAGGCACCAGCAGACCGGTGGGTACGTTGGCGCCTTTCAGTATCCGCGACTGCACACCGGCCTCAAAGGTCGATTCCCGATCGAAAGGATCGGTGGGTGGAGTCTGGATCTCGTACCGCAACCCGAGGTTCAGGGTGAGCCGCGGATGGATGCGGTAATCGTCCTGTACGAAGACCGCTCCGGTCCAGAAGTTATCCAGCGCGGTGATGGGCGCGTCCTGGTTCATGGTCACTGGGACGCCCAGCACGAAGTCCGCCAGCCCGTTGCCCGAGTAAGCCGCGCCCAGTTTGGTGTTGGCCGTCTTGGCACCCGAAAACGAGAAGACGCCATAGTTATTCAGCAGGGTCTGCTGGATGTCCTTATTGAGAGACAGCTCGCCACCGAATTTCAGCGAATGGCGCCCGCGGGTGTAACTGACCTGGTCGCGGACCGAGTAGAAGTTGGTTCCGGCCACGGGACCGGAGATGGCTTGGGATAGCGTGAAGTACCCGGTGACGGTGATCTGCGGGAGCGAGGGAGTGCCCTGGACGTTAAAGCTGGAGCCGAAATCCCCGAGCGACAGTTGCGGCGTGCTGAGACGGCCTCCGAAGTTGCGGGTATAGGTCATCCAGAACTGGTTCACGGTATTGGGGTTGAGGGTGATGGTATCGCTCAGGTTGACGTTCTGCTGGCGCCAGTCGAAGTTCTGTGTGGACCACGGAATGTTGCCCCCTGGCGACTGGGAGTTGTGGCCATCGGTGTAGTAATAGCTGCCCGTCAGGCGCTCGGTGTCGCTGATGGAATGGTCGATCTTGAACAGGTATTCGCTGGTGTTGTAGGGGTTCGGGATGGTCCCTTGCCAGAAATTGCCGGGGAGATTCGCCAGCGGAATGTTCTTGTTCAGGATGTTCTGCGCGGTGGGGTCGAGGCGGCTCTTCGGAATGACGTTGCCGGGGAAAAGCGCGCTGCTGAGGGGATCGACGGGAACGACCTTGGATTGCGAGAAGTCACCGTTGCGCTCGAGCGCCGTGGGGACGATGGCGCTGTTGAGGAAGGAACTCGAGATCTGCCGTAGTCCCGAATAGGTGCCGAAGACGAACGTCTTGTTCTTGCGAATGGGTCCGCCGAAGCTGCCGCCGTACTGGTTGCGATGGAGGGGCGTCGCCGAGATGGCGCCCCAGGTGTACGCGTTCAGATCGTTGTTGCGGAANNAACTCGAACAGCGAACCGTGATACTCGTTGGTCCCGGACTTGGTGAGGATGTTGATCACACCGCCGGCGAAGCGGCCGTATTCCGCGCTATAGCTGTTGGTGACCACGCGGAACTCCTCGACGGCGTCGGGATTCGGGGCGATGTTGCCGGTGTTGCGGAGGCCGGTCATGTTGCTGCCGCCATCCAGGTAGTAGTTCACCGACCCGGTGCCGCCATCGACGCCTCCATTGATCATGGTGCGCTGCTCAGGGTAGCCCAGCACGATGCTGTTGCCGGTGGATTCCACGCCCGGAGTGAGGTTCAGCAGTGAATAGACGTTGCGGCCGACGATGGGCAGAGTGGTGATTTCCGAGTTCTCGACCGTGCGTCCGATCTGGGAGTTGTCGGTGTTGACCGCCGGGGCGGTCGCGGTCACGTCCACCTCTTCAGTCACGGTGCCGAGATCCAGCGGGGCGTCCACGCGGGCGTTCACGTTGACGTCGAGTGCGATGCCCTTCTGCACGAATTTCTTGAAGCCCGTGGCGGCGACTTCCAGCGAATAGCTGCCGATGGGCAGGAACTCCATGCGGTATTGGCCTTCGGCATTGGTCTCGGCGGTGCGGGTGAGGTTGGTCCCCAGGTTCTTGGCGGTTACCTGGGCACCGGGGACGATGGCGCCGGTCCGATCGGTAACGGTGCCATATAGGGTGGTGGTGGTCTGCGCGGAAAGGAAGGGCGCGGTCGCGAGACACAGCAAAAGAGCGAACGAAGACAATAAGAGCTTCTTGGTCATGTTAACCTCTCGGCGCACCGTGGCGCCGAACGTAATTTGGACCCCTAATTCTGAAATTGAGTGTAATCGAGATTCGGAGATGTGTCAATCAAAATGTTACTTAAAGTGAACTGGGATGGGCCACGATGTGAAACGCTTGTGCCGCGGTTGTTCAGGCCGGCTCTTCCAATAACGCCTCGATCTGAATGCGCAATGGGTCTTGCAGCTTACGCACCTCGTCCGGATCGATGACCTCGATGAAGGCCGGAACGCCGGAAAGGCGGGCAGCGGTAAGCAGAAGATCGTCGGCCGGACGGAAGGAAGGCACCTGAAGGCTGAATGTCACCAGGGGAAGGCCTTCCAGGCCGGGCAGGGCTTGNNGTGCGAATGTCGTACCGCAGATCCTGGATCAGGTGCGCCGCTCCAGGACTGCGGCCCAGGATGACTTGAAACGCCAGGGCGTTGACTACGAACTGGCGGACAGCCGGCGTCCGGCGCTCGGCGGGGTTGAGGAGTTGCGTCCGTATCTGCGAAAGTGCGCCGCCCGCTCCGTAGGTGACTACCCAACGGGTGGGGCAAGTCATGGCGATCTGCCTGGTAGCCTTCGAGCCTTTGGCCTCGTAGTTATACTCGTACGGATAGATCTGGATTGCGGCCCCCATGGCCACGAGGACCTCGTCGTCGAGGTCGGGTTTGAGCCCGGACAGACTGCCGCAGACCTGTTTGTATTTCTCCGACAGTTCCGCGAGGGCCTCGTCCGCACGGGGGGCCGATTCGCGCGCGCTGACATGCTTGCCCAGCACGCGGCCGGGGACCAGGAGGGGAGACAGCGACGTGAGGTGATCGCGGAGCCGCTTGTTGAGGTAGGCCGAAACGCGTTCGGTGGCCTCCCGGAACCCCAGAAGCTCATCCAGACTCACGATCTTGGGCGCGCTCTCTTGTTCAGCCATAACGTTTCTTCGGTAGGGTATGCTTTAGCTTGCCCAGCCAAAACCAAGACTCGGCAAGCTAAAGCATACCCTACCTTGGGCATTACTCAAAGAGGTCGGGCTCGGCGCGGGCGATCATGTTCCAGAGGGGCTGGAACTGAAACCAGCCTCCCATTTCGTTGCCCACCTGACTGCGCGCGACGAGCGCACTCTCGTGCGCAATCCGGATCGGCTTGCCGGCAGCCTCCGCCAGAAGCTGCGCATGGCAACTGCGGTCCATCGTAATGAACCACCAGACGGCCGACTCGACACTCTCTCCGACCGTCAGCAGCCCGTGATTGCGCAGGATGATGGCCTTCGAGTTCCCGAGAGCCTGGCCGATGCGGTCTCCTTCGGTGGTCTCGTAAACCACGCCGGTATAGTCGTCGAAGAGGGCGTGATCCTGATAGAAGGCGCAGGCGTCCTGGGTGATGGGATCGAGCAGGCGGCCGAGGGATGACCAGGATTTGCCGTACATCGAATGGGCGTGGGCGGCGGCGACCACCTCGGGGCGGGCGGCGTGGACGCGCGAGTGGATGGCGAAGGCGGCGGTGTTGACCGGGTAGTGACCCTCCAGGACTTCGCCTTTGTCGTCCACCAGCACCAGGTCGGAGACCCGGATCTGTCCGAAGTGGACGCCGAAGGGATTGACCCAGAAGTAGTGGGGATGCTCGGGGTCGCGGGCGGTGATGTGACCGGCGACGCCTTCGTCGAATCCGAAGCGAGAGAACAGGCGGAAGGACGCGGCGAGGCGCTGCTTGCGGTGGAGACGCTCCTCTGCGACGTTGGCGAAGACGGGCGGGGTCGGGACGTTCTTAGCTCTCCCGGGGGCTTCGATCATGGGTTCTGAGGCTTCGATCATATGTCAAGAATACAGGAATTAGGGGAGTAGGTGAAGCGATTCGGGGAGCGGGCAGTCTTGGGCCCGGTGGGTAGCAGGCAAAAGCGGGCAGGCGGATCCCTTAGTACTCCGCCTGCCCAACAATCAGTGGCCCTTAGGCAACCGACGTAACTTCCGGCAGGATGTAGCGGGTAGCGTAGATGACTTCCGGAACCCGCCTGTGGGTCCGCCGGCGTTCCCTCAATCCGAGCCGGTGCATGATGCGGCCAACGTGGTCCGGATCGTAACGCACGCCGAAGCGTGCTTGAATCGCTTGGGCAAAGCGCATTGTGGTCCAACGGTCGGAATCGAATCCTGCGGCTCGTGACCCGGCCCGATAGATTTCAGTCGCGCCCGCAAGCTGGTCCGCCGTCAGACGGCTAGGACGGCCCGGAGCGCGCCGTTTGCGCAGAGACTCTACTCCCCTCCCACTCAGACTGCGGTGCCACCGGGAGGCGGTGGTCCGGCTAACCCCGAATTTTCGGGCAACCTGGGACTGCGAGAGTCCCCTTTGCAGGTCCTGTGCGGCCAACAGGCGCCTGCTCTCCATTTCGTCGCGAGTTAGAACCCCTTGAGCGGCTGTCTCCATAATTCTCGCGCGGTTACTTGAGTGCCAGAGCGATTCTAGAATACCAGAAAACATTCTGTATGCAAATTGTTTTTTTGAAAAACTTGAAAAACTGCTCCGTGGGGCATGCTTTAGCTTGCCAACCAGTCAATCAAGGGCTTTGGCAAGCTAAAGCATGCCCCACGGGGGTATACTGGCGGCATGTCAGCCCGAACGGTCGCGGTTCTCTTGCTGCTGGGCGCTTCCCTGGCACCTGCCCAGCCGGCCAACGACTATCTCTACCCGATTCGCGAAGGCCGGAAATTCGGATTCATCAACCGGACCGGCAAGGTGGTCGTCCCAACGGAGTACGACGCTGTCGGCGAGTGGATGGAAGGCCGCATTCGCGTCACTGCCGGAAACCTGTCGGGCTATATCGATCTCTCGGGCAAAGTGGTCATCGCGCCCAAATACGATAGCGCCGGAGAGTTCCGCGACTCGCGCGCCGTCATCCGCCAGGGCGATAAGTACGCGCTCATCGATCCTTCGGGAAAGCTCATCGCGGAGATTCCCTACCGGGTGCTGGGCGACTTCCACCTGGGGCTGCTCCGCGTCCAGGCAACCGGCCGCACCGACAGCAACGGTAAGCGCCTGCCCACCACTTACGGCTTCGTGGACCATGAAGGCAAGGTGGCGATTCCGCCGCAGTTCATCCCCGCCAGCGAGTTTCCGGACGACCCCAGCGACCTGCCATTCGGCGGCCTGGATCACGACTGGTGCTATTTCGACCGCACCGGCAAGATCGTCATCCGCGTTTCGATGGGCGCCAACTTGAACAGCGCCAACCTCTTCGCCAACGGCCGCCTGCTGGTGAAGGAGGGCTTCACCTGGGGATATAAAGATGCGTCCGGCAATTGGGCTATTCCGCCCAAGTACAACGACGCCCAGACCTTCAAGGATGGTCTGGCGCGTGTGCAGGACGGCCCCAAGTGGATCACCATCGACGTTCACGGGAAGGAGGTTGCCGAGAACAAGAAGAAGCTCCAGCGCATCGCGCCGTTCTCCGACGGGCTGGCCCTGGCGAGTGAGAACGACTTACTGGGCTGGGTGGACGCTCACGACAAGCTGGCCTTCCCGCTGCGCAAGTACGAAGAGGCCCACGGTTTTTCCTGTGGCCTCGCCCGCGTCAAGCTGGACGACCTCTATGGATACCTCGACAAGTCCGGGAACCTGGCGATCAAGAACGAGTATTTCTCGGCCGCCGACTTTGACCACGACCTCGCCTTAGTCGGGACCAGGGAAGGCATCGCCTATATCGACACCAAAGGGGTGGCGGTCTGGCGCTCGGTGCCCACGCCAAAATTCCAGCTCAAGAAATGAGTCGCCGGGTTACGTCAGCTTGTAGTTGGGCGGAACCTGAAAAAGGGTGGGGGCGGGCGGCGGCGCGGCGGGTGGGGCTGGCTTGCAATGGCACACCTGCTGCCCAAACGCTCCGGTGATGGTGGTCAGGACCGGGAGCTTGGTTGAGGCGCTGGTCCAGACCTCGGCGACGGTGGGGATGGGCGGCGCCTGTGGGATCCCGGGAGCGGCCGGCATCCCTGGGATGGCAGGGGGCTTGGGGAGGCTGGGCAGCGCCGGCGGATGGAACGTGTACTTCATTCCGTTCACCTCGTGCCCCTCGATGAACGCCTTGCCCAGATCTTCCACTTGGGCAGGTTTCGGCAGTCCGGCCGAAAGCCCGCCGGGCATACCTGGCATTCCCGGCACCTGGGGGACCTGGGGTATCGGGACCGTGCGGGCCACAAGCTTGACGTGGTCCAGCACCAGGGCCTTCAGCGAGGCAGGGTCGGTGATGATCGAGATGGAGCCCATATCGATCCGCATCTTCCCATCGGGCGCCCGAAGCAACTGAGAGGCAGACTGTGTCGGCAGGGCGCCGGGATGGGCTAACTGTAACGTAGTCATGCAATCGGCGCACGCATGAGGCAACGGCGGAGCGGGCGGCTGAGGAGCCTGTGGTAGCTGTTGCGCCTGCGGCATTTGGGGTAGCTGAGGAGCTTGAGGCGCTTGGGGTAGTTGCGGAGCCTGAGGCGCCTGAGG
>PMTT01000603.1:0-10871 GCA_003167275.1 Bryobacterales bacterium | reverse complement strand
AACTCACGCTGAATCAGCAACAAACGCGCCTCATGTTTCGATACAATTTCTAGTGAATATGGGCAATGGAAAAGGCGGTGGGATCGGGCGCCGCAAAGCGATCGAGATCCGGCGGCGTAAGGCCAGAGCGCCGAAGCTCATGACCATCGGCGTCACCTGGTACCGCCCGGAAGACTACGACCGGCTCAGGGCGATGTTCCCGGACGGCGACAAGCTCTGCGACACTTATGAGGATTGGACCAAGGAAGCCCAAAAGGTGACTACCATGCTGAAGTCCAAGGGATTTCCCATCAAGAAGGTGCTTCTCGATTTCGAGATCTTTCCTCAATGGTGCAAGGAGCACGGGTTGGAGATGAACGCCGAAGCGCGCACGCAATACGCCAGGGAAGTGGCCGGGTCTTCCGTACCACGGTCTGGGGCCAGCGGGTAGTGGAACTGACCGGAGCTTTGAGTCGGATGGCAACGGGCGGCTGAAGGCCGGCTGACAGACNNATGGCCAATCTCCAGGGCCGGCTGAAGGCCGGCTGACAGACGACAAAAAACGATCGTCTGTCCTACTGGCTCGTGCCAGGATTGGCTGCCCCACTAACGGCGGGCCAGGTCGACCACCTGCTCGATTGCAGCAACCACGACATCCGGTTCATCGATTTCGACCGAATGGAAGCTCTTGCTCGCCATGAACTGCTCGCTGCGATGGGAGAGGGCCAGCAGCTCGGCCTGTAGTTTCTTGTAATTGGGGTGTTGATTGCCCGTGCTGATCACCACCAAAGGCAGGTTCCCGAGCGGGTGAGCGCCTTGGTCCCGGGTCTTCAGTTGAGACAAACAATCCTCGGCCGTCTCGACCGTTGGAAGGACCGGTTTGAGGGAGGCGGCCCAGCGATGGAGTTCCCCAATCCGCTTAGGGAGGTTGGCAAACTTCGAAGTCTCTTCTACGGTGAGAACGATCGGCGTTCTTTGGATGAGGACGGGCGGGCTATCCAAGCCGGGCGCTGAAGTACCGGAAGGGGTCTCACCTCCCAGGTCGATGAATGCGTGATCCACAATCACCATGCCGGCAACTTCGCCGGGGTACAGGCTGGCGTACAAACGGGCCACCAGCGCTCCCACCGAAAGTCCAACCAGCACATAGGGGCCGCCGGTTTCGGCATTCCGCAGCAACTTATGGATCTCGTCGACCCTCTGCGGGCAGCTCAATGGCGGACCGGGATCGCTCCATGCCGTTCCGGAAGGGTCGTAAGTGCAGATCCGGGTGACCTTCGCCACTTCGGGTTGAACCAGACCCCAGTCGAAAGAGAAGCCTCCTCCGACCACCATGACGGTGGGACTTCCCTTGCCGGTGCAGTAAAGATGGACGCGGTAGCCTCCCAGGTCGACCAATTGCCCGAGCGGGGGTGGAGCCTTTGGGGATTGGGCCATGATTTGGCCGCACGCCCCGAACGCCAGCGTCCAGGCGAATGCGATTACGAGAGTATGGGGAAACACTTTCGTCATGGTCTCACGCTGTGGGGTATGCTTTAGCTTGCCCAAGCACTCGGCAAGCTAAAGCATACCGTACGGATACCCTACGTTCCGCATTAAGGAACTGCCGGAATGCGGCACGCCGTCTGCTCAAAGCGGAAGAACTAGACCTATTACTCTTAAAATCATAACGATAGCGGCCCATGTTGCGGAGTTCCGCGTTTTGAATACCGAAACTCGCCTAAAGAGCGGGGATTTCCTTGCCTGCCTGTGGGAGCGTTGATACTCTTCCAAATAGGTCAAAAAGAGGTTTTTGTCGGGAGGTTCAATGCTACATGTCGTTGCCGGGTTGCGTCGTGCCGTTCTCGCATCCCTGGTTCTGCTCTCTGTTTCGACGTTCTGCCTGGCGCAGCAATCGCGCGGCAGCATCACGGGAAAGGTTACTGACCCGCAAAACGCCGTGGTAGCGACCGCCACGGTCGTGGTGACGAACCTGGCGACGAATGTCGCCAACATTTTCAAAACCAATCAGACAGGCTACTACGAAGTCGAATTCCTGGTGCCCGGACCCTATTCCGTCTCGGCCGAATCGCCGGGCTTCAAGAAACTGGTGCGCTCGGGCATCACGTTGAACACGGGCGACCGCCTGGCGGTAGACCTGCAACTCCAGGTGGGTGAGACCACCATGTCGATTGACGTCACCGGCGACGCTCCCCTGCTGCAGACTACCAACGCCGTGGGCGGCCGCGTCCTGGATAACCGGGATATTGCCAACCTGCCGGTCACGACCATGAACCCTTGGGCGCTACAGGCTATTTCGCCGGGCATGGTATTCACGGGCGCGCCCGGAATCAGCCGCGTGATGGACCACGCCGGCACGGCGAGTTACGACACCATGGGGCTGGGCACTGGCACCAACGAGTTCCTGCTGGACGGCAACCCCGTCACCGGGACCAATGGCGGGCGCGCCGGGTTCGTTCCTTCCGAAGAAGCCGTGGACGAGGTCCGAATCGAAACCAATGCGTTTGACGCCTCGATGGGGCACAGCGTGGGCGCGTACATCAGCGGCACCACGAAATCGGGAGCCAATGCCATTCACGGGTCGGCCTTCGCGCAGTATATGTGGTACCGGATCAACGCCACCAACGAGTTCACCCGCGCCAGTTACCTGGCTTCGGTGGCGGCGGGCACGTGGCCGGCCGGACAGCACGAAAACCCCGGTGGCCGGTTCTTCCAGCCGGGATTCAGCTTCGGCGGGCCGGTATACATCCCCAAGGTCATCAACGGCAAGAACAAGCTCTTCTTCTACATCGAGTACGACCATATCACCAGCATCCAGCCGAGCCCCGTGAATGTGGATTATTGGGTGCCCACCGACGCCCAAAGGCAGGGCAATTTCTCGGACCTTTCGGCATACAACGCCACGGCGTACACCATTTACGATCCCCGTTCGGCGGTCGCCACCACACCTGGCCACGTGGCCCGCACGCCGTTTCCCAACAACACGATTCCGGCCTCGTTGTTCTCCACCAACCCGTTCTACAAATTCTTCCAGCAGCTCTATCCGGAACCCAATATCACACCCAAGACTCCCGATGGCTTCAACTACGTGGATTCGGCCCAGCCGTACAACGATTACCTGCCGTCGCTGGTCAACCGGTACGACTACAACATCAGCAGCACCCAACGGCTGAGCGGAAAGTGGTATTACAACCATCGCTTCTCGGACAACTACGATTGGGCGCACAACACTCCGTTGAAGGGGTATGAGTCCAATGGCCTGTGGCGGCCCACACGCGGCGGCAGCCTGGACTACATGAAGACGTTCAACTCATCGAACGTGCTGGATGTCGTTTTCAGCATCACCCAGTACGCCGAAGGCGACCGGCAGCCCATTAAGAACTCCTACAAGGCCTCGGACGCGGGGCTGCCGACCTATATCGACACCCAGGCTGGCGGCGCGAACGGGCTTCCGGGTTTCCTGATCGGTTCGACCGGCGCCAGTTCCAGCATCACCCCCCAGGTTTACGCCAACATCGCGTCCACCAGCTATGAAGGATACTCGGGGCCCGGAGTGAATCAGCGCGGCACCACCGCGCAGTTGGCCGCAAAGATGGCCACCATTTGGGGGAAACACTCGCTGAAATACGGATGGGAAGAGCGGCGCTACCATTACGCCACCTTCCTCTCGGGCGCGTGCACGACGGGATGCTATAACTTCCTGAACACCTTCTACACCGCGACCGACACCACCACNNTATTACAGCACTCCGTATCACGCCGCCTACATTCAGGACGATTTCCGTGTCACCGACAAATTCCGGCTGGGTTTCGGACTCCGCTTCGAGCGCGAAGGAGGCACCGGCGAACGATTCAACCGCGGCCTGTCGGGCGCCTACGACTTCGGTCTCGTGCCTCCGTATGCCCAGGCGGTGCAGGCGGCATACAGCACGGGCGGCAACGCTCTGCTGCCCTCCAGCATCACCGTGGCGGGCGGCCCCACGTATCTCGGACAGCCCTATGACAACCTGACCGCCGGCACCAACCGTTTCCTACCGAACGTCAGCGCCACCTACTCCTTTGACAATAAGACCGTGGTGCGTTTCGGCGCGGGGCTTTTTTCCGACACATTCAATGCCTTGGGCGGAACCGGAAATCGCCAGCTCCAGAACGGCTACAGCCAGGCCACCAACACCACGATGACGACGGACAGCGGGCTGACCTTCTGCTGCAGCGTCGGAGCCGCCTCTAACGTCGGGGCTGCCAACATCATCTCCAATCCGTTCCCGGTGCTCGCCGGCGGGGGGCGATTCCTCCAGCCCGTGGGCAATGCGTACGGGGCCAACATACTCGATGGCCAGGGCTTCACGTACTATCCTCGCGACTTTTCGCCGACCTGGAATGAACGCTGGAGGCTGGGTGTCCAACGGGAGATCTTCCCCAACCAGATGCTGGACATCTCCTACAACGGAAGCTACGCCTCGTCCCCGGCCACCCGCAATCTCAGCTATCTGCCTGCACAGTACTGGAACTTCAGCGACCAGTTGAACAGCGCGGTGGATAACGCCATGAAGGCGACGGTCCCCAATCCGTTCCTCTACACCAACTTCGCCAGCATGGCCAACAGCAATCCGAACCTCTACAACTACCTGAGCTCGCTGAGCTGGTTCACCGGCAAGACGCTGCAAGTGCAGCAACTGCTGCGCGCCTATGCGAATGCCGGCGCGGGCCTCTCGGAGTATGGCGGCTTCCGCAACAAGACGGTGTATAACGACGTGGAAATCCTCTATCAGAAGCGCTTCTCGAAGGGGCTCCAGTCATCGTTCATGTACACGCGTGCGTGGTCGCGGAACCAGTGGCAGGAGAATCAATTCGACCAGTCGCTGGAATGGGAGCCGAATCCCAATTCCCGTCCCAACCGCTTTGTCTGGACCGCGGTTTGGGAGTTGCCCTTCGGCAAAGGCCGGCAGTGGATCAAGGAAGGGCCGCTGCAGCACGTGGTGGGAGGATGGCAGTTGAGCTGGATCTATCAGTATCAGACCGGACCGCTGATCGGGTTTAGCAATGTCTATTACTACGGCAGCCTGGACCAACTGGTCTCCGCATTGAATCACGACAAGATCCACAGCCAGTACATCCACCAATGGTTCGATCCGGCAGCCGACTATAACAACCTGATCAACCCGGCCGCATCGGCCACCGGCGCCATTCCATCGGGCTTCGTGGGCTTTGAAGGGCGCACGGCATTCCAACCCGGCACCTATCAGGCCCGCCTGATGCCGCAGTACATCGACGCACTGCGCGCCGATGCGATCAACAACTGGGACGCCCGGATCTACCGGAAGATCAAATTGTACGAGCGGCTCAACGTCAGCTTCGCGGTGGATCTGCTGAACGCGCTCAATCGCGTGGAACTGGCGGCGCCCACTGTGACTCCGACCTCCACCCTGTTTGGCCAGGTGACGTCCCAGGCCAACGGACCGCGGCAGATTCAGTTCAATCTGAGGTTCGACTTCTAGTGTCTAGTAGGGTATGCTTTAGCTTGCCCCGTATGAAACCGTGCGCCGCGTGAATTGCAAGGACAGTCACCGTAATCCCCAATTTCCTAATTGGGGGTTACGGTGACTGTCCCTACAATTCTCGGTCCCCGCAATTCCGTCCTCGCAATTCCCGTCCCCGGCGTGAACTGGTGGGCAAGCTAAAGCATACCCCACGCGTATCCTGGCACCCCCCCACGGTAATAGTAGATAGAAGTGAACACGGAGGAAGCCTTCGACCGGTATCACCGCGCGTATTCAGCTTCGCCTACCGCCTTACACGGCGGGCGGACGTGGCAGAGGACATCACCCAGGAATGCTTCCTTAGGGCGCTATCCGCGACAACGTGATTTCGTTTCAGTCGGACGGCCAGCAGTATGAGATCCGGACGCTGGATCCGATCCTGGGATCGAAAGGCGCGTGGAATCTCTACGTGATGCATGATGCCACGCCGATAAACACTGATAACACCCTTATTTTCATCAGTGTTTATCGGCGTTCATCCGCGGCTCATTTCTTCTCTCGCTTTCTAGTCTGGGCGCCGTCACCTTCCAGGAAAGGTGATAAAGTACGGGAAGCGTACAAAAGGAGCGCCGATATGAAGTGGCTATTGACTCTGATGGCGGTATTTGCGTTGACGGCTTCGGCTGCCGATATCAGCGGCAACTGGAAGGCGACTGCGGAAGGGCCTAACGGAAGCATGGAGCGGACTTTTACCTTCAAAGTGGACGGCAACAAGCTCACCGGCGAGACCACCAGTTCGATGATGGGCAAGTCCACGCTCGTGGACGGCAAAGTGGACGGCGACAATGTGACGTTCACCATCACCGTGAAATTCCAGGACAACGAGATGAAGCTGAACTACAAGGGCAAGGTGAGCGGCAACGAAATCCATTTCACCGTCGAAAACCCGGCCGGCGGGAATGCCATCGAGTGGCAGGCCAAGAAGGTCTCGTGAAGGTAGGACAGGCGTCCTCGCCTGTCAGGAACAACTTCCGAGCCCGATTGAAGCCCGGGGTAAGCCCGGTTCTATTCCAGCCCCGCGAGCTTCAGCATTTCGAGAAACTGCCGCTCGGTGCGCCGGTCGATCGCCTGGGCGACCAACTTGCCGTCGCGTCCGTACAGAAAGCTCTTGGGGATTCCCTCCACCCCAAAGAGCTTGTTCACCGTCCTTCCGGGATCCAGCAGGATGGGGTAGGAATATTTGTGCTCGGCGATGAACGGCTGCACCTTGGCCGAATCCTCGTCCGAGATGGCCAGAATCACCAGGCCGCGCGGTCCGAAGCGTTGATAGAGCCCCTCCATGTCGGGCATCTCCCGGCGGCATGGCGGGCACCACGTCGCCCAGAAGTTCACCAGCACGACCTTGCCACGGAGGTCCTGCATCGACCATTTTCCGCCCTTCAGATCGCTGAGCGCGAAGTCGAGACTTAAGCGGCTCCGATCCGCCTCTTCCAACTTCGCCATCGCCGCGCGATAGGCCGGGCTGTCCACCGATACCTCGAGATGCTCGTAGCGCACGAGGCTCGCCAGCGTACTCGAGAGCGAAGGGTTCGGCCCATCCCGCAGCACCTGGGCCATGGTCGAGGCGACCGATTGCAGGGTGTCGTGGCCCGCGTCGCCTTCGGTGACCAGATTGCTCAGGCTGCCGATCAGCATCGCCCTCCCCGAACCCGCAGGCAANNTCCTGGCCCATCAAGACGGGCCGGTTCTGGGAGTACAAAGCGGACATGGCAAGCAGCAGGACCCCGGCGATCAAGAAGTATCGGCTCTTCATACCATCCACATTACCGCTTGTGGCGGCGAAACAGAAGCGTGAAGAAACGCTGGAATCGCACGGTCGCCCGGCGGCCTTTATGGAAACCTTGCTGTTTCTCCACAGCTTCCTGATACCTGCTACTGTAGTTTCAAATTGACTATGCCGAAAAGGAGCGAAACCGCAGCCCGGCATCGGGTCGAAATCCGTGGGTCGGGTAGCGGCCCCGCTAATCCGGCCGTATGACGTGGCCCGCCCTGGCTCAGCTCGCCGTGTATCTGGGAGCGCTGCTGGCGATCACCAGGACTCTCGGCGCTTACATGGCCAAGATTTTCCAGGGCGACCGAACCTTTATTTCCCGTGCACTGGCTCCGATCGAAAGGGCCATCTACCGGACATGTGGGATTGACCCGACGGTCGAACAGACCTGGACCAGCTATGCGGGGGCTACTCTCCTCTTCGGGCTGGTCAATTTTGGCCTGTTCTATGTCCTGCTGCGATTGGAGGGCGCTCTCCCGCTGAATCCAAACGGATTCGGAACCGCGGGCGCGGCCGCCGGCAGTGTACCGATCACGCCCGACCTGGCTTTCAATATCGCCACCAGTTTCATGACCAACACCAGTTGGCAATCGTATCCGGGCGAGATGACCCTCAGCCATTTCGCNNTACGTGCTTCTCCCGCTGGCCTTCTTCGGAGCTTTGTTCCTGTGCTCCCAGGGGGTGATTCAAACTCTCGCGCCCAATCGCAACATCACGACCCTGGAGGGGGCCAGGCAGACCATTCCCCTGGGGCCGGTGGCTTCGCAGGAGTCGATCAAGCTTCTGAGCTCCGATGGCGGCGGCTATTTCAGCGCCAATTCGGCCCACCCGCTTGAGAATCCGAACCCGTTGACGAACCTCGTCGAGATGCTGCTCATGCTTGCGGTGCCGGCGGGCATGACTTACACCTTCGGCCGGATGGTGAACGACCAGCGACAGGGCTGGACCGTCTTCGCCGTGATGGGTGTGCTTTTTGCCTGCGGCAGCCTGATGATTACTTGGGGCGAGCAGGCCGGCAACCCGATCCTGACCGCCGCCGGAATCGACCCGAAACCCGGCATCGGCCAGTCCGGCGGGAACATGGAGGGCAAGGAAACGAGGTTCGGCGTTGGCGGATCGGCGCTGTTTTCGGCGGCTGCGACCGCGTCATCCGATGGAGCTGTGAACAGCTCCCACGATAGCTTCACTCCCATTGGCGGGCTGGTTCAGATCTTCAATCTCACGACCGGCGAAGTGATTTTCGGAGGGGTGGGGGTTGGCATCGTGTCGATGATTTTCATGGTCGTGGTGACGATCTTCATCGCCGGACTGCTGGTGGGGCATACGCCGGAGTACCTGGGCAAGAAGATTGAGGCGAAAGAAATGAAGATGGTCATGCTGTCATTTGTGGCCACGGCCGCGGCGACCTTACTGTTCGCCGGCGCGACATTTGTGGTGGCGTTCCACCCATCGGCGTATTGGAATCCTGGCGGCGCGCTGACGGAGAATCTCGGGAATCGCGGCGCGCACGGGCTCAGCGAGGTCCTGTATGCCAACGCGAGCGCCGTGGGCACAAATGGGAGCGCGTTCGCGGGGCTGAATGCCAATTCGCCGTGGTTTAATCTGACCCTGGGGCTCGAAATGCTCATCGGGCGATTTCTGGTGATCATTCCGGCTCTCGCCATTGCCGGGAGCCTGGCGCGGAAACAGCGCATGGCGGTCACCGACGGGACGCTGCCTACACATGGTCCGCTGTTTGCTGGGCTCCTGGTTGGGACTATCGTGCTGGTGACCGCTTTGACGTTCTTTCCGGCCTTGTCGCTGGGGCCGATTGCCGAGCACTATTTGATGCAGATGGGAGTTACCTTTCGGTGATCGGGGGGCGATGCTAGCCAAGATGGCAGATTGAAAATCGGCCGCCGGATGGAATACGACCCCACTGAGGCCAGCCACCACCGAGGGCGGACGCCTACTCCAAGCAGGCCGACCGGGGGGTCGGCCGCGGACCAGGGGGTCCGCCCCACCCAATTGGCGCGGGGTGCGACGGGGAAGACAAGACGCCCGGGCAATAGTGCCGTGTTACGCTGGTCTCTTCAATGAGAGCTTCCCAGCGGGAGGGCGGCCGCAGCGTCGTCGAGATCCACGCGGTCATTGAGGCTTTCCTCAAGAATTGCAGAGAGCCGGCCCTGCTCGAGCCCGGTGAAGAACTGCTACCCATCAACTCCGACAACTTCCTGCTGGAGCTTCGCGGCTCGCGGCTCACGCTGCAGGCATGGGACCGCAACCGGAACCTCACTCGCCGGGTTACCGCCGCCAAAGACCCTACCACGGCGCGGCTGGAGATGACCGTGGAGCGCTTCGCCCGCCGCGAAGGGCAGCTTTTTCTGCTGGACCTGTCGCGCCGCGCCGGCGCCGAATTGGGCCACCGCAGCGGACGCCTGGTTTTCCGCGAACGCTTCCGCCTGTTTCTGCGCCGCCAGTTTCCGGAATGGAACCTGGCGGAGCTGAGCGCGGAGGCCAATCTAGAGTTCAGCCTCTCGCCTGCGTTCCCGCGCGCGTTCCTGCGCCATGGGCAGCATGGCTGGGCAGCCATCGCCTGCCCCACGGAAGGCGATGCGGCGGCGGTCCTGACTTTTGGGCTCATCTGGCTTGCCTACCTTCGCGAGCGCGAGCGACGGGTCGCTGTGGAAGGGCTGGCGGTTTATGTGCCCGCGGGCCAGGAACGGGCGGCGGCGCTGCGCCTTCTCTGCCTGGACCCGACGGCGGTGCGGTTCGAGCTCTTCTCGTACTCGGCGGAGGATACCGTGGTGAGCGTCGACCCGCACGATCACGGCAATCTCGATACGCGGCTCGAACCATGCCGCCAGCCGGAGCCGAACCGCTCCGAAGCCTGGCAATCGGTCATCGCCCTTCCGGGCGTGGAGGGCATTCCGAAGCACGATGGACGGACCAGCCTGCGCGTCCGGGGCATCGAGTTCGCGGAGCTTTCCGGCGGGGACCTGCTCTTCGGAATGGCCGACCGGCGGCCGGCGCGGGATTACCACCTGTCGGAGATCGTGCGGTTGGTGGAGGAACTCGACCGCGCCCGCTCGGCCGGAGCCGCCGACCGGCAGCATCCGCTTTACCGGCAGCAGCCGGAGGCCTGGCTCGAATCGCAGGCGCGCGCGCAGATCGAGACCCTGGACGCCACGCTGCGCGCGAATCCGGTCTACGGCCAAGTGCCGGCCTTCGCGGGTGGGGATCGCGGCATCATGGACCTGCTGGCCGTGGACTACACCGGCCGCTTGGCAGTGGTGGAGCTCAAGGCGTCGGCCGATCTGCATCTCCCGCTGCAGGCTCTGGACTACTGGATTCGCGTCAAATGGCACCTGGACCGCGGTGAGTTTCCCACCTACGGATACTTCGCCGGCATCCCCCTGCGCCCGGAGCCGCCGCGGCTCCTGCTGGTCTCGCCCTCGCTCGAATTCCACCCCACCACGGAGACGGTACTGAGCTTTTTCGCACCGGAGATCGAAGAGGAGCGGATCGGCCAGCCGGTAGAATGGCGGAAGGGGTTGCAAGTAATGTTCCGCCTTTCAGGCGCCCAGCGGCCTCAGTAATCG
>PMTT01000099.1:2712-2877 GCA_003167275.1 Bryobacterales bacterium | reverse complement strand
GCGTTTTAGGTGGGGCATGCTTGCCCTACAGCCCCGCCAACATCGTCGCCAACTCGCGAAGCCCTACCACATCGAGACTCTCACTGACCGCGCGGTGTTCGCTTCCCGAATTGACCACAAACCGCCGCGCCGGTTTCAGATCTTCGCAGGCCACGAAGAATCCCT
>PMTT01000099.1:0-2627 GCA_003167275.1 Bryobacterales bacterium | reverse complement strand
TGTCGCGGAGGTAGACCTTGGGCGACTTGACCAGACGTTTGCCGATATTGGTCTGGAAAGGCTGCAATCGCCGTACCAGCATCAGATCCACCATCAAGTCGAGATAGCGGGCCACCGTCTTTCCATCCACGGTGAGCCCGCGGGCAAGTTGCGCCGCATTGAAGAGCCCTCCCTGGACGTGCGCCAGCATCGTCCAGAAACGATGGAGCGTAGTTGCCGGGATGTGCGGCCCAAGCTGCGGGATGTCGCGCTCCAGATAGGTGCGGATGAAAGCGTCGCGCCAGATGAGACTGTGTGATTCGTCGCTGGCCAGGAAGCTTTCGGGGAACCCGCCGCGCACCCACAGATCGTTGTGCCGATCGGCAGATACTTCGAGCACGTCCAGCGGCGAGAGTTCGATGTAGGCGATCCGCCCAGCCAGCGTTTCGGATTGCTGTAACAAGTCGACCGATGCAGAACCTAGCAACAGGAAGCGTCCGGACTTCTTCCCTTTCCGCCGACCCTGGTCGATCAGTCCGCGCAGCGTTGAGAACAGCTCGGGCATGCGCTGCACCTCGTCCAGAATCACCAGTTCATCCTCATGTCCGGAAAGATAGAAAGTTGGGTCGGAGAGTTTCTCGCGATCGAGCGGCGATTCCAGGTCCAGATAGACGCTATTGCGCCCCTCGGCAACTGTGTGTGCCAGAGTGGTCTTTCCAACCTGGCGCGGACCGAGCAGCGCGACAGCGGGAAGGTGGGCAAGGCGGTCCTCAACCAGAGTCTGGATCCGTCGCGGTATCATCCTTGCAATTATGGCACGGCATTCCAGATTTGCACGGTGAATGGATATCTCTCTTGTTTACTTTGCTTTATGAGCCAGGCATTTCTGGCGCGCACTCGCTATCCCACCAGCTTGAAGCCGTGCGTATCCAGCTCCGCGCCGAGTAACTCACTTTGATCGCTAGTCAGCTCCACCAGAGGCGGCCGCACCGTGGCCCATTCCGGATCGCCGAACCCTCGTGCCACAATGGACTTCAACGCGGGAATCATCGGATACTTCTGCACCACGGCCCGGGTCGCGGTGATTTCCGCCTGCAACCGGTCGGCATCCGGCTCGCGCCAGTTTTCGAAGACGCGATGGATCGCCGCCGGGTTCACGTTGGCAGTGGCGCTGATGCAGCCTACGCCGCCATGCCGCATGTTGGACAGCAGGAATACTTCACTGCCGGCGAATACGTCGAAGCCTGTGCTCGCGAACGCATCCAGCACGGATTTGGTGTTGTTCCAGTCGCCCGAGCTGTCCTTGAGGCCGGCGACGGCGTCGGGATAGCGTTTGAGCAGGCGCTCGATCAGCGGAATCGAAATGGGCACCTGCGCGACTGGCGGAATGTGATACAGGTATAGGCGCAAGCGCGCATCGCCCACCCGCTCGATGACCTCGGAGAAGTTGCGGAACAGTCCCTCCTCGGACACGCCTTTGTAATAGAAAGGCGGGAGCATCAGGACTCCGGCACAGCCAAGCCCGACCGCGTGCGCCGTGAGCCGCACGGAATCGGTGAGCGCGCAGCAGCCAGTACCAGGCATCAGGCAAGCGGGAGAGACGCCGTGCGTGACCAGGAACTCCAGCAGGGCGATACGCTCCTCCACGGAGAGCGAGTTGGCTTCGCTGTTGGTGCCGAATGCGGCCAGCCCCGAACAGCCGTTGGCGAGAAGCCACCGTGCGTGGCGCGCGAAACGTTCGGGGTCGGGAGAGAGGTCGTGCCGGAAGGGTGTGATGGCGGGCGCCCACACACCCCCGGGCCTGTGAAGAGTCATACGTAACAATCGTAGCGAACTTCGTGGGGTATGCTTTAGCTTGCCCTGTAATTCCATAAGAATCGGCAAGCTAAAGCATACCCCACGGGTTTTCGGGAGTCGTAAATTAAAAGCTTGCAACTGGTGAGGCGTGCATCGATTGCTAATTCAATTTCAGGGCAAGCTAGAGCATGCCCCACGCTTGACGCCCATCGAAGCCTGGGTGCACGGCCGCTACAAGCTATTCGCCTGGGATGGCGTGGACGTCAACCAGGCGCTCTATGAACCGAGTTCCGCAAACCATTCGAGGCCCAAGGGCAGATGGTGGACCTTGGGGAGAAAGCCAAAGTCACAGCGCAGTTGAAGACGATCCCACTTCACGAAGTAAGCGTCGAACCCCGGCGGCACGGCTTCCAGGAAATCTCAGGAGAAACCGTACTAGACATCACCCTCCATGTACTTGAATCAATTTTACTGCGGGAACCAAGCTTAGTCCATCCTCCCGAACCGTCCGAAAGCGCACCCCCGAGCCTCGCAACACCGCTACCCCGGCACTTCGCGTGCTCAGCAGAATCCAAGGCCTGCGCCACAATGCCCAAGACTGCCCAGCTCGACGACGATCCCCTGTGGTACAAAGATGCCGTCATCTACGAAGTCCACGTCCGCGCCTTCTTCGACGGCTCCGGCGACGGCATGGGCGATTTCGCCGGCCTCACCCAAAAACTCGACTACCTGCTTGACCTTGGGGTTACTGCCGTCTGGGTGCTGCCCTTCTGCCCTTCACCGTGGCGCGATGATGGGTACGACATCTCCGACTACACCAACGTGCATCCGGCCTACGGCACGCTACGCGA
>PMTT01000207.1 GCA_003167275.1 Bryobacterales bacterium | reverse complement strand
CCTCACGTCGCCCGCCAGCGTGATCGTTACCGGTACCGGGAACCCTCAAAGCATTCCGACGATGTCTACTTGGGGTCTGGTATTACTGGCGATCCTGCTCGCAGGCTTGGCGGCGCGGAAGTTGGAAGGCGCGGCCTAAAGCCGCCCGGCGGACGACGAAAAACGATCGTCTGTCCCACTGACCGAACGCCGCACCAGCCCCGCCAGAGCTTCAATGAACGCCGGCGAATCGTTCAGCCCCGGAACCATGCGGAAGTCCGCAATCCCCAGGCTCCGGGCCTGTTCTCGGTGCTCGATGTCGATTTCGTGCAGCGTTTCGACGTGGTCGGAAACGAACGAAATGGGCACCACCAGCACGTGTTTGCGCCCTTCCGCCGCCAGGCGTTTCACGGTCTCATGCATGGAGGGCCGCAGCCATTTGGACGCGCCCACCTTGCTCTGGTAGCACAGGTGACGCCGGGCGGGCCAGCCGCCACGCTGCCACACCAATTCCGTGGTGTGCTCGATCTGCCGCTGATAGGGATCGCCCTTCTCCACCACCGACACCGGCAGGCTGTGCGCGCTGAAAACCACGTCGACCTCGCGGGGGTCGGGAAAGCCGGCCATCGATCGCTCCACCGACTCGACCACCGAGTTCAGGTAAGCCGCGTCCTCATAAAACTCCTTGACGACGTGGACGCGAGGGTTCCATCCATTGGGGTGATAGCGCCGCTGCCATTCATTCAGGCTGCTGCCCGTGGTGGTCTTGGAGTATTGCGGATAGAGCGGCAGCAGGACCACGTCTTCGGGCGCATGGACCTCTACGCGGCGAATGGCCTCCTCGGTGAAGGGGCGCCAGTAGCGCATGGCCACCGCGACGCGGGCATCGAAGTCCGAGCGGAGCGCCGTTTCGAGCGCGCCCGCCTGCCGCATGGTGAAATCCAGGATAGGGCTCTTGCCGCCGATCTCGGCATAGTGATGCGCCACGTGCTTGGCGCGCCGCGAAGCGATCAGGCGAGCCAAGGGTTGCCGGGCGATGCGGGCGAACGGAAAATCGATGATGTCCGGATCGCAAAACAGGTTATAGAGGAACGGCTCGATGGCCTCCAGCGAGTCCGGCCCTCCCAGTTGAAACAGTATGACCCCGAGTTTCAATGATGCTCCCAATTCTCTGAGTGTAGGAACCTCTATAATAGATTGAATCGCATGGACACTGCCCGGACGACCGAATCGGAGAACAAGGCGTTGATTCGCCGCTGGTTTGATGAAGTGTGGAACCAGGGCCGCGAGGACCTCATCGATGAACTGCGCGCCCCCGACGCGGTAGGCTTCGGACTGGGTGAAACCCCCGTTGCCGTCCAGGGGCTTTCGGGCTTCAAGGTCTTCTACCAAAACCTGCGATCCAGCCTGCCGGACCTGCACGTCACGGTGGAGCACCTGATTGCGGAGGGCGACATGGTGGCCGCGCGCATTCAGGTGGATGGCACCCACATGGGCCCGGGCTTGGGCGTCCCACCCACGGGACAGAGCGTGAAATTCTCCGGCATGCTGATCGCTCGCATCGCCGAAGGCCGGATCGCCGAAAGCTGGAACAATCTGGACCAACTCGGCCTCCTGAGGCAGGTAGGCGCGCTCCCCGCTGGCGTAGGCCCCGACCGCTTCCTGGCCAAACGGTAATAGGCTGGTCCTGGCCGGGGCTGCGAGATTCGTGACGATGGGAGCACCGCTTGCTGACGCGCGCGGCTCGGTTGCGTTGCGAGCCGCCTCTACCACAAACCGAGCCGCGACCGTAAGGGAGCGGTCGTCAACAGGCGCAGTCATTCGGCGGTTGGCCCCAACGGGGTCTCAGTTGCGTTCCCCGCACGCTGCCATGCCAGCGAACAGCAGCGGGACCCACGCCGCCATTTCACTGTCCCGCCCAAAGAACTTCACCACCTGCCGCGCGCTGGTACACTCCGGAGCCGGGCCACGGTCGCCTTCCGTGTCCAGCCACGCCTTGCTCTCTTCGACGTCCTCGCGAATCGGCTCCAGTAGCTCGTTCTCCTCATCCAAATCCTCGGCCGCGCACAGGCGGTCCTCTACCAGGTCCCACAGATCGTCGAGCCAATCCAGCGACGGCACAGGCTGGAGCCACGCATTCCCCGCATTCTCCACGATTGCGTCGAAATCCGAAGTATGCGGGCTCAGGGGAACGGTCCGCTCGGTGCAAGCGAGTGTATGGCCGCCGCAAGAAGCCAGGTGCTCGACGTTCAGAACATGCAGGATTTGGCCGGCGGGCACCAATCGGCCGTTGGCATCGGCAAACTCGCGCCGCACCCGGAGCGTCAGCCCCGCGAAAAAGTGCTGGACGCGCAAGTGGGGCAGCTCCGGCAGTTCCCCGTTTATCTCTTCGTCATCGGCCAAATCCTCTTCTTCGTCGTCCAGATCGTCGAGCGGCTCCGCAGCCTCGGCACGTACCTCGGGCAGGTCCTGAAGGTCGGGCCGCGCCTTCCATTCCTCCATCGACATCGTCTGGGCTGCGGCCGCCTGCTGCCAGGTCAGCCCCTCAGGCGTGAGCGCGCATGGCTGGTTCGCCGCCACCGCATCGGCAGCCCGAAGGAGCCGCTCGCTGGAGGCCGGGTTCTGGCAGAGCGCCGCGGCATCGCGCAGGAACTGTGCGGCCATGGGACGCTGCCCTGGGTCCGAAAAGGAGACCAGCGTGTCGAAGGTCACCAGCATGCTCTCGACGGCTTCCGGGGGCATGCCCGGCAGGGTCTTGGCGATTGATTCGAGCGGTCCGGCGGTATCCACAAAGCGAGTGTAGCGCTTCCGTGGGGTATGCTTTAGCTTGCCGACTCTTGCCGATTCTTAATTCGACGGCAAGCTAAAGCATACCCCACCTACCGAAAATCCTCTTCGAAGAATTCGAGTGCTCCGCGCTCTCCACTCCGCCCCTGCTCGCCCTTCCGGAGTTGCGCTCGCCGGATCTTCCCCGAAACCGTCTTCGGCAAGTCGGAAAACTCCAACCGCCGAATGCGCTTGTAAGGCGCCAGCCTCTGCCGGATGAACAGGAACAGCTCGCGCGCCAACTCTTCACCCGGCGTGTATCCGGCCGTCAACACGAGGAACGCTTTCGGCACGAAGCTCCGGACCGGGTCCGGGCTGGGCACCACCGCTGCCTCGGCGATCGCCGGATGCTCGATCAAAGCGCTTTCCAGTTCGAATGGGCTGATGCGATAGTCCGAGGCCTTGAAGATGTCGTCCGCGCGTCCCACATAGGTGAAGTATCCGTCCTCGTCCACCGTCGCGATATCGCCCGTATGGTAGAAGCCTTCGGATTGCGCATCGGGGATTTTTCCCGCCTCTCCGGCATAGCTTGGCATCAGGCCGGCGGGGCGCTCCGAGCGGTCTACACAGATCTCGCCGTCGCTCGCGGTCTCGATGCGGTAGCCGGGCATGGGCCGGCCCATCGACCCGGGCTTCACCGCCTGGCCGGGCGGATTGGCGATCAGCACGGTGGTCTCGGTCTGGCCGTAACCATCGCGCACCGTGATGCCCCAGGCCGCCTTCACCTGCTCGATTACCTCCGGATTGAGCGGCTCGCCCGCGCTCGCCAGTTCGCGCAGTTGGACCGGGTAGTCCGAGAGTTTCTCCTGGATCAGCATGCGCCACACGGTCGGAGGCGCGCACAGAGAAGTGACCCCCTTGGCGCGCAAAAGGTCGAGCACATCCTTCGAGCGGAAGCGCGAGTAGTTGTACGTGAAGACCGTGGCGCCCGCGTTCCAGGGCGCGAAGAACGAACTGTAGGCGTGCTTCGCCCAGCCCGGCGAGCTGATGTTCCAATGCACATCGCCCGGTTGCAGGCCCAGCCAGTACATGGTGGAGAGGTGGCCCACCGGGTAACTCTCGTGCGTGTGCGGCACCAGTTTGGGCTTCGCCGTCGTGCCGGAAGTGAAGTACAGCAGCAGAGGATCGCTGGCGTGCGTCGGGCCATCCGGCTCGAAGTGTGCGGAATACTGGCAGGCGTCTTCGAAACTCAACCAGCCGGGAGACTGGCCACCCACCGAGATGTGCGCATGCAGCACGGGACGGTTTTCCTCGCCCTGCTCCTCGACCGCCAGCGCCTCAGCCAGGGCCACCTTGTCCGCATGCATCGCGCCGGCGATCACGTGGCTGACTTTGCCGCGGTCGAGGCGGTCGCGCAGATCCTCAGCGCCCAGCAGGCCGGTCGCCGGGATCACGACAGCTCCCAGTTTGAAGGCTGCCAACAGCGTCTCCCACAGTGCCACCTCGTTGCCGAGCATCACCAGGATGCGCTCGCCACGCCGCACGCCTGCCTGGCGCAGGAAGTTGGCCACCCGGTTGGAGCGTTCCGAAAGGGCGGCGAAGCTGAGCTGAAGCTCCTGGCCGCTTTCCTCGACGATCCACAAGGCCGTGCGGCCGTTGTCTTTCGCCATCACGCCGAAATAGTCCAAGGCCCAGTTGAATTCGTCCAACTTGGGCCAGCGGAAACCATGGCGGGCGGCTTCATAATCGGTGCGATGCGCCAGGAGAAGGTTGCGGGCTTCCAGGAATCCGATTGCCGGGTGGTTCATCGTTTGCCAGTATAATCCTCCGCTGCCTGTGATAGACTGTGGCCGGCGCCTGTGGGGCAGGTTGACAACCTGCCCCACAAACCAGGCACTGGATAAGGGGTGGCGCACAGGGAGAACTTGACCATGCGGAACGAAATGACCCATCTAAGCCGAAGAGCATTAGTAAAGATGGCGGGTATTACCGCCGCCGGAATTGCTGTGGGTGCGAAGGGAGAGTCACCCGCTGCGGTCTCTCTCTTCGACGGTAAAACGCTCAGCGGGTGGAGTCAGATCGAGAACAGCGCCACATCACTCGCGAGCGGCGGCATTACCGATCCGGCGGCTTTTGCCGGCAAGCTGACGAACGGGCCGGACGCAGTGTCCGCATTTCTGCGCGGCCAACTACAGGATTCGGTGAAGACGGACCTCGCCGCGTTTTCCGCATCGAGCGTCAATGCCAAGGCTGTCGTCTCCGCCGTGGTGAAAGACCTGAATCAGGTGATCTCCGGGCCCTCCATCTACGACAATGCGCGCTTCAGCAAAGTAACTCTCCGGCCCGAGACCGCTCAGTTGCTTAAGCAGACTGCCAGCGGCCAGCAACTGGCGCGGCTGAACAAGTTACTCATCGAAGATGCTTATCCCGAGGAGTTGGCGAAGAGCGTTTCCACCGGCTGGATTGTGAAGGATGGCGCGATGGCCAGCACGGGCGCCGGGCGCGGGGTCATCTACACCGCGAAGGACTACAGCCGCTACCGCCTGCTGTTCACGATGCGGCATGTCTCTGGCAATCCGGACCACCAGGCCTGCGTCCTGATCTTCTGCAGCCGCCCGCAACCTGGGGAGAAGCCTCTCGATGCCCTCGGCGGGATTCAGTTTCAGGTTCCCAACGGCGGTCACTGGGACTACCGCCCCGGGATGAATAGCAACGGCGGGCCCGAGTTTACTTCAGTGACGAAGACTCACTACGAAGTTCACGAATGGAGCCGCGTCGAGATACTCGCGGACGCCGCCAAAGGAGCCGCGCGCATGGCGGTCGCTCAGCCCATGGGGAGCAAGGCCGTTGAGGTGCTCGACTTCAAGGACCCCGCGGCGGGCAAGGGGGGGCCGATTGCCTGGCAGATGCACAACGCCGGTCTGTTTGACGAATACAAGGACGTCACCATCGAGTTAGAACCAAAGGACGACGATCTGATCACGGTGAAGTGAGCGCTCCACACTCCAGAAGCGGTGAAAGGATCCAGTGATCTCTGTCCGCGTGATGATTTGGGCTTGCCGGGAAACCACTCCCTCACGGTCGTGGCTCGGAACCGAGCCGCGCGCGNNCAAGCGGTGCCATAATCGCCACGAATCTTGCGGTCGAGGCACCTAGATGCGCAGGCGGCGACCGCCTGCGCCACCCCGACTCACTTCTTTACCGGACGGCTGAAGAAGATCAGACTGGGAGCGTCGGAGCGGGCCGCTACGATATCCGGGAAGCCGTCGCCATCCAGGTCCGCGGCGGCCAGGCCGTAGATGGCGCCCTGGTTATCGCCGAATGGAACGCGCGTGTACTTGCGGCCAGTACCATCGTTGAAGTAGATCGCACCCGGCGCCTCCACGTAACCAACTATGATCTCGGGTTTGCCATCCCGATTCAGGTCCGCGGCGATCATGGAGTAGGGCAAGGCGTCCCGCCCGGCGATCTGGACGCCGGCTCCGAAGCCGCCCTTGCCATTGTTGAAGTACACATACAAGCCCTCGCCCTCGTGGCACGCGGCGATATCCAGATGGCCATCGCCATCGAAATCGGCGATCGCCAACGCCCGCGTGGACGATTTGGGTGGGCCGAAGGCAATCTTGCGAGGGAAGTTTCCCTTGCCGTCGTTCAAGTAGACCACGCTCTGGCAAGCGTCACGGCATGCCACCACCACATCTTGCGAGCCATCGCCATCCATATCGCCCGCCAGAACGGTGGCGGAAGTCTCCGGGCCGAGCGGTCTGCACTGGAAGTGGGCCTTGCCATCGTTGAAACAGACGTAACTGGGTCCAGGACGGTTGGCCACCGCGATATCCGGAGCCTTGTCGCCGTTGAAATCCGCCAGCACCACATTGCGGGTCGGCCAATGCGGATCGCCGAAGGTGCCTGCCAGAGTAAAGCGGCCCTTGCCGTCGTTCAGCAGGACGATCTTCGGGTCCGGCGCGTCGTTGCTGATCACCATGTCCAGGCTGCCGTCGCCGTTCAGATCGGCCAATGGCGCCGAGTAGCTGCGATCAGGCTTGTTGGGAAGCGGCGGCCCGGGCTTGAAGTGGCCCTTTCCGTCTCCGAAAAACACGACGTCGGGCAAGGGCCAATGTCGCCCTTTGGCGAGGACGATGTCGAGCAAGCCGTCCCCGTTGAGATCGCCGACGCTCACGTTGGCCGTGGTCTCCGAGACGGTTTCGAGTGGGACCGATTCGTACGAACGCATCGCGGCGCCGAGCAGCCAGAGCGCGCCAGGCGCCAGTATGCATATGGCGAGCGTGAGTTTGATGAAAGTGCGCATCCGCAATAGTCCTCCACCTTTGAGGATCGTACCAAGACGGCGTGGTCTGGAGGCCGCTCCGGGCGGGTTGGCAACCCGCCGCGGGCTGCCAGAGGTTCCCCGGACGGAGTTCGGGAATTGCGTAGACTGTTCCCGGTCGCACGCCGGCGGACGAAAAGTTCCCCAGTTCCGGATGTACTCCGCGATCTCCCCATGCGAGAAACCCTGCTTACTGGCGTCCTCCCAAAGCGAGATGAATGATGGGCCATAGCTCGGGATGTCGCGGAACGTAGCGACGTCCAACTGCCGAAAGTGCCTGGGAGGTTCAAGCGGGGCATTGAAGACGGAAGCCACCATCTCCACATAGGCAAACTGTTCCGCCGGTATAATCTAACAATCCTTCTCTTCAAATTTAAACCTCCGGCTGCGAATGTACCGATCATGAGAAGGCCTCGGCGGCAGAACGGGGTTGCAGAGCGACCTGATTCGCAGTATTGTCAGGACGTGAACCTATCGCGACGCACTGTTCTGACCGCTATCTCCGCCGCCGCTGCCGCACAGGCACAGCGCCCCGGTCCCCCACCCAACTGGAAACCTAAACTTGGCGTCTTGTGCCAGTTTTCGGATGCGAACCTCGACTTCGTTAAAGCGGAGGGCTTTACGAGCATGCAACTCCGGCTCGATCCGGCCCGCCTGGATGACGCTGCCATCGCTTCCATTAAGGATAAGATCCAGCGCTCCGGGATCTATGTGTCCTCACTGGCTGTCGACGGGAATCATATCGATTCCGACCCGGCCGCGCGCGAGAAGCAGAACACCTTCACGGTCAAGTGCATCGAATTGTGCGGGAAGCTGGGGATCCCGAACATCGGCGGGCAGTCCGGCACGATCAAGGGGCAGCGACTGGCACAGCAGGTGGACGAAGTGGTCCGCGTGTACAACGAGAAGTACTTCGCGGCCTGCGAGAAGAACAACGTCCGCATTCTGTGGGAGCCGTATGCCGGCGGGCCGAATATCGCCACCGGACCGCTGGGATGGGAAGCGCTGTTCAAAGCCTTCAACGGCAGTCCGCACGTGGGGTTGCAGTTCGATCCGTCGCACCTGGTGTGGCAGTTCATGGACCCGGTGGCGGCGGCCCGCGAGTTCGTGGATAAGATTTACGACGTGCATCTGAAGGACACGGAAATCCTCTGGCACGTGCTACGGCGCAGCGGGATCCAGCCGAATGACCGCGTCACCTGGTGGCGTTTCCGGATCCCCGGTTACGGGTCGGTGGATTGGAAGGGCTTCTTCTCGGTGTTATCGGAAGCGGGTTACAGCGGGGCGATGAATATTGAGAACGAAGACAATTTCTATTATCCGGCGTACAACGGGGCGAATTTCACGGAGCAGTATAAGAGAGGGTTCCACCTGGCGCACGAGTTTCTGAAGACGCTGGTGCCGCCGCTGACGGCGTAGGGGAAAACGGGTCAAGGGCAAGGCGAGCGACCGCCTGCCCCACTAAGAAACGCTCAGAACAGAATCTTTGCTCCGAACTGGAGGCGACGCGGGGACTCGGCGGACTGGATCGATCCGAAGGCAGGGGTGCCGAAAAAGATATTCGGCAAATCCAGGTTCGTGTGGTTCAGCAGATTGAATGCTTCGGCGCGGAATTGAAGGTTCGCACGCTCGCTGAGGTGCGTGTTCTTGACGAGTGAGACGTTGATCGTCTGCAATCCGGGGCCGGTGAGGATGTTCCGGCCGGCATTGCCGAAAGTGCCGAAGGGCGGGAGCGCGAATGCCTGGGTGTTGAACCATTGGTTCGGAGTCGGATTCGAGAGCGCCGCCGGGCCCAGGACGTTGGGGCGATCGTTGGCGCCGCCGAAGCCCAGGATGGAGTCGCCGGTGTTGCTGTTGTCGAGGCCGGGGAGCAGCGCGACCGTGAAGGGGCGGCCCGTCTGGAAGGTCCAGATTCCGAAGGTCTGCCAACCTCCGAGGAGCTTTCCTTTACCTAAAGGCAGGTCGTAGGAGTAGCTCAGCGAAAAACGCTGGCGCATGTCGAAGTTGGAGAGGCCGCGTTCGGCTCGCGTGTTGTTGCTGTTCTGGGGGAAATTGGCATCGCCCGCGCTCGAGAAGAAACTCGAACCATCGTCAATCGACTTCGACCAGGTGTAGGAGGCCAGAGCGGTCAGTCCGCGGTGCAGGGTCTGCTGGAACCGCGCCTGCAGGCTGTGATAGATGGAGTCGCCGCGAGATTCCAGGATGTCGATATCGGCGAATTGCTGCACAGGCCGCGGATTGTTCGGATTGGGGCTGGCGGGCGGCTGGTTGAAATCGCGCGCGCCGAGCAGTTTGGTGCCCTTCGACCCGGCGTACGCCACCTCCAGGATCTGGTCGCGGCCTACTTCCTGCTGGATGCTGACGTTCCACTGCTGCGCGTAGGCTGTGCTCAGGTCTTTCTGGATGGCCAGCGCGGAGGACGGTATCGGGATGGGGAAGTTGGCGGGGAACGGATTGCTCAAACTGAGTGGGAGTTGTCCGAACGGAAAGAACAACTGGAGATTGAAGTATGGCGGGCTGAAGTATAAGCCCTCTCCGGTGGCCAGGGACGACTGGTCGTAGTAGATGCCGTAGCCCGCGCGCAGCACGGTGTTGCCGCGGCCAGGCCGATACGCCAAGCCAAGGCGGGGCGCGAAATTGTTCCGGTCGGGTTGGCTGCCGCCGCGTGGAATGCCGCCCGTCCCCACCTGCACCAGCGATTGCGTAGCGGGGTCGTACAGGTTGGCGCGATTGAACGCGTCCACGGGCGGAGAGTTGTACTCGTACCTGAGGCCCAGGGTCACCGTGAGGTCAGGACGCGCACGCCAGGTGTCGTCGACGTAGCCATATGTGCTATGCGTGAGCAGGTGCTCCGCGTTGTCGAGACGCGCCACGCCGGTGAGCGATGGCAGGCCCAGCAACATCTCCGCCAGGGCGTTGCCCGTGACACCGAGAAACTCCAGAAAGCCACGCGACTCTTCATCGCGAAAGGCATTCTGCTTCAGCCACCGGAGATCGAAGCCCGCCTTCACCAAGTGCTTGCCGTGTGCCCAGGTGGCCGTGTCCGAAAGCTGGTAGATGGTGGAAGCGCTGTGCTGCGGGTTGTTGGGCTCGTCGCCCAGGGTGGAAAAGCCGACGACCTGGATCTGGCTGAGTCCGTTGTCGCGCGGGTTGGAGGAGATGGTCGGGAGACCTACCTGCTGGTTCAGGTTGTTGACGATGTTCTGCTGGAAGACGCCGGCCGAGATGCGGTCGAAGCCCAGTCGCAGTTCGTTCAGCAGGTTGGGGGTGAAGGTGTGGGTATGGCTCACGACGGCATTCTGCGCCCGCCGCGGGACGTCGTTTCCGAAGCCCGGAACGGCCACACCCGACGACGCCGAGAAAGGTTCGTACAAGTCGCGGTCGGCGAAGCTGTAACGCACGGTCAGCTCATCGGCGGCGGACAGGTTGTGATCCACACGCAGGTCGAAGTGGTCCTCGCGGTCGCGTTCGATGGGTGAGGAGACGAAGTCCAGATTGGGCACGGCGCGGTTGGGAAGAGGATAAAGCGCGGCCACCGCGAGTCCCACCGGGTTCATGCGGTTCTGGGGAATCACGTTGCCGGGGAACGGAGTTCCGGCGAAGGGATCGATCGCATAAGCATTGCTACGGGAGAAATCGCCGACGCGCTCGAGCGCCGTGGGGACGTTGCTCACCTGCGTGATGCCCTCGCGCAGGCGGCGGCCTTCGTAATCGGCGAACACGAATGTGCGGTTGCGGACGATGGGGCCGCCCAGGGACGCTCCGAACTGATTGCGCTGGTATCGCGGGCTCTGGGCGCCGGGGGGAGCGAAGAAGTTGCGGGCATCGGTGACCTGGTTGCGGAAGAACTCGTAGGCGGTTCCGTGGACCTGGTTCGCGCCGCTCTGCAGCACCACGTTGAGCTGCCCGCCGGCGTTGCGGCCGAAGAGCGCGCCGGGAGTGCCGGTAGCGACCTCGAATTCACGCACGGCGTCCACGGGCGGGGTCACGGCGATGCCGTTCAGCTTGGGGTCGCCGTTGAAGACGCCGTCCAGGACGAAATTGTTGGAGTCCTCGCGGGCGCCGTTGATGTTGACGGCGAAATCGCCGCGAGTCGAGCCGGCCGATCCGGGAGCCGCGGGCACCACGCCGGGCAGCAGCAGACTCAGCTCGAAGAAATTGCGGCCGTCGAGCGGCAGTCCGGTAATCTGCGCGTTGCCGATGACGCTGCCGAGCGTGGCCGATTCGGTGCGGAGCAGGCCGCGGACGGCCGTCACCTGCACGGAGTCGGTGCGCTGGCCGGCCAGCAGCGGAATTTCGATCTGCATCTCCTGATCGACTTCGAGCGCGAGATGCTGCACGTGCTTGCGGTAGCCTTCGCGCTCGGCTTCGATTCGATACTGGCCGGGGGCCAGGTTGGCGATGGTGAAGCCACCGCGCGGGTCTGTGACGACGGTGCGCTTGCGGTTGGTATCCTCATCGGTGAGTTGGACGGCCGCGCCGGAGATGGGTTGATATTGCGCGTCCGTGACCACGCCCGTAATGGTGCCGGCAACGGATTGGGCACGGGCAGCGGCCGGGAGCAGCAGAAGGGTTAGGATAATCGCTCGGATATTCAAGAAGCCTCTCTTACCGGATGCAAAACAGAGTATTCTGGCCCCGCAGATAGATCTCGCCATCCACGATCGCGGGAGTGCCGATAAACATTTGGTCCTTTAGTGTGTTGGTCGCCAGCACTTCGAACTTCTCGCCCATGCGCACGACAATCACGTCGTCATTCTCAGACGCGAGATAGAGCTTACCGTTAGCGCCCACCGGGGACGATTTGAAACTATAGGGTTTGGGTAGTCGCTCCTGCTGGTAGTAAGGTTTGCCGGTCTTGGCGTCGAGGCAGGAGAGCATGCCTGTGTCGGTGAGCATGTAGTATTTGCCATCGTGCAAGACCGGGGACGGCGTGTAGGAGTTGCCGCGCTGGTTCTGCCAGACGATGGCGTCGGTGCCGGTGAGATCGCCTTCGCGGCCCAGTTTGATGGCCATCAGGTTGGGATTGCGGTAGCCGCTCATCACGAAGACCATTCCATCCGCGGCCACGGGTGCCGGGATGGTGTTCTGCCCCAGCCCCTTGGCGCTCCAGACCGGCTTGCCGGTTTCGAGGTCGTAGCCGCAGACTTCCCGGGTTGCCGAGACGATCACCTGTTTGTGGCCGTTGACCACCGTGATGTACGGGCCGGACCAGTTGGTATTGCCCTGGCGCGGCGTGCGCCACAGCTCGCGTCCGGTGCTCTTGTCGAGCGCGATCAGGAACGATTCGCTTTCCTGATCGAGCACCACCACGAGCTTTTCGCCATCGAGCGCGGTCCATGCGCCTTCCCCGAAATTCATGAACATGCGGAGTGCGGTGAAATCCTTCTGCCAGACCAGATCGCCCGCCATGGTGTAGCAAAAGAGGCCGCGGGATCCGAAGAAGGCGAAGACATATTTGCCGTCGGTGATAGGCGAATTCGAGGCGAAGCTGCCGTACTGGGGGTGGGCCGGCTGGTGGGGCGTGGCCACGCGCGCCACCTTTTCCCATAGCAGCTTGCCGGTCTTGCGGTCGTAGCAGAGGACTTCGAATTTGTGCTCCACGAGGCCGCGTCCGCCGCCCTCGGCGGTGGGTACGGCGGTGGTTACGAAGATGCGGTCGCCCCACACCACCGGGGAGGAGTTGCCGTGTCCGGGAACGGTGGCTTCCCATGCGATGTGCTCCTGATCGCTCCAGTGCAGGGGCGCGTCGCCGCGCGCCATCCCGTCGTCGCTGGGACCGCGCCAATGGGGCCAGTCGCCGTCGGCGGCAGAGGCCGCGACGGCTAACAGCAGAAACGCACACAAGCCCACCAATCGCCGCATGAGGTTCATGATACTATGACGGGCTCGGGTTTTGAGCCCGTGGGGTATGCTTTAGCTTGCCCACCGATTGCGACCCTGCGATTCGACAGCATGCTGATGATATTGCTTGCAGCAGCGCCGGTGCTGGGCAAGCTAAAGCATACCGTACAGGGTGTTAGGCTGGGGCTCATGCGGAGATTGGTCTGCTTCTTCGAAGGCACAGTAAGAGTCGCGGACGAGGATCATCAGTTCACGGGAACTCTGGATTTGAGGCGCGAGCCCTGATCGGCGGAATGCTCACGGGCGCACAGGTTCAACGCCGGACAATGCCCGACTGCCGCGGTGCGTGTCTCGTTTCGGCGTTGATCTGTGTGTGCGTCGGACTGGCCTGGCAGCTTCTGACCGTACACTTCACCTACGGCGGCAATCGGACTGGCCTCTTTGTCACAGGCTCGCGATTTCCTTCTCCACCCTCGCTGGTTTCGGAAAACCTCTACGTGCTCCCAAACAGCACGGGCTATGACGGGCAGATGTACCACTACGTAGCACACGACCCATTCCTGCGGAGGGGATTCGCGGCCTACGTGGATAGTGCCAAGCTGCGCTACCGCCGAATCCTGCTGCCCGGATTGGCGTTTATTCTGGCCCTCGGCCGGCAGCCGGCCATCGATGTCTCTTACATTGCCACCAATCTTCTATTCTTGTTTTTGGGCGCATGGTGGCTCGGCCGGTACCTTGCCTTCTTGGGACATAGCCCGGCACTGTCCATCCTACTCGTTCTTGTGCCGGCCGTTGTAACCTCGCTGGACCGTTTGACGGTGGACCTCTCGTTGACTGGGCTCTCGATGGGTTTTCTATACTATGCCAGGATCGAATCGCGATGGAGACTCTATGCTCTGCTGGTCCTCGCGTGTCTCAGTCGTGAGACAGGTTTCGCTTTGACCCTGGCGTTTTGTCTGTCTGGCCTGGCACTGCATCGATTTGCGCAGGCTGCGTTTTACTCGACCACGGCTCTGCCCGCGGGTCTTTGGTATCTGTTTGTCAACTCAAGGACACCCGATCTGGGTAGCGTTTATGGGGCTGAGTTGATTCCCCTGGCCGGAATTGCGAAGACGCTGCTTCATCCCTTCTCTTACCCGTTCAGTCCGGCGGTAAATGGTGTAATCACCGCACTCGACTATCTGGTCATGGCGGGAATTCTGATGGCTTGCTGCCTTGCGTTCTCCGCCCTGTACCGAAACCGAGCCGGGTACATCGAGATTGCGATATCGCTGTGGGCCTTGGCCGCTCTTTGTCTTCCGTATGAATTCTGGCAGGACTGCTGTTCGAGCGGGCGAGTCTTCACGCCGCTTCTGATCCTTCTCGTGTTGCCGGGGGTGGCGCACCTGAGTATCACTCGCGCGCTGCCGCTGATCCTGGTCTCTCCGCGCACATGGCTGCAGTTGGTTTCGCCGATGCTTGGGATCGTCCGGGGTATCCTGCATTACTGGCGCTAGCCGGACGCGCCGCACCTGTGGCATGATGATCCCCATATGGGAAAGCTGTTTCTGGTCGCCTTGCTCGCCGCCGTTTGTTTGTCCGCGCAGACGGTCTCGCTAACCGCCTTGGAGAAGGAATTTCAGGACTCGCTGGCGGGAGTGGCTCTCGAAGGTCAATCCACGCACGACGGGAATCCCGCTGTGGCGGAGGACAAATACGCCATCGAGAAGGTGGTCAAGACCGGCGATGACCAGTGGACGCTCTTTGGCCGCGTCGATTTCAAAGGACAGACGATGACGGTTCCCTTGCCCGTTCAGGTGAAATGGGCCGGCGATACTCCGGTGATCACGCTGACCGATCAGGCCTTGCCTGGAATGGGGACCTACACCGCGCGCGTGGTGGTGTATCGCGGGCAATACGCGGGGACTTGGAGCGGGAAGAACGGCGGCGGGAAGGTGTTCGGGCGGATCGTAAAGAAGTAGGGGGCGCGTCAGGCACGATCAGATTTGCTGTGTCCTCGCCACTCATGAAGGGCGCTCAGGAAGTCCTCGATGGACTCGTCCTCTGGCCAGAAGTCGCCCAATAGGTCTGCGGGGTCCGACGGGAATCTGGTGCCCTGTTCAGCAACAAGCTCTTCGATGGACGGATGCCCGGCGCGAGCGTACTTTGCAGCTATCAATTGGCCCCTGTCAGGCTTCTCCATGAACCACCGTCCTCACCTTCAGTCTAGCAGGGACGTGCAAAGTCGCGGTGGTCCGGTTGTGCCGACGGGTCGCCGAGGAATTGCCATTGCCGATGGTCAATCATTGTCCCGAAGCCGAAAGCGTCGAAAACCCCTCCTGGTCCGGGGCTTGGTAGGCGACCCGAAAAGCGTCGAGACGAGTCTCTGAACTCCTGATGTCGCCCCCGTGTCGCCGGGCTGCGGGGGGAATCGGCCTGAGCTGTTTTTTGCCTTGCGCCCGCCCTCCATTTGAGCGAGACTGAGCTATCCATGCCTCAGGTGGAGCGCCCTTTTCCGCTTCGGGATCCAAGAGCATCGGCCAGGGGAACTCGGGGGAGTGTCGAGACGGACCGATGGTGTATTTCTACGCGCGGTTGTCCATGCTTCAGTATGGCGAAAGGCAGATGCAAAGCCGCAGATGTTTACCAGACTGCCGATCGACACGGGGGTAGCACGACAGGTGGACATTCGTGACTGCCTTGGAGATTCTCTACTGACTAGATTAGAATCTTATAATGTAAGCTTAATAACTCAAGGCCGAAAAGTATTATTATAGAAACCCAAGTAGAGATCGGCATCCCCGATTGAAATGAAAGTCTGAGTGAGTGATCTCCATGCCTCGATTACAACGACCTATCTTCCCTGCCGGATCCAAGTGCCTCGCCCAGGGATACTCCGTGGAGTGCCGGGACAAACAGGTGGTGTATTTCGTCAGCTTGTTGCCCGTATTTCAACATGCCGAAGACGACCTGCGAAGCTTCCGCATGTTCACCAGCCAGTTGATCGATATGGATGCCGTGCGGCAGGTGGACATCGTGAATACCTTTGCAGTTCCTCTGCCCACGGTAAAACGGTATCTGAAACTCTTAAGAGATCATGGTAAGCAAGCCTTCTTTGCCGAACCGAAGCGTCGATCGGCGCCGGTGTTGACCGATGAAATCCGTCAATTGATCGAGAGTTTGATAGAGGAGGGCAAAAGCGTGCCGGAAGTGGCGGAGGCCAGCCGCGTCAAAGCCAATACCCTCCATAAGGCGATTCGCGCGGGACGTCTGCCCCGCGTAAAAAAAAAGAATCCACGCCGAATCCAGCACCCCTCCCCACCCAGAGCGAACGCAGCGAGACAGACAGCACGGCCGTAATGGGATACGCGGCCACGCGCATCGAGGAGCGCGTAGCCGCCTCCCAGGGATTATTGGAATCGGCGTCCATCGCGTTCGCCGCGGGACAAGACATTGCTGGGGGCGGCGTGCTGCTGGCCGTGCCGGCGCTGTTGGCGATGGGGCTACTGGCGCACCAGGAAGTGTATACCTTGCCGGCCGGTTACTACGGATTGACCAGCATCTTCCTGCTGTTGGCACTGATGGCATTGGCGCGAATCCCCTCGTTGGAGAAACTGCGCTATCAAGCCCCGGGCGAGTGGGGACAGTTATTGGGGCTGGATCGCATTCCGGAAGTGCGCACGTTGCGCGAGAAGATCAAGATTCTCTGTGGCGAAGCGGGCCGGGCGATGCGGTGGAACGCGGCCTTGGCGAAAGACTGGATCACCGAGGATCTGGGCGCCGAGCCGGTGTTCTATGCCGA
>PMTT01000355.1 GCA_003167275.1 Bryobacterales bacterium | reverse complement strand
GCCCAAGCGGGCGTGGAACCCGTTGGTGGAAGAGATGGAGAAGTTGCGGCGGGAGAACGCTCGATTGGCGCAGCAACTGGAAAAGGCCGAGATCATCATCGACGTTCAAAAAAAAGTCTCATCGCTGCTGGGGATTCCGCTGAAGGACAGCCGCAGCGGCGAGAACAACTGGTGAGTGCGGTCGAGCAGATGGCGCCCACCGTGGGTCGGGCGGCAGCATGCCGGGCCTTGGATGTGCCGCGCGCTTCGCTATATCGCCAACTCCAAGAGGCGAAAGAATCGGTGGGGCGCAAAGCACGGCCGAGTCCGGCACGCGCTTTGGATGTCGGCGAACGAAAAGCTGTGCTGGAGTTGCTGCACTCGGAACGGTTCGTGGACCGGTCGCCGAGTGAGGTGTACGCGACCCTGCTGGACGAGGGGATCTACCTCTGCTCCATCCGCACGATGTACCGGATACTGGAGGAAAACGGAGAGGTGCGGGAGCGGCGCGATCAGTTGCGGCACCCGGAGTATCAAAAGCCGGAGTTGTTGGCCACGGGACCCAACCAGGTTTGGAGTTGGGACATCACCAAACTGCTGGGGCCGGTGAAGTGGACGTACTTCTATCTGTACGTGATTCTGGATATCTTCAGCCGGTAGGTGGTGGGGTGGATGGTGGCGCCGCAAGAGAGCGCGGAGTTGGCGAAGCGGCTGATCGGGGAAACGAGCAGCAAGCAGAACATAGCGTCCGGGCAACTGACGATCCATGCGGACCGGGGGACATCCATGACCTCCAAGCCGGTGGCATTGCTGCTAGCGGATCTGGGGATCACGAAGACGCATAGTCGGCCTCACGTATCGGATGACAATCCTTATTCGGAGAGCCAGTTCAAAACGCTGAAGTACCGGCCAGAGTTTCCGGAGCGATTTGGATCGATCGAGGATGCGCGGGGATTTTGTCAGGAATTTATGCGGTGGTACAACACGGAACACCATCACACGGGGATCGGGTTGCTGACGCCGGAGACGGTTCACTATGGGCGGGCCGTGGAGGTGATCGAAGAGCGGCAACGGGTGCTGAGCGCGGCCTATGAACAGCGGCCGGAGCGTTTCGTGCGGCAGCACCCGCAAGCGCCGGAGTTACCAGAAGCAGTGTGGATCAATCCGCCGGCGAAGACGGCGGCGGCGAAAGGAGGAGAGCAGGTATAGACTGGGAGGCGGACCGGACGGAGGATAGGGCTCTGCTGGGAAGCAACCCGAGCGCCGCTCCGGTGGCCGAGATAGGGTGGGGGAAGGAGTTCCTTGCCCCACCGTCTGCACCCTTGTGGCAGTCTGGGGAGCTTGCTCCCAGAGGCCCGCAGGGCCTGAACGCCTATCTTGGCACGTAAGCGGTAAATCCTGGGGTCGCAGGGGCAAAGCCCCCGAGGCCCCCAAGACCTCCGTTACCGCCTCGCGCAAGCGAATTCGTACGACACTAAATAGTTTTGGCGGGTGTCTCAAAGTCATTGACAAATTCCGCGATGGCAGGTGGAATTGTTCTTCAAGTGGATCAAGCAGCACCTCCGGATCAAGGCGTTCTACGGTACCAGCGAGAAGGCCGTGAAGACCCAAATCTGGATCGCGGTCTCGGCATACGTGCTGGTGGCTATCATCCGTAAGCGGCTGGCGCTCGAAGCGAGTCTCTACCAGATTCTACAGATTTTGAGTCTGACACTTTTCGAAAAAACGCCCATTTTGCAGGCACTTCGAGTGTCCGACTCCGATACTGACCTACTTGAAGCTAGCAAACAATTGATTCTATTCGACTTCTAGCCGGACAGCAGTGATCCTGCTCGATCCCCAAGAACCCCTGAATGGCAGATGAACCTCGCGAGGGGAGCCGACTTTCCTCCACGCGACGCATCAACTCCACAACTCCGCCACCACCTTCCCCTTCACCAACTCCCGAGGCTGATTCAAGTGATTCAGCACGATCATATCCGGATCGATCCCCAGCGCATAGTAAGTCGTCGCCAGCAGATCATTCGGATGCACCGGCTTGTCCTTCGGCGAACTCGCAGTCTGATCCGACTCCCCATACTGCGCCCCTCGCGCGATGCCGCAGCCAGCCACCACCGCGCTGTAACAATAAGGCCAATGATCGCGTCCATCCGGGGCATTCGAATTCCCCGACGTACTAACCCCAATGCGCGGCGAGCGGCCGAACTCTCCCACCGCCACCACCAGTGTCTCCTTGAGCATCCCGCGGGCATCCATGTCCTCCAGCAGCGCCGAGAGGCTGCGGTCCAGCTTGGGGCAATGCAGGTTCTACAGCGGAGCGAAATTCGCGGCGTGCGTGTCCCAGGAGTCCACCTCCGCGTTGCCGTTGGCCACTGCCGGCCAGTTCATCTGCACAAAGCGCGTGCCCGCTTCGATCAACCGCCGCGAAAGCAGCATTCCCTGCCCGAATGTCGTGCGGCCGTACCGCTCGCGCACCTTGTCCGGCTCCTTGGTGAGGTCGAAGGCGTCGCGCGCTTTGCCGGAGAGCACCAGGTCGAACGCCTTGCCGTAATACTCGTCGATCGCGTAGCTCTTCAACGCCTTCTCCAGATCGGGCATGGAATCGTTGATGCCCTTCAGCAGCTCGAAGCGCTCCTTGAGACGCTCGGGCGGCACCTCCTTGCGCAGGGCGAGGTCCTCGGTCTTGATCGGCAGCGCGGGATCCTGATAGAGGCGATACGGGTCGTACGCCTTCCCAAGGAAGCCGGCCGCGCCGCCTTTGCCGATGATGCCCGATTCCTGCAGCGGTCGCGGCAGTTCGACAAAGGGCAGCACCGCTTCTTTAGGAGGCTTGAGCTTGGAGACGTGGCTGCCCGCGGTGGGAAAATCCGCGCCGTTGGGCGGCTCCAGTTGGCCGGAGGGTGAGACGCGGTCGGGCGGATAGCCGGTGAGCATCTGGTAGATGGCCGCGGTGTGGTTGAACAGGCCGTTGGGCGTGTAACTCATCGAGCGGATCAGCGTCGCCTTGTCCAGCGCCTGCGCCATCATCGGCATGTGCTCGCCGATGTGGGTGCCGGGGATCTTCGTCGGGATCGGCTTGAACTCGCCGCGGATATTGGCGGGCGCGTCGGGCTTGGGATCCCAGATATCCACGTGACTCGGGCCGCCTTGCAGGAAGACCATGATCACGCTCTTGGCGCTGCCGAAGCCGCGCGCGCCCTCGTATCTGGCGGCGGCCTTGGCCGATTTCTGCCAGGCGAAGAAGTTGGCGAGGTTCAGCCCCAGCATGCCGATCGAGCCCGCGCGCAGCAGTTCGCGCCGCGTAGGGCCTTCGCATGTGTGACAACGGCGTCCTGGAATGACAAGCATGTCGAGCCTCTTTCGGTCAGTAGTTGTACAGAAAGCCTTTGCTGTTGACCAGCGCCCACAGCAGATCCTGCGCGCGCGCCGCGCGTCCGGCGCCGCCTTGCAAATACTTCAGGCCGCTCTCCAGTTCCGCGGCGCTGGGCTGGCGGCTGAGCGACGCGAGGTACAGTTCCGTGACGAGATCGCGATCCGGGCGGCCGCTGAGAATGGCCTTCGCGACGCGCCCGTTGGCGTCGGCGACGGCGTCCGAAATCGTCTTGCCGTTCACCAGGTTGAGCGCCTGCGGCAGACTCAGGTCGGCGCGCCGTTCGCATTCGCAGGAGGACTCGCGGGCGGGCCTGCCGAACAGGTCGAGGAAGCCGTCTTTGCCGACGTGCGGGTCGGTCACCTGCTCGGCGCGCGTGTCGGGCGGAGCCTCGGGGAAGACTGGCCGAACGCCGGTGGCCAAGGCCAGCGCGTCCATCAATTCCTCGGCGCTGAGCCGCCGCGGGATGGCGTGCGAGAAGTTCTCGCCATCCTTCTCGTTCCACTCGTTAGTCGCTACGGAGGCCTGGTAGGTCCGCGAGTTGGCGATGGTCCGCATCAGGTGGCGGAGGTCGAAATTGTGGTCGATGAAGTCCTTCGCCAGGACATCCAGCAGCGCCGGATTACTCGGCGGATTGGAAGCGCGGATATCGTCCACCGGGTCGATGATGCCGCGTCCGAAGAAGTAACTCCACACCCGGTTCACGGTGGATTTCGCGAAGAACGGATTGTCAGTGGCGGTCAGCCACTCCGCGTAAGCCTGTCGGCGCTGGGCGTCCGTGGGTGGTGCGCCCGTGCCCGACCAGGTGGCAGGAAGGATGAACTTGGGGTTCATCACGCGGCCATCCTTGGGATGCTTCATGTCGTAATCCTGCCGCTGGTCGTAGAGGATCTCTTCGCCCACTTCGTAGCCCGGCCGCAGCCCGACCGCCGAGAAGAACGCGGCCATTTCGTAGTACTGATTCTGCGTCCAGCGTTCGAACGGATGGTCGTGGCACTGGGCGCACACCATGCGCACGCCCAGAAACACCTGCGTGGTCTTCTCCATGGTGGGCTTGGGATCGCGCGTCACGCGGTAGAACTTGGCGGCCGGGTTCTCATACGAGCTGCCCTTCGACGTCAGCATCTCGCGCACCATGCGGTCGTAGGGCTTGTTCTGCGCGAGGGAGTCGCGAATCCACTCGCGGAACTCGAATGCGCCTTTCTCACCCAGGTACTTGCGATTGTTCTGCAGCAGATCGCCCCACTTCAACGTCCAGTGGTCCACGTAAGCCGAACTCGCGATCGATTTTTCGATCAGCTCTACGCGCTTCGCCTTGGAAGCGTAGGCGACGAACGCCTGCACTTCCTCGGGCGTCGGCAACTGGCCCTTGAGATCGAGCGACACGCGGCGCAAAAACGTAGCGTCATCCACCGCCGGCGACGGCTGGATCTTCAGCCGCTGGAGCTTGGCGTCGTTCAGTCGGTCGATGTAGTTGTTCTGCGGCAGTTGCTTCCAGGCAAAGCCGGGCTTGGGGTTGAGGACTGTGACCGGCAGTGTGGTGAAGGTGCCCTGGTAGCGCACCAGCAGGGTGGCCTCGCCGGTGCGCGCGCCCTTGACGGACGCATCGGCCACCGCCGCGACATCCGGCACATTGCTCTCCACTACGGCTTCGCGGGTGACGTCTCGCTGGCCGCCGTCGGCAAAGATCGCGGAGACCTTCACCACCGCGGATTCGCCGGGCGCATTCATGAAGATTTCCTTCGGCTCCACTTCCAGACGGCGCACCGCATCTTTGGCCGGATCGCCGAACGGGACGCCCTGGGCGATCCAGTTGTAGATGGTCTTGTAATAGGCGGAACCGATCTCGAATCGCAGGCCCCCGCCGTGGGGCACCTGCTGAGTTGGCTTGGCCAGCATCAGGCTGCGCGCCGGGTCGGCACGATTGAAGCGGCGGCTCGAGAGATCGTAGAGCAGAGCTTCGTAGTCGAATTGCGGATCGTAGCCGCGGAGCGAGAGCTTGAAGCCGTTCTTGCCCTTGGCCGCTCCGTGGCAGGGACCGGACGTGCAGCCGCTTTTGTTGAGAATGGGCGCGACGTCGCGGAGGAAGGTCACCTTTGGGCGCGTCAGCGGCGGAGAGGAGCCCGGCTTGAAGGAAGAGGAGTACGGACAGCTTCCAAACTTGGGGCGATCTGTCAAGCATGCGCCGGTTGGCAACCGGCGCGCAGGATACCATCCTGCCCCACAAAGCAGGCGCCCCCCTGGTCCGGGTCTTCGCCGGTCCGAACAGGCCGACCAGGGGGTCGGCNNGGCCAGGGGGCCCGCCCCACCAGCTTACTGCGCGGCATGTGCACCTCCAGTTACTTCAAATGGGATTGCGCGGGCGACCACCACTTCATCGCCCTCGTCCGTGCGGACACGGCCATTGACGTACACGTCATAGAGGCCAGGGTCGGTTGCCTTAGTGATGGTCACGGCAAAACTACTGGTGGTCATATCGATCGCCCGGATATCTTTCGCTCCCACGACGTCCACACCTACCTGCTTGGGCGGAGTCCCCGAACCGCGGAACGTCCACTTGTAGGCGAATTCATAGCGGGCGCCTTCCGCCATCTGTTGGACGCCCGTCTGGCGGACCTCCAGGGTGGCGGCCGGCGGGTCCGTCAGTGCCGCCGGAAGTCCCCATCCCAGCCACGGCGCGGTGAGCGGGCGCTGGCGGTCTACCACGCCCTGATCCGTGGCGCCGGCCACATCCACGCTCATTCCGAGACCGCGCGCGCGCCGGCGCAGCACGGCCCCGCCAGCCGCCGTCGCCTCGCCCCAGACTTCCAGTTGACCGGTGGTCCAGGACGCGCCAGGATCGGCGGTAATCGTCAGGATGCCGCGCCGGTTGACGGTGCGCGTATTGGCCCCATCCATGTACTCGCGAGGAATCACGCCGCCCGCGACGTGGATTCCTTTAGGCAGGTCGGGAATCATGAGTTGGATGGGCCCGTCGTATCCGCGGCGGTCGGCCGTGACGGTGATGACCGACGTACCGCCCGCAGGAATGTTGACGAACGGCGACGAGATTGTCAAAGTGAAGTCCTCCGCCTGCTGTCGCGCGATGAGCCGGTAGCCGTAGAGTGGACCGCCGCGCAGGGCCAGATCCTCCACGGAAACCACCACCTCGCGGACATCCGGCGGGACGGTGAGGTTGAGAAAAGGATCGCTCGATGTGCGACTGGTGCCCTGAACCGCGAAGACATCCTCGGGCAGCGGCTGATCGCCCGCCGAAGCGAGTTTCTTGCCGGCCGAATCCCGAACCGTGATGATGCCCTCCAGGCGCGATGTTCCCAGTTCCCGCGCTTGCAATTCGAAGATCAGCTTTTCGCCCGGTTCCACGCGGAAGTGGTATCGGTCGATCTCCCCGGCCTTGTCCAGACGGCCGTTGACCACACTCGGGACGGCCACTTCGCCGGTCACAGGTTCCATCAACTCGGGCAGGTCGCTCACCGCAAATGCGAACGGCAGGACCGGGGAATCGGGCAGCCCAACTTGCATGAGCGACTGGGTCGTGCCGGCCTTGCTCAAGTCCGCGGTGGACCGGACGCCCGCGCCCAGATTGCCGCCGAAGAAGGTCACAGGCACGCGTTCCCCGCGCCGGCCGCCCAGCGGGAAGATGCCGTCGGCATATCGGTAGGCGCCCATCTTGAGCCGGTAGAAGTTCTGAACCTGTGTGCTGAAACGGGCGTCCGTGACTTCCACGTAGTAGTTGCCCTCGGCGGGGAAGGTGAAATCCAGACGGGCGTCGAGCGAGGCGCCCGGCGCGTCGTCGCTGCGCGCAAGCTGTTTGCCCGACCCGTCCAGGATCCGCAGCACCGGGTCGATCGCCGATCCGCAGCGCCTGGCTTCTAACTCGAATACGCGCCGCTCGCCGGCCTTGCCATACACGCGGTAGACATCGCGCTCCGGACCACGAAGCGTGCCGTTGACTACCACTGGCGACGATCGTACCGGCTCGGCGGTCTCGATGGTGTCGTTGCGATTGGGGAGGGAATTGGGCTGCGATTCCTCCTCGGTCACTTCCGGAAATGTTCCGAGGGTGAAGAGCAGGACATTGGAGATGCCCGACGGCGATTCGATCCGGATGGGATAGACTCCTGGCGCCACATCGGCCTTCGGCTCGACCAGAAACGATGCTGAGCGCCCTGGGGCGTACATGGTCCCGGCCGCTGGTGGGGCGAGCACCAGAGTAAAAGTGGCCGGCAGAGTCGAAATCACGCGCGCGCCTTCCCCGATGTTCCGTCCGATTGCGGTCAGGGTAAACGGCCGCCCAATCTCGGCGCCGCGTGGCCGCAACTCGGCGATCACAGGAGCCGCGGCCATGGCGCACTGTGCGGCGAGGACCAGCGCGCAGGCGTACATGGGAAATCTCTGAAGAGGCATGCACATCAGGCGGGACAGATTTTCAGAGCGATGTTCTGCACAGATAGTGGGGCGGACCCCCTGGTCCGCGCGGGTCCCCCCGGACCCGCTTTCGCCACCGAAATCAACGTACCGCCCAAGGGCAAGAAGGCCGACGAGGGCGTCGGCCGCGGACCGGGGGTCCGCCCCACGGTGAAAGCAATTGGCATCATCGCAGTCCTCCCGCCTCGGACCCCGGCTTCTCCAATTCCACCGGCACGAAAGCCTTCCGCAGCGCGCCCGTGGAAGCGTCATACAGACGCACCGTTCCGTCGAATCCGCCCGTCGCCAACGTGCCGCTGTCCGGACTGAAGGCCACCGAATAAATCCCCGCCGAATGTCCCTTGCACGCCGCCACCTTCGCGCCCGTGTCGGCGTCATACACGTTGACCTCAGGCGCCGCACCCGCCACCGCGATGCGCCTCCCGTCCGGCGACCACGCAAGCGCCGCGATCACCCCGTTCTGCCGTTCCAGCTTGCGAACCAACGTCGTATCATCGGCGATCTTCATGTTCTTGGAGCGGTCCATCAAATACACGTAGGCGATTCGCTCATCCCCGCCGATCACGACTATGTCCTTAGACGGGTGCCGCGCCACCGCCGCCAGTTCGCCGCGCAGCAGGTTCACGTTCTCCTGGAAGGCGCCGGTCGCCGCGTCGGTCAATTTGGCCGAGCGGTCGAGACCCACCGATACCACGCGCTTGCCGTCCACACCGAAGACGGTCCCCAGGACCCAGTTTTCGTGCGCTCCCATCTTGGTGATCTCCTTGCCGGTGGCCGTATCCACGATGCGCACGGTATTGTCGGTGCAGCCCGCCGCGACTCGCGTCCCATCCGGCGAAAGCGACACGCCAAAGACGGTATCACCCGTCAGCATCACGGAGCGCCGCAGCTTGCCGGCGGGCAAGTCCCAAAACTGAATCTCGCCAAAGCGTGCCGGAGTGCCGCCGCCCGCCACCAGCAGCGAGCCATCCCTGGAGAAGACCAGCGACAGAATGCCGTCGGAGAGCCCAGGCAGGCGCTTGGGAGGCGAACTGCCGTCGAGCGTATGCAGCAGAATCTCACGGTTGCCCGAGACGGCGAGCACCTTGCCATCCGGCGAGCACCTTGCCATCCGGCGAGCACCTTGCCATCCGGCGAGCACCTTGCCATCCGGCGAGCACCTTGCCATCCGGCGAGAACGCCAGGGCGGTGAGCACAGGCGGTTGGAAATAGACGATAGGCGCGCCGGCGGAGAGGGCCTCGCGCGCCTCTACGGGCGTATCGTCCTTGCCGCCCGCCGCCACCCAGGTCCGCACCAGTTCGATCTGTTCCGGAGGCAGCGGTGGCAGGCCGAGCGGCATCTGCGGCTTCATCTCGCCGGTGAGAAACTGCACGATCAGGCCCAGCGCCGGCCCGCGCTTGCCTCCCGCCTTGAGTCCTTCGTAGCTCGTGAGATCCAGATTCGAGGACTTCATGTTGGGCTGGTGGCAGCCCTGGCACTGTCGCTGGAAAACCGGCCGAGTCTCGCGGAAATAGCTGGGTTCCGCGGCCCAAAGCCCCACCGCGATCCCAAGCAGCGTCAGCGTGCGCACTTGCCCCTCCGTTTGATAAGTGCCTTGACTATATGGCGATTGGCACGCCGGCGCAATCGGCCGGTCAAAGGCATTAACGGTTTGGGAAAGACGCTTTTGAGGAGAAGAAGAGGTTTCCAAGCCGCGGCGCCCGGGATGGCTAACTCCGCCATGTCTTTGCACGCGGGCGAAAGTGGATCTATCAAACCTCCGCCACACCGCAATCAGTCAATTCAACCTTTGTTCGTACTAATACCATCTTGACTAAGAATGGTATTGCTACTTCTTGTGGGCCGATGTACACTCCGTCCAAAGTCTAATCAGCACTCACTACCGGAGGATGGTGATGAAGAAGCTTGGTTTGCGTTTAGGAATTCTTTTACTGGGCACGCTCTTGCTGGCGTTACCCAAAAATGCTAACGCAGTATCGGTTGCGGCGGTTCAGTGCGCGGTGCAACAGTATCCGTGCCTTCCCGCCAATATTATTGCAGGCGGCTCTTTGGACAATGGCATCAATCTGCTGCCGGGTAACACCTTCACGATTATGCCTTATGCCTTTGGAAATGCAGCCGTTAGTTTTACCGGCAGCGTAATGGCCACCGACGTCTCGGGAATATGGACGTACCTGTGGGCAACCGGAACCGCAACGGACCTGTTGGGAGGCGCGCTAACGCTGGACGTGGCTTTTCAGCAGTTGAACTACGTTACCGCTCCCGGGGCGGCAACCTACAACGATATGATCATCGGCGGTTGTGCCGGAGGAACAGGCGCGAACAGCGGAGCCATCGCTCAGGGGATTGTGAACGCGACCGGACTGAGCGTGATCGCCGGAAACTGCAGCAACTTTAATCCCTTTGCTTCAGTCGGTACGCCGGTTGGCGGCACTGTGGGTCTGTTCACTTCGCTCACTGCAGCGGCCCAGTTCGTATTTACCCCTGGAAGTTTGGCTGGTTCGACCATTACCTTGCCGTGGGGCGATGACTTCCCAGACCCGAGCATCCTCGGCGACCCGAATTCGTTCGGATTCATCGATCCTTCCGACACCACCGACATCACCAATCTCGGCCTTGCTGCGGCCCCCGAGCCGGGGACTATGGCGCTGTTTGGCCTCGCCATTGTCTGCTTGAGCTGTATCGGACGCCGCCGGCTCTTTAACCGGTAGGCACGGCGTTACGGCCTGGATCCTCGAACCACCGGCGAAAACGCGGGCGCCCGTTGAAAGGGACAAGGGGACGCCCGCATTTCCCATGCCCAAACCCGCGATCAGCAACCACGGCAGAATGAGCGGCGGCGATGACCCGATTAGCCACAGGGCCGATGTAGCGGTAGCGAAGCTGGCTCAGCAGCTCAGACGCGATTTGCGGGGATTGGGCGAAGGCTGCGCCCCCGGAAAGGAGTATGGCGATGAGACGGAACATAGGACCTCCGTTCGGATTGGGGGTTACTATACCGTGGTTGCGGGCGGAATACAAGAACGGGCGCGAACGGGTCCGCCCGCAGTTCGTGCGCCTCAACAAACGGGGGGCCGGATCAGCACCGTCCGACTTCTCCACCAGATCCAGGTAGTAGCGCTCGTGCGAGGATCCTTCCCGCTGCAACACCCCGGCGACGCCCGCCTTGATGAGGGACGTCCCTTCAGTCTCTTTGAGCGCGTCGTGAGTGCTGAAGTCAGACGTGCGGCGTCGAATCTCGGGAGTCTTGCCTTCCACCACCTCGTAGCGCTCGCCGCGGACCGAGAGCCGCCGGCATCCCCGGCGACCCCAACGTCTATTACGCCGGCGCGGCCTCTGGCGGCATCTTCAAGAGCATCGACGGCGGCATCCACTGGGACCCGATCTTCGACGCCCAGCCCGTCTCCTCGGTCGGATCGCTGGCGATCGCGCCAACCGACCCCAACGTGGTCTGGGCGGGCACCGGCGAGACATTCATCCGCAGCCACATCTCCGTCGGAGAAGGCATCTACAAATCGCTCGATGCCGGCAAGACCTGGTCCCTCATGGGCCTCGAAAAGACCGGCCGCATCGGACGCGTTCTCATCGATCCGCGCAATCCGGATGTCGTTTTCGCTTGCGCGCTGGGGCACGCCTACGGTCCGCAACCCGAACGCGGCGTCTTCCGGACTCTCGACGCCGGCAAGAACTGGGAGCACGTGCTCACTGTTGACCCAAACACGGGCTGTTCCGACATGGTCATGGACCCGGCCAATCCGCGCATTCTCTTCGCCGGTATGTGGCAGCTTGAACTCTCCACCTGGAACCGCACCAGCGGCGGTCCGGGCAGCGGGCTGTACAAATCCACCGATGGTGGTGCCACGTGGCGGCGCCTCACTGGAGGCGGCCTTCCCAATTCGCCCCTAGGCAAGATCGCCGTGGCGATGGCTCGGCGCTCCAGCCGCGTCTACGCCCTGATCGAAACCGGCGACGGCGTCCCCTTTGATGGCAAGCCCACCGATCGGGGCCAGTTCTGGATGTCCGACGACGGCGGCGACCACTGGACCCTCATGAGCTATGACCGCCAACTCACCGGCCGCGCCGCCTACTACACGCGCTGCGCGGTCTCGCCGGATAACGAAAACGAGATCTACTTCCTCACGGCGGCCTTCTCCCGGTCGCTCGATGGCGGCCGCACCCTTACTAACATGCCCGCTGTGCCCGGTGGCGACAACCACGACATGTGGATCGACCCCACCAACGGCGACCGCATCGCGGTGGCCAACGACAGCGGGATCAGCATTTCGATCAATCGCGGCCGCACCTGGAACCGCGTGCAACTGCCCATCGCGCAGATGTACCACGTGACCTTGGACAACCAGGTGCCCTATTTCGTCTACGGCAACAAACAGGATGGCACCTCCTACCGCGGTCCGAGCAACAGCCTTTCGGGCGGACGCGGCGGCTTCGGTGGCGGCGAGGAAACTGCCGGAGAAGGCGGCCGCGCTGCGGCATTCGCGCCTCCGGGCGGCCCCATCTCGCGCAGCGTCTGGCACCAGGTGACCGGCGGCGAGAGCGGCTTCGCCACGCCCGATCCGGTGGACCCCAACATCTCTGGTCGAGCGCCTCCGGTTCCGGCAGCGTGGGCGGCATCGTCACTGTTTTCGACGAACGCAATCACCAGGCGCGCAATGTCGAGGTCTGGCCCGAGCAGACCAGCGGCGCCACCGCCGCGGAGTTGAAATACCGCTTCAACTGGGAGTTTCCGCTTATGATCTCCCCGCACGATCACAACCGCGTCTATGTGGGCAGCCAGTTCGTCCACGTCACTACCGATGGCGGAAGCACCTGGAAGATTGTCAGTCCCGATCTCACTCGTAATGACAAGAGCCGGATGGGCTTCTCGGGCGGACTGACCGGCGACAATATCGGCGTCGAGTACGCCGGTGTGGTCTTCGCCCTCGCGGAGTCACCCAAGCAAACCGGCGTCATCTGGGCCGGCACCAACGACGGCCTGGTGCAGATCACGCGCGACGGCGGTAAGACCTGGACCAACCTAACGGCCAATATCCCCGGCATGCCCGAGTGGGGAACGGTGTCGAACATCGAAGCCTCGCGCTACGCCAACGGCGCCGCCTACATCGCCGTGGATGGCCATCAGGTGAACAATCGCGATCTTTTCCTCTTCAAGACCACCGACTACGGCAAGA
>PMTT01000127.1 GCA_003167275.1 Bryobacterales bacterium | reverse complement strand
GGATTCGTATACTGGCTGCGGAGCCGGTTCTACAACCTGGTGAATCGCCTCTCCGACGTCCAGACCTACGCTCATTTCACGGGCTTCGGTCTGTACGACCGGCGCGTGATGGACCTGATCAAGTCGTTCGACGACCCCTTTCCCTATTTCCGCGGGATGATTGCCGATATCGGCCTGCCGCATGCCGAAGTGGTCTTCAATCAGCCCGCCCGTAAAAAGGGGATCACCAAGCACTCGCTCTTCAACCTGTATGAAATCGCGATGCTGGGAATCATCAACCTTTCGAAGGTGCCGCTGCGCCTCGTGACCTTCACGGGCTTCCTGCTGTCGGTGCTGTCGGTGCTCACCGGACTGGGCTACCTGATCTACAAGCTGGTTTACTGGGGGCGGTTCAGTACCGGTATGGCGCCCGTCCTGATCGGGCTCTTCTTCTTCGCGTCGATCCAGTTGTTATTCATGGGGATCGTGGGAGAGTACGTGGGCGCGATTCACACGCAAGTGCAGAAACGCCCCCTGGTGGTCGAGAAGGAGCGTATCAACTTTGAATACAGCTTCGGCGAGCCCCTGCGCGACGCCGTAGATGCGGCGCCGGCCCTGGCCGGCAAGGCGGCGCTGGTATGCTAAGCGTTTCCGACATGCAGCGGTACTTGCCCGCGGGCATGAAGTTCTTTCTCAAGCGCTACTACCGCACCTTCTTCCCCAACAAGCTCATTCTGCTTTTCAATCCGACTTCGCGCTGCAATTACCGGTGTTCCTATTGTCCGGTGATCACGAAGTTCGACTACACCACCTTGTTCCCCAAAAGCGGGGAGAAGTCCGTTTCCGACTGGCTGCGGGCGTTTGAACAGTTGCCTCCCGCGATGGTCTATATCGCCGGCGGCGAGCCGTTCGTCTACAACGGCCTGCCCGACCTGGTCAACCAACTGCCGAAGAAGCACCAGATCGTCGGCATTGTGACCAACCTGTCGCAGGATGTTCGGCTATACCGCAAGGTCAAGCGCAAGATCCATATCCGCGCCAGCTTTCACCGCGAATTCATCGGGCAGGAGGAGTTCGTCTCCAAGGTCAAGGCGTTGAGCGACCAGTTCTACATCCACGTCAACATCGTGGCGACACCCGAGAATCTCCCGTTAATCGAGGAGGTTTCGGGCGGCATGGCCCGTGACAATGTGACCCTGCATGTGGATCCCTATGTGGATCTCAATTTCCGTTACTCGCCCGAGCAGCGGGCCTTACTCGATCGGGTTCTCCGTTCCGACCGCAATCCCGATTCGCAGCTCGATTTCAACGACTTTAGCGAAAAGTCCTGTTCGGCCGGGCGCAACTACATCAGTGTCGCCTCCAACGGAGACGTGTACACGTGCGCCGGGGGGCTCCAGTACCTGCATTCATCGCTCTATAGCGGCTTTCCAAACCCCGCCGGGATGGATCTGCGCAAGTTCGCCATGGGCAATTTATTCGACCCGGCCTTTGCGCTGAGCAAGACCGATATCAAGTGTTCCCTACCCTGCAAGGAAGCGTGCGATCGCGATTCGGTGGCAGTCCGGCGGATCGGCCCCAGTCCCGCTGCGGCGCCGGCCTCCGGACTCCGTGTAATTTCCTAGGAGGACTTCTGCGAAATCGGCCACAAACGATCTGCCTGATGACGAGGCTGCCTTCAGGCAGCCGGTACTTGCCAGCCCCATCCGCGAAAGGAATTCTTCGTGGCTAACGGCGCATTGGTAACCGGCCTGGTAAGCATCGTTATCCCCGTCTACAACAGCGAGCGGCACCTGCCCTCGTGCGTAGAAAGTGCAATCGGCCAGAGTTATGAACATATCGAGCTGCTGCTCATTGACGATGGCTCGACTGACGGGAGCGGCAAACTCTGCGATGACTACGCCCGCCGGGACAGCCGCATCCGCGTCGAGCACTCCAGCAACGGCGGACCGGCGTCGGCCCGAAATCTGGGGATTGCCCAATCCAAGGGCGAATTCCTGTTCTTCCTCGATTCAGACGATTGTCTTGAGAGGAACGCCATAGGCTTGCTCGTGGAGAATCAGGAAAGAACCCAAGCAGACCTGGTGATCGGCGACTTTACAACCCAACATTCCGGCGTCCAGGACACAGACACGAACTTCCTCTTTCCAGAGGACACGCTCATGCTCAAGGGTGACGTTGTCTCCCGAACCGTAGAGTACTTGAGCAAGCCGACGGCGTATTCGTTTCTCACTTATGTCTGGGGGAAGCTGTTCCGGGCATCGATACTCAAGGACAAGCAGGTTCTTTTCAATCCCAGCCTGCGCATATTCGAAGACATCGACCTGAACATCCGATATCTACGCGATGCAGGCTCTGTTTCTTACATCAAAAGCAAGATATATATCTATACAGGCTGGCCCAATGCCGGTGCAACGGCTTCCGCGATCCGCAGTTATCCACTTGCGTACAAATCCGCTTTAAGTACGATCCAGTCGTTTTTGAGCGCCCGCGGGGTCCCGGCGGCCAAACTCGAGAGAGACATCGGCAACGCACATGTCTATTTTGCTATACGGATCATGATTGCGCTGTTCAGGCATGGCCAACGAATCTCCATCTGGAAAGCGCGGGAATTGGTTTCTATGATTGTGAGCGACCCCGATCTCAGGAACAATTTGGGATATTACAGTCCCGCGAGAGGGGATAGCAGGATTATCCCCCAGCTTATACGATTGAATCTTACCGCTGCAACTATGGCAGTATGCCTGTACAAAGCCCGCAAGCGGCGCCCATCGGCGTCGAAAGCGTTGGCTCACGCGTAACTCAGCACACTTAGGAGGGATAAGAGGATGCCAGTTTATCAGTCAGTAACAATTGGGGCAACTGGGTTGCCAGTCGTTATCTTTGGCGCGGGAATCGCCGGTGAAGCTGTCTTTCACGCCTGCCGCGAGTCCGGAATCAGAGTAGATGCGTTTTGCGACAATAATGCCAACCTGGCGCAAGAAACCCGGTGCGGATTGGAAATCATTCCAACCCGGAACCTGAAACAGAGGTTCCCTGACGCTGAGTTCATTATCTCTGCCGCCGACATTGCCGACATAGTGAGGCAGCTCGGAGAGTTGGGCTATCCCAAGTGGCACCCCTGCACACGACTCTTGAGGAACTTCGATATCTATCCGTACACCTACCAGAAGCCTGTCGATTTCGTGGCGCACACCGTGGCCGCCGCGCTCCTGTGTCAAGATAGCTATACTACACCTGACAAACTGTTCCTGCGCTGCGTCGACATCATGATTACGGAGAAATGCTCCATGAAATGCAAGGACTGCGCCAACCTGATGCAGTTCTATGAAAGCCCGGTCAACGACGATACCGCGGAAATGCTTCGAGCGATCGACCTGTTTTGTAGCGTCGTAGATGAAGTGAACGAGATGCGCGTCATCGGTGGTGAAGCGTTCATGAACAAGGAAGCGCATATCATCATCAAGAGGCTCATTGACGAGCCAAAGGTGAAGAAGATCCTGGTCTACAGCAACGCCACGATTGTTCCAACGAAAGAACAGTTCGCTGCTATCAGGAGCAGCAAAGTGTTGTTCTTCATAACCGATTATGGCGCGCTTTCCAGAAACCGGGACCGGATGGTAAGAGAGCTGGAGAGTAACCAGATTGGTTACGTTTCATTTCCACCGAGCAACTGGACCGACTGCGGGCAAATCACTGCGCATCAACGAACGGAAGAGGCGCAGAAAAAGATCTTCGGGTCGTGCTGCGTTAAGAATATTTTCACGATTTCGGGTAATCTGTTGTTTCATTGCCCGTTCTCCGCCAACGCCTTTCGCCTCAAGGCTGTCCCGGACTTCAAGGGGGACTACGTGGACTTCTCGCGGCCGAACGTGAAAGATGAGATGCGCGAATTTGTCCAACATAAGGAGTACATCGAGACGTGTGATTTCTGTAACGGAAGGAGCCACGGCAGTCCAGTGATTGTTCCCGCGATTCAAACACTGGTGCCACTGACGTACGAAAGGTACGTTCGGTAAGAGTGGATCCGGCAGTTGCCCGGCCTCTCCCCGAATTAGCTTTCTTCTAGGGGCGGCACGATCATATTCGCCAGAAACTCCTCGCGGGGGAGGAACGGCCACATGTCTTCCATGGGTTTGGAAACCAGGGTGCCATCGGGCCGGACTGCCGAGGTAACGCGCGGGGCGGTGGCCTGCTCCGCCGACACGCTTACCGCGCAAACCACGGGACCATCCTGCGATAAAACCTCGCGAACGCCGCTGCGGAGATCCCCATGGCTGTGGATTTCCGCTGTCCGGATGCCGTACGCCGCGGCCACCTTCACAATGTCGGGCAAGGTCAGCGCGCTCGAGGGATCGCTGGCCACGTAACGGCCCTGGAAGTAGTTCCGTTGGGTGGTCATGATCGAGGCATAGGCCCCGTTGCACAGGACGAAGTACTTGATCGGCAGATTCAGGCGGCGGACGGTTTCCAGATCCTGGATATTCAATTGGAAGCCGCCATCGCCATTGACGCAGACGGTTCGCCTGCGGCCGCTCGCCAGACAGGCTCCCAAAGAACCCGGCAACCCGGTACCCATGGCGCCCAGACCGGGGGCGTTGACGATGCGCTGCCCGGGCTTCACGCGGAAGGCCTGCATGAAGATGTCGCTGCAAGGGCCGGAACTGCCGGGGACCAGCACATCGTCGGTGGTGAGTTCGTCGGAGAGGACGTCCATCAGCACGTAGGTGTTGACGGTAGTGGCAGTGGGACAGACGATCGTTTTTTGTCGTCTGTCTGCTTCACTGTCGGCTCTGTGCCCACTGTGGGTATGAGTCCCACTGTTAAGTTGGGACCCACCGGCTGTTGACGGCCCACTGCCTGCCTGGGGACCACCATCGGTATTCAGCCCACTGTCTGCTTGCGACCCACTCCCTGCACCGCGCCTACTGTGGGCACTCAACCCGCTGTGGGCATAGGCCCAATATTCGGGGAGAACCACTGGATACCGCGTCTGCCACTCCTTGACGCGCCGCAGCCAGCAGGAGCGGTTCCTGGGGGTGAGGCGGCCGGATTGCTCCAGGAATTCGTGAACGAAGGCGGCGGCATCCGCGCAAACCGGGACGTCGATGGGCATCTGCATCTTGCCGATCTCCGCGGGGTCCACGTCCACCAGGATCTTGGTGGCGGCGCGGGCGAAGTTGCGGTGGCTGAAGGCGGTCTGCGGCAGGTCCAGACGGGCTCCGATCACCATCAGGCAGTCGGCATTCTGTTGCGTGAAGTTGGCGCCGCGCTGCCCCATGCCGCCGGGGCGCCCGGCATAATATGGGTCGTCTTCGGCAAGCAGGTCGGCGATTTTCCAGGTGAGCAGGACGGGGATTTCGAGGTGGTCGATCAGCTTTCGCAACTCCCCGCTTTTCTCAGCCGCCCGCGCGCCATTCCCCAGAAAGAGGACGGGCCGCTGCGCCTGGTTCAGCAGATCGATGGCCGCGGACACCTGCTGGCGAAGCTCATCGGAGACGACGGGCGGGTCGGGTGCAAAACCCTGAAGGCGGGTCTCGTCGACGATGCTGGACTGCACGTCCAGGGGGATATCGAGCCACACCGGGCCGCGGCGTCCGTGGGTCGCGAGGTATACGGCCTTTTCCAGGTGGTAGCGGATGGTCTCGGGATCCAGCACCGCGACCGCGTACTTGGTAATCGGCTGGACGATGGAGATAATGTCGACTTCCTGCGGCCCCATGGTCCGCACGCCGCGGTCGGCGATCCGGTCGGCGCGCTTCACCTGCCCGGAGATGAAGACGCAGCTTGCCGATTCCATCCATGCGGCGGCTACCCCGGTGACGGAGTTGGTGCCCCCGGGACCGGTGGTGACCAGGGCCGCGCCCAGCCCTTGTGTGAACTCGGCGTAAGCTTCGGCGGCGAAGGCGCAGGCCTGTTCGTGGAGGCAGCAGACGAACTGGAAGTCGTGGTTCCGGCCGGCCGAATCCACCAGGTGCATCGAGCCGCCGCCGGGCAACAGGAACAGGTGCTTGAGCCCTTGCCGGGCCAGGAAATCCATAACGTAATCGGAAAGTTTCATGCCAATCTCAGAACGGGAAGCGGCGGCCAGGGCGCCGTCGCGACGGCTTTCCCCAGACTGCCAGAACAGCCGTAATTCCTACAATCCTAAGGAATTATAAAAAGCAGCAGGGAGGCCCAGATAGCTTCTCTTTAGTACGCGGGCGACGTCATCCAAAGTTATGAATCTGGGACCCCTTACTTCGCTGGCTGTGTGATGACCGCGCAAGGGAGGCTAATCAAAATCAGCGGGGCGTGGAGGGAATTGCAAGGTGAAGTCGCCATAGACCCAAACGTGAGCATCATCATAAAGCTTGCGCAGATCGTCCTTCGGCCCTCCCTTCTGGCCCCATGGCTGTAAGTCGCTGTCCTTCTCGGCAAACGAACTCCCGCGCTCTCCTTGGTTCCAAAGCCTGGAAGCAGAGACCAATACGCCCGCCAGGATGGCATGGTCGAAGGGTTTCTGGGCGGCCTTTGTTAGGGCTACTTGATTCGCCAAATCGAGCATTTCGTCGTCAAAAGCAAACATCTTGACGCACGGAAGGCCGGCGACTCCGTTGAGTATTGAAGGAACATCGCTCAACTCCTTATCTATGCTCTGTACGTATTTCTCCGCGAGTTGGTGCGCCTCCCTAGCCTGTCCTTCATCTAATTCGCCGTTCTTACGTGCCCATCGAATGTACCGGCGGATTCCAGGGCCATCGACCGGTTGGCACTTTGACTGGATCGACTGGCGCGCCTCCGAAAACGACACATTGGGAATATGCAGCATGAATTCGCCTCGCTGGGCCCGTTCCAGCAATGTGACGGCGTCAAGCACCTTGTGATGAGCAGGAGCCGCATAGGCGTGGAGCCAGTTCGTTTCGACAAAGACGTGGCGCATCTTCCATTCCAGGGATTAACGGGGGTGTGCTGCCTTTACTTCGCCGTCTGCGATTGCGGGCAAGACATAACCCTGAACGATGTCTTTGAGTTGGGGCGGCAACGATTCGGTAGGAAAGTCGGTCAGATCTTCGATCCATTGCTGCACGAACGCTTCAAACTCCAGTCCCTGGCGAGGCGGATTCCGACGCCATATTCGAGTGCTGTCGAACTCCTCGACCTGCTTTACGGACTCCGGCGACAGGCTGGAATAGAGGTCCCGATAAACCCATCCCTTTTCCGGCGTAATCAACAGGCCAAAGGGGTATTGCATGCCTACCATATACCGCTTGAGCGCTTCTTCGGTGTGCGGAAGGTCGTTCATTGTGACTTTGGCTTCGATGACCATGACCCCGCCATCGGAAGTGGTGATAAGAATGTCCGGCTGAAACGCCATTGGATTTAACCCACATTCAATTTACCAGTTTTGGACTTGGCGCACTCTACTAACAACGCAGGGTCCGCGAACCCATCACAACCTCAGTCACAGGACTTCGAAAAAACCTGGACGCCGCTCATTCCAAATCCCTTACCTGGATTTTGTGGCCCGCGCGGAGGCGCTTCCGAAGGGTCTGCCTGCTATGGTGGGGTTTGTAGGGTAAGGCTGGCCACAAAAACCGATACAGTGTATCGGTTTTTTCCCCGTAAGCTGATGATTCTACAAGAAACCGACCGGTACACTGTACCGGTTTTTCTATTTTGGAGCGACCACAATGGAAGAATTGAACACCACCGAGGAAGTCCTCGCGCTGGGAACCTGCATTGGACGAAATCAGGCGTTGAACCTGATCGCCAACCGCTGTTCGGCCGCCGCTGCCGAAACTCTTCGCGATATCCGGGACAACAAGCGCTACCGGGCCCTGGGCCTGACCTGGGACGAATTCTGCCAACACCAGGGCATCAGCCGTACTTACGCCGACCGGGTCCTCCGCTGGCTCGAAGAACTTGGCCCCTCCTACTTCAAACTGAACAGCTTCACCCGAATCTCCGCCGCGGAATATCGTAAGATCGCGGGCGCGGTGACCGAAGACGGCCTGACCTACGCCGGGGAAACCATCGCCCTGGAGTCCGGAAATGCCCCCAAGCTGGCCGGCGCCGTGGATGCCCTGCGCCGCGAGCAGGCCGCACTCCAACCGCCTGCCGACCCCTTCGAACAAGCCTTGTCCAAAGCCGACCGCGCCCTGCAATCGGCGTTCCTCGAATTCCAGCGGCTCCAGGACATGAACCTGGATGAAGATGGCCGCCTCAAACTGGTCCTCGCCATAGAGGCTGGACGCAACTTGCTGAACCACATCTGCCTCTCCGCCGCCCTATGAACAGGGATTGTCTACCGCGTTGAGGCCGGGGGACAGGCCGGGAGGCCTTGTCCTACAAAACCGGCATGATATGCGGCATTCGCCTCAGGCTGGCACCCGACTTCACGTTTTGTTTTCTATCAGATATGATGGAATGAGAACCGGCATTCCAAGCGGCATTCCAAATGGCTTTTTGCAGAGAAATCGATCCCGTCCTTCCCGAGGACCGGGACCACGAACTGGAAGACCAGGCTTTTGAACTGGTCTCTTCCGCCAGCTCCCTCGCGGGCCAAGTCCATCCCCTCGTTCAGGCCGGAGTAGGCGATTTGGTCCGGTCGATGAACTGCTACTATTCCAATCTCATTGAAGGGCACAACACCCTTCCGCGCGACATTGAGCGCGCGCTTGCCCACGACTATTCCCCGGAGCCGGAAAAACGAAACCTTCAACTGGAAGCGTTGGCCCACATCGAGGTGCAGCGCCAGATCGACTCCCAAACCGATGAGCCGGCAGATCCCGTTTCCCGGAATTACATCCGTTGGCTTCATCGGGAGTTCTGTTCCCGGCTGCCGGCCGACCTCCTTTGGGTGCGGAATCCCGAAACGGGCGAGCGCGTGCCGGTGCTGCCGGGTGAAGTCCGAACCCGCCACGTGAAAGTGGGCCTGCACATCCCACCCGTGGGAGAACATCTGCAAGATTGTCTGGAACGCTTCGAGAAGGTCTATACAGCCCCGCTCGGCAAATTCCAGAAGGTGATCGCCGTGGCTGCCGCGCATCACCGGTTTCTTTGGATTCACCCGTTTCTCGATGGAAACGGCCGCGTGGCGCGACTGATGGCGCATGCCATGCTCCGCCGGTTGGGAATCGGTAGCAGCTTGTGGGCAGTCTCGCGGGGGCTGGCCCGCAACGCCTCCGAATACAAAGCCCTGTTGATGGCGGCCGACCGGCCCCGAGAGAACGATTACGACGGGCGCGGCAGTTTATCCGGCCGTGCCTTGCAGGAATTTTGCCGGTTCTTTCTGCGCGCCGGCATCGATCAGGTTCAGTTCATGCAGACGCTGCTGGACCCTGGAAGCCTGCTGCGCCGGATCGAACTGTACTGCCGGGACGAAATCCAGGCTGGCCGGCTGCCCAGAGCTTCCTACGCCATCCTTCGCGAAGCGGTGTTACAAGGATCGGTCGAGCGCGGAGCCATTCCCGCTCTGGTCAATCTAAAAGAACGGGCGGCCCGAAACGCGACCTCGGACCTGATCTCCAAACGGCTCCTCATCTCGGAAAATTCCAGGGCTCCGCTGCGTCTGGGATTCCCCATGGAAGCGGTGGAACGGTGGTTTCCGGCGCTCTACCCAACAGGACCGTAAACTTATCGGACGCCTGGAGAACCATTCGTCTTACTTCTCGTCACTGCAAGCGATGGGCAAGCTA
>PMTT01000405.1:34042-42043 GCA_003167275.1 Bryobacterales bacterium | reverse complement strand
GGCACGTTGAAATACCGGCTCAAACTCGGCGACTACGTGAATCCCGGAACCAAGGTGGCGCTGATCGGCGAGGTAGAGGTCCGCGCGGCCGTGCCCGGCGAAGTCCGCTCGCTGGAGCGGAAGGACGGAGCTGCCGTGCAACCGGGCGACCCTCTCGCCGACCTCTCCGCGGACGAGAGCCATGTCTGGGAAGCCCTGCGCGCGCTCTATCTGGTGGGGCAACCCTCCGACCTGGAAGATGTGGAGCGCTACGTGCGTCCGGTGCCCGGCATGCGAGACACCGTCCAGCGCCAGGCCGCCGCTACCGTCGAGGCCATCCAGGCCCGTAAGACCACACCGTAACGTGGTTTACCATAGTTGATACTGCCGATCCCCAACGCAGTAGTTTTGGCAACTTTTGTCTGCTCCATTTGTGGCAAATGGGCCTCAAAGCATGCGATAGTAGAAGGTACGGCGCTATGCCCGCTGCGAGGTCTTTTGAAGAAGCTTCTCCTACTCTGTTCGGTTCTCATTCTCGTTTTTCAAGCTCGTACCGCCCAGTTGGCTTTAATCGTTCTCAACACGGCGGGTTGGAGTGCCCCCATGCTGCCCGCCGATTGGCAGGTGAAGGTAAACCACGGCAAGCCCGACATCTCGGTTTGCAGCGGCCAGAATGACTCCTGCCTGCATCTCAAGAGTGTCAAGGCTTCGTTTTCCCTGGAGCGCGAAGTGGATGTCGACCCCCACCAAATGCCGTTCCTGACCTGGCACTGGAAGGTCGCCCAACTCCCCGAGGGCGGCGATTTCCGGCGTCCGGCCACCGACGACCAGGCAGCCCAGGTCCTGGTGGCTTTCGACGATCGCCGGATTGTCAGCTACGTCTGGGACACCAACGCTCCCAAGGGCGCCGAACAGCGAACCACCTTCATCCCCCTGATCCACGTCTTCTCGATCGCTTGCGAATCCGGCCCCGCCGGCGCCAACCGGTGGATTGCGGAAAGCCGCAACGTCGCCGCCGACTATGAGCGGGCCTACGGAAAGCCTGCGCCTCATATAAAGGGCCTGCGCCTTCAGATCAACTCTCAGCACACCGGTACGGTAGCCGAGAGCTACTTCGGCGAAGTTGCGTTTCGCAGCACGCTGCAGGAATGATTCTGGTGACCGGCGGCACCGGATTCATCGGCAGCCATCTCCTGGAAAGGCTCTCAGCTTCGGGTGTGCCCGCGCGCTGTCTCTTGCGCCGCAGGAAAAGCCCGCGTCCCCTGCCTCCCGGAGTGGAACCGGCCTACGGCGATCTCGCCAGCGGCCAGGGAGTGGAGGACGCGCTCCGCAGCGCTGATGCCGTCATACACCTGGCCGGCGTCACCAAGGCCCTCACCGTCGCTGATTTCTATTCCGGCAACGTACTGGCAACCGGGATCCTGGTGCGGGCCATGGCGGGCCGAGCGATCCGCCTGGTGCACGTCAGCTCGTTGGCCGCCATCGGCCCCAGCCGCGACGGCACGCCGATTGGCGAAGACGAGCCGCCCCACCCACTGACGGATTATGGGAAATCCAAACTGGAGGCGGAAGCCCTGGTTCGGGAATTGGCGCCGGAGGCGGTCATCGTGCGGCCACCGGTGGTCTACGGCCCGCGCGATACCGACGTTTTTCAGTTGCTCAAGTCCATTTCTCAAGGACTGGTGATCGAGATCTCGGGTGGCGACCGGTGGTTCAGCGCCATCTACGTGGACGACCTGGTGGACGGCCTGCTCGCCGCCGCCCAATGTCCCGCGGCCGCCGGACGTGCTTATTTCCTGGCAAATCCTAAGCCGAGTACCTGGGGAGAGCTGAGCTCTGCTGCCGCGCGCATCATGGGGTGCCGTCCGCGAGTGCTCCGGGTTCCCATTGGGGCCGCCAAGGCCGTGGGTTTTTCCGCGGAGATGTGGTCCCGCATCACGCGCAAGCCGGGAATTGTCTCACGCCAGAAAATCAGGGAGGCCCAATGCCGCTGGTGGACCTGCGACACCCGGCGCGCCGCGGCGGAACTCCCCTTCCAGGCCAAGACACCTCTGGAGGCGGGCCTGGCCCTGACTCTCGCCTGGTACAAGGAGGCCGGATGGCTGAAATGGTAGTATTATGCCGCGAGGTGACTTCATGAGCCCCACCCCCGACACCCGCTTCTGGGCCATCGACAAAATGGTCCTGACCTATCTTGCCTTCACCACCGTCTTGATTGTGGGCTGGTGGAACACGATCGAGGATGCCGGCGTCCTGTTGACCTTACACGTCATCGGTGTGGCCCTGGTGATCTTCGAGGTGAAGTGTCCCAATCCCACGAGCTGGATTTTCCGGAACTGGTACGCCCTGCTCTACGTAGCCTCCTGTTACAAAGAAATGGCGCTGATCATCCCAGGGGTCCGCCGTACCGATGCCGACCAGTGGCTGGCGAATCTGGATTTTCGCCTTTGGAGCGTCCACCCCACCGTCTGGCTGGAACGTGTCCAAACCCCGGCCCTCACCGAGTTTCTACAGATCGTGTACACCCTCTTCATACCAGCCGTACTTCTGATTCCCTTCTTAATCTGGCGAAAGCGCCATCCCGAAGAGTTCCAATATTATGCTTTTTTAATTGCCCTGGGATATTTGGCTTCCTATGTCGGCTACCTGATCGTGCCGGCCCGGGGACCCCGTTTCCTGCTCAACCATTTGCAGCATATACCGTTACAAGGCATGTGGCTTTTCCACGCCATGCAAAACACCCTCGACCGTCTGGAATCTGCGCAGTACGACTGTTTCCCCAGCGGCCACACGGAACTCACCATCCTGGCGTGGTGGTCTAGCCGGGCAATCTCAAAACCTCTATTTTGGGTCTATTTCGGCTACACTCCGCTCATCATTTTTGCTACAGTTTATCTTCGATACCACTATACGGTTGACGTGCTGGCGGGGATCGCCCTGGCGGCGGTGCTCATTTTGTGTACCCCTGCGTTGTACCGGGTGATGTCGAAAGGAGGCCTGGCGATTGGCAGATATTGATGTCGTGGCGGTAGATGGCAAGAAAGCGCTGAACGAATTCGTGGAATTGCCCTACGGTCTCTACCGCGACGACCCCTATTGGGTGCCTCCACTCCGAATTGCCGTAAAGGAATTACTCGACCGCGCGAAGCATCCGTATTATGCTAACGCAGAGGTAGAATTCTTCCTGGCGCGCCAGGACGGTCGGGTGGTAGGCCGGATTGCTGCCATTATCGACCGGGCGCACAACCGGGTTCACGAAGAGAACGCCGGCTTCTTCGGATTTTTCGAGTGTGTAAACGATCTGGCCGTCGCTCGCGCCCTGTTGTCGCGGGCTCGCCAATGGGTTATGGAACGCGGCGCCCGGTTTATCCGCGGCCCCGTCAATCCGTCCACCAACTACGAATGCGGCATGTTGATTGAAGGCTTCGACTCGAGCCCCATGGTCATGATGACCTACAATCCGCGATACTATCCCGAGTTGATGGAGCAGGTGGGCCTTCGAAAGGCCAAGGACCTGTTCGCTTATCTCAGCAATTCGCACAAGATCGAGATGAAAAAGATCGAGCGGATCGCCGACCGCGTTTTGAAGACCACCGGGGTCCGCGTTCGTCCCATCAACGTGAAGGATTTCAACGCGGAAGTGGACCGCGTCTGGGACGTTTACTGCAAGGCGTGGAGCCGCAACTGGGGCTACATCCCCATGGCCCGCGAAGAATTCGCCCTCATGGGCAAGGAAATGAAGCAGATTCTCAAGACCGACCTGGTTTTGATCGGTGAGGTAGGGGACCGCGTGGTGGGCTTCGCGCTGGCCTTGCCCGATGTGAACCAGGCCCTCAAACCGGCCGCGGGCAAGCTTTTGCACTGGTACGGACTGGTACCACTGGTCTTGGGAGCCGCGCTGAATTGGGTCTTCCCGGTTCCCTGGCCGTACTCGCTCCCCTATTGGATCGTCATTTCCTTGGCATCTTTGGGGCTGGGGGCAGCAGGACTGCTCAAAATCCTGTATTATCAACGTTTGGTCAAAAGTGTACGGGTTCTTGCACTTGGGGTGGTGGAGGAGTACCGCACCTCCGGGCTGGCGGCGGCTTTTTATGCGACTCTGGTCCGCAATGCCAGGAGACTGGGATACGGCGACAGCGAAATGTCCTGGATCCTGGAAGACAATGTTTTGATGAATCGTTCCCTGGAAGTCATGGGGGCAAAGCGGTATAAGACCTACCGAATATATGAATGGAACTGAGGACCATGCGCGTATCGACTAGCGGCACCACCGGCAAAAAGAAGGGCAGCGGATCGAACGACATTTTTGAGAAATGCCGGAATTTCACTCGTCCGAGTGATCTGCAATCCGCCGGACTCTACATGTATTTCGAGGTCTTCGGCGAGCGCGATGGATGCGGACCGGGCGAAGTCCGCATGGGCAAGCGTAAAGTGCTGATGTTCGGGTCGAACGATTACCTTGACCTGATCAACCACCCCAAGGTCAAGGAAGCCGCCGCCCAGGCCATTCGCAAGTATGGCAGCGGATGCAGCGGTTCCCGCCTCCTCAACGGGACCCTGGATGTCCACATCCAGCTCGAAAGCGAGCTCGCCGACTTTGTCCATAAGGAAGCCGCCATCATCTTTGGCACCGGCTTCCAGGCGAACTACGCCTCCCTCTCGGCCCTCACCGAGAAGGGCGACGTGATGATCTGCGACCACAACCTGCACGCCAGCCTGGTGGAAGGCGCGCTACGCTCCGCCGCGCGCACCATGCGGTTCCGTCACAACGATCTCGACCATTTCGAGCGCTGCCTGGAGAACTGCCCGCCGGAAGATAAGATCCTGATCGTCTCCGAAGGCGTTTTCAGCATGGAGGGCGACATCGCCGACCTGCGCGGCATCATGAAGCTCGCCAAGCCCTACGGCGCGCGCGTCTACGTCGACGAAGCCCACGGCATCGGCGTCCTGGGCCCCACCGGAGCCGGCGCGGCCGAGCACCTGGGCGTCCTGGACGATGTGGATATCGTGATGGGCACCTTCAGCAAGTCCCTGGCATCCGTCGGCGGCTTTATCGCCGGCGAGCGCGCAGTGGTCGATTACCTCAAGCACACCGCGCGCCCCTTCGTTTTCTCCGCCAGTCTTCCCGCTGCTTCCGTGGCGGCCGTAGGCGCGGCCCTCCAGATCATGCGCAAGGAGCCGCAGCGCCGCGAGCATCTCCTGCGCGTGGCCCACTTCCTGCGCGAAGAGCTGCGCGCCCGGGGCTTCAACGTGCTGCCCGGCGAGACGGCCATCGTCCCGGTAGTGATCCAGGAAGAGATCGATCTCTGCCGCCTGTGCAAGCGGCTGCTCGAAGAGGGCATCTATATCAACCCGGTGCTCCGCCCCGCCGCCGCGCAAAACCTGCTGCGGATCTCATGCACGGCCGCCCACACCGAGGCACACGTGGAGCGCCTGATCGAGACCCTGGAGCGCGTGTCAAGCGAACTAGGCATTCCCAGGTAGCACGGGCATTCTTGCCTGTGTTGGTTTTTCTTTGCTGGCTGCGGGCAAGCTAAAGCACACCCTACGTCGTTTCGCCCCGCACCAGGTCTTCGTACGTTTCCCTCGGCCGAATCACCCGGTACGTCCCGCCTTCCACCAGCACCTCGGGCGCGCGCGGACGTGAATTGTAGTTGGACGATTGCACGAAGCCGTAAGCCCCCGCGGCGCACACCGCCAGGAAATCGCCGGGCATGGCGTTGGCCATCTGACGGTCCCGGGCCAGGAAATCGCCGGTCTCGCAAACCGGACCTACCACGTCGGCAGTCACCGGCGGCAGCGGATTCTTGCGCAGCGGGATGATCTCGTGGTGCGCGTGATAAAGCGCGGGCCGGATCAGGTCGTTCATGGCCGCGTCCACCACGATGAACTCCTTGTGACCATTCTTCTTCCGATACAGCACGCGCGTCAGCAGCACGCCCGCCGGGCCGACGATCGACCGCCCCGGTTCCACCATGATCGTCAGCCCGCTTTCCCGAAGCCGTTGATGCAGGCTCTCGATAAAACCGCGAATGGGCGGCGCCTGCTCGCCCGCGTGGTACGCGATGCCCAGGCCGCCGCCCAAATCGAGATGACTGATGGGGTAGCCCTGGGCCCGCAGCGAGGCGGCCAGTTCGAGCACCTTGTCCACCGCTTCCAGGATGGGGCTGGGGTCGAGGATCTGCGAACCGATGTGGCAACTCACGCCCTCGGCCACCAGGTTCGGAAAACTGCGGGCGTGGTCATAAACCGCCGCGGCTTCCGCGATCGCAATACCAAACTTATGCCGGCTGAGGCCCGTCGAGATGTACGGATGCGTGGAGGCGTCCACATCGGGGTTCACGCGGATGGCGAAGCCGGCCTTCACTCCTCGCCGCGCCGCCATCGCGTCGATCAGCGCCAGTTCCGCCGCGGACTCGCAATTGAAGCTGTGGATCCCATTAGCCAGGGCGTATTCCACCTCTGCGGCCGTCTTGCCTACTCCGGAGAAGACCACCTTCGATGGATCTCCGCCGGCCCGGATCACGCGGAATAATTCCCCGCCGGAAACGATGTCAAAGCCCGCGCCGGCTTTGGCCAGCAATCCCAGCACCGCCAGGGAAGAATTGGCCTTTACCGCATAGCAGACCGAATGCGGAAGTGCGTCAAAAGCCTCGTCATACGCGCGATAGCTCGCGAGTATGGATCGGCTGGAATAGACGTACGCCGGCGTGCCGGCACGGCGCGCGAGGTCCGCCAGCGGGACCTCCTCGCAATAGAGATCGTTCTGGGAATAGGAGAACATCGCAAAATGAGGGTCGAAACTGCCAGTATGGCATGCTTTCGCTTGCCCGCCGCTTTGGTGTTCGGTGGGGCAGGCGGTCGCCGCATGCCCTCGCCCCGCTTGCGGGCGATTTCTTCCCGCCTTCTGAGACTGAGACTGAGAAGACGGCGTTTACCGCCATGGCACTCGGCGGCGTAGTCCTGTCGCACGGCCTAGCCGTGTTGCCCGCGACCCTGTTGGCCCGCGGCCAGAGCCCTGCGCCAGGAGTAGGTCGTTGTGGCGCAGGTTGTCAACCAGGTTGTCAACCTGCGGCCGATTGTCAATCGGCCTGCCGGCGCCGTGCGCCGACCGCACCAAGTCAAGGTGCGCCAGACCGCGTCGTACTAACCCCTATCCCACTACTGAATCAACTTCTCCGCCATCGCCACCTGCCCGGCCGTGCCGCGCAACGCCAGTGCTCCCGTCGCGCTGTAAGAGACTGCCCGTTGGATTCCGACTGTCGAGCGGACCTGGTTGACCAGATCCTGCAATTCCTGAGGCGTTGAGGTGTGAGGGTAAAACACCCGCGCCACATCTCCGCTCCCCGCCATCTGGTACTGGATGGCGGCCGGGGTTTGGCCCGGTGAGGCAGCGGCCACGCCCGCCGGCTTGTCCAGTGCGTTGATCAACCACGCCGCCATCGCAGCCTGGTCGGCAGTTCCCCGCACGGTGATCGCCATCGGCCCGTTGCTACCGGCGACCCGTTGGATATCCCCAAGCGAGCGCACCGAGTTGACGATCTCCTGCATTCCCTGCGGGTTCGGCGTGTTGGCCAGATAGAAGACTCGCACGGCGGGAGCGAGTGAGCGGGGGTCGTAAGCATCGGAGAGGGTATAAGCCAGGGTCGAACTCTGGCCCTGCGATGAAACCGGCTGCACACCGGCCGGCTTGTCCAGCCCGTTGATCAACCGCTCCGACGCCGCCACCTGTGCCGCCGTCCCGCGCAGGACCACCGCCTGCAAAGCGTTGTTGGCGACCACCCGCTGAACCTCCAGAATCGAGCGAATCGAGTTGATGATCTCCTGCATGCCCTGCGGCGTCGGGGTGTGAGTCAGGTAAAAGACGCGCGCCACCGCATCGGCGCTGCCGGCCAACCGGTATTCCAGCGTCGACGGGCTTTGGCTCGGTTGGGCCGGGGGCTGCGAGGGACGGTCCAACTGGGGCAGCAGCCACCCTGCAAGTGCAAGCTGGTTAGCCGTTCCGCCCAATGTCATAGTTCT
>PMTT01000405.1:0-33934 GCA_003167275.1 Bryobacterales bacterium | reverse complement strand
GTTTGCCAGCATGGCACAATAGAGCCAGGCGACAAACCAACCACGGAGGAAACCAAGGTGACCATCGAAGAAGAGCTCGAACGCCTCACCGGCATCGTGGGGACGCTCGCGTCCACGGTCGTTGCTCATGACGACCAAATCGGCAAGCTGATCGTCGCGGGCCAGCAGCAAAAGGAACGGATCGATCAACTGGTCCGTGAGTGGCAGGCTTACCTGACCACGATTCGGCCGCAATAGCCGCGGAGTCCACCGTCACCGGACGCAGCACGGTGACGAATTACGGTGACTGTCACCGCAATAGCGGTCCCGAACTTAGCTCACTTCCAGTAGCCCTCCGAGATCCCGTAAGCCACAGCGATCACCGCGCCTGCCGCTGGAAACGCCACCACAGCCGAAGCCAGCCGCAATCCCGCACGCATCGGACGCGGCCAGAAGCTCACACCCGCCTGCACCGCGACAATCAATGCCCACGGAATCGCGGACGCCAGCAGCCCATACTCACACCAAGGACACTGCCGCCCTCCAGCCATGTGAATGTTGCAGTGGGCATCCGCGCCGCTCCACAGCGACACACACCCACATCGAAACACCGCCGCGCAGAAGTCGATGAAAAAGACGCTGGTCACCAGCGCAGCCGCCGCGAAGATGAGAGCCCCCGTCCACCGCTGTATTAGCCCCGAAAAACCCGCCGCCGATGAACGCGGAGAAACGCCGACAATTCCTTCGTTTTTCATCGGCGGCTCCTGGTCTACGTTCACTGCCCGAAGCAGTACAGCCGCCCGTCCTGCGAGCCAATCACCACCCGCCCGTCCGCGACCGCGGGCGAAGCCGAGAGCGGCGCCCCCGCCTCAAAGTCCCAGAGCTTCTTCCCATCGGCCAGATCCAGCACATAAAAATGCCCATCATTCGATCCGATGTAAACCCGCCCGCTCGCCAGCGCCGGCGACGAGTCCACCCGCGCCCGCGTAGCAAAAGTCCAGATCGGCTTGCCAGTCTTCGCGTTCAAGCAGTACACCAGCTTGTCCCGTCCCCCCAGCACGACCCGGTCGCCCGACGCCGCCGCCGACGAATAAAACGGGAACGAGCGCGCCGGATTGGTATATCGCCACAGGATGCGTTTCAATCCCAGATCCGCGGCCACTACGTCGTTGCTGAACGTCCCGTAGTACGCGTGCTTCGCCACCAGCACGGGCGACGCCCCTGTGTACCCGCCCGCGGGGAACTTCATTACCTCCTGCCCATCCGACAGGCGGATCCCGCGAAAAACCTCATCGCAGCCCCCCAGGTAGATCACGCCGCCATCGATCGCCGGCGTGGCATGCACGAAGTTCGTCGTCGTATACTTCCAGATCAGCTTCCCGTCGCGCGTGGACAGGCAGTACAGGTTGCCATCATACGACCCAATCAACACCCGGTCGCCCGCGACCACCGGAGACGACTTGATCTCGCCCTCCGTCTTGAACGTCCACAGCCCCTTGCCGTCCTCGGCGCGCACGGCGTGCAGCAGCCCCGACGAATCGCCCACATACACCACCCCGTCATGAACGGCGGGCGACGATTCAGCGATCCCCTCCTGCACCTTGTACTTCCATTTCAGCTTGCCAGTCTGAAGGTCGACAGCCAAAAGGTCGGCCGTCTGCGATCCCACGTAGACGGTGCCCCCCGAAATCGCCGCGGAAGATTCGATAGAATCCCCCGCCTCGTAAGTCCAAAGCAGTTTGAGGTTAGCCGGAACCGTCCCCGCCGCCACCCCCGTCAACTGCGGATTCCCGCGAAACTGCGGCCACTCATCCGCCGCGCACAGCAGGGCGGGCACAAGCGCAAAGAAAACCCTGAGCCACGGATGAACACGGATGAACACGGATAACACCCGTTTTTTCTTATCCGTGTTCATCCGTGTTCATCCGTGGCTAAAGGTTTCTTTTGGCCCTACTTCTCGGCAATCGCGAAAAGCTGATTCCGATTCATCAGGAACAGAGTCCCGTGGGCCGGCACCGGCGTGGCGTACACCGAGCTCCCCATATTGATCTCCCCAATCAGCTTCTTCTCCTTGGACGCTTCCAGCACCACGATGTCGCCATCCTCATCGCCCAGATACACCTTCCCGTTGATCACCATAGGCGACCCCCAAACCGCCGCCAGCATGTCGTGGGTCCAATACGGCTTGCCCGTGTTCAGATCCAGGCAATGCAGAAAGCCGCTGAAGTCCGAATAGAACAGCAGCCCATTGTAGATCGCGCCCGTCGAAATCGACCGCCGGATCTTGTCGTAATGCCAGATGCGCCCCGTCTGCGTGATGTCGCCGCGCTTGGTCGGGTCGATTGCGTACAGGTGGCCCACGCCCTCGCCGTGCTCCGGGTCCTGCCCGTTGGCGATGTACACCTTGTCCTGGTAGATCACCGGCGTGGAGATCACTTCGTTGCGGGTCTTCGGCCAGACGGCTTCCTTCGGGTTCATATCGAATTCCCAAAGCTTCTTGCCGGTCTCGGCTTCATAGCCGCGCGCCCAGCCATCGCCCTCGCCGATCACCACTTGCACCACATCGCCAATCTTGCCCACCGCCGCCGACGACCACTGCCCGTGCAAAATCCGCTCACCGACGTTGTTGACTTCCCACACCAGCTTCCCGGTCTTCTTATTCACCGCGATCATCGACGGCGCGCGCGGCGACGGGATGTGCACGTGACTCTCATCCTGCCCGTTCGACGTGCTCACAAACAACAGATCCCCGTAAGAAACCGGCGACGAGTTCGACATATTGTGCGGCGACGATCCCACTTCTTCGATCATGTCGAACTTCCAGATGACCTTGGCGCCGCCGTTGCCGTCGCCATGCGTATCCAGGCAGACTAATTCGCAGCGGTTGGTCACATAGTACAGGCGCTCCCCCTCCACCAGCGGCGAGGAGCAGACCCCCTGAAACGGCCAGTCCAGCGCGCGTCCCGCGGCCAGCTTCTCATTGGCGTGCTGCCACAGAAACTTGCCGTCCGACTCGCGGAAGCACATCAGAACACCGCGGTCTCCAGGCTCCTTGGGATTGCGCACAAGCTCGTTATTGGTGCCCGCGTACACCTGCCCGCCGGCCACCACCGGATTGCCGTAGCTCTGCGACCCCAGCTCGGCCACCCACTTCACGTTCTTCTTGGTCTTGATATCCCACGACACCGGAATCCCGGTCATGGAAGAAACCATGTTGCGATCCGGCGTGCCGCCCCACATGGGCCAGTCGCCTGTCCCCGGGTCGGACGCAAACATCAGCCACAGCGAGCCTATCAGGAAGACGGGTATTAAGTACTTCATTGGTTTGGTGTCACCTTCAGGTTATCGAAATACACGCCGTACTGGGCGTCCGTGAAGATCCCCGGACTGCCCTGCTTGTTCGGAATGGGGTCGATCCGGTCGATGAGCCATTCGGCGGGCTCCGGGTCTGCGGCGGGCCAGGCTTTACCCTGAATCCGCGTCTTGCCATCGGCGGTGTTCTCGACCCGCAATTTCAGGCGATACCAGGTGTCTGGCTTCCAGGCGAACGGCGCCGATGCGACCCGCGCCACCTCCGGCTGCCACGAGTTCATTTCCAGCCGCTGATTGTTGCCNNGACCAGTCGCTCGGTCCCATGAAGACGCGCATGCGCTTGAAGAGCGTGTCAGTCGGCACTTTCTCCAACACCTTGTTCCCTTCCAGCTCCGTGACCTGGAATTTACCGACCGTCGTGGCGCTCACCCAGTGCGCCGGCACACTCCCCACCGCATACGAATCGAACGTCTCGTTCCACGGCAGCGGCGGAATCACGCGGGCACGCGCTTCGCCGGTAACGCCGCCTACGGTGGCCTTGATGAGTCCGGCCTGCCCCATCGGGCCGGTCGGAGCGGTGTACTTGCCGTCCGTCACCGTCCCGGTCAGTCCCTGGAGCGACCACGCGGCCTTGTCTTCGCGCAGGAAGCGTCCCTTGGCATCGAACAGGCGCGCGTGCAACTGCACCGTCTCGCCGGCCTTCAGCACCAGTTCGGTGGGCTCCACCTGCACCCAGGTGGCAGGCCCCTCGCCGGCCTCCGTCGTGGGCGCCACGGGTTTCCAGGCTGCCGCCTTGGTCTGTTTCGGACCGATGGCGTAGAGCGTGTCGCTGGAGACGAAATAGATGCGGCCACGCGCCACCGCGGCCCCCGCCACGATCGGTTCGGGCGTTCTCTGCGAATTGAGTCCCTGGTCGCTCAACGGCAGTTCCACTTCGCTCAAAATCTCGCAGCGATCGGAGTGCGGCCGCAGAATATAGAACTTGCCGCTCTCCGTGCCGACATATATCTTGCCATCGGCGAACACCGAAGAAGCCTTCTGGATGCTTCCCAGATTCTGTTTCCACAACTGCCGCCCGGTCTCCACGTCGAAGGCAAACAGATTCGCCCCGTTATCCACCTGGTAAATCGCATCGCCATTAATCACCGGCGAGGAGAAGCCGCCGATGAATCCCTTGACCATCCACTTGATGCTGTCCATTCCCAGCTTGCCCGTCTTGGTGGCGTCGAACGCGGCAATCATCCCCATCTCATTGCCTTCCAGGTTCTCATCGCCGTGCGACAGGATAGCGTACTTGCCATTCGCCACGAGCCCGGTGTTCATTCCGCGCTTGGCCACCACGAGCTGCCACACCGGCTCGCCGGTCTGCGGCTTCATGGCCAGAGCCGAGCCATCAGCGCCGCCCGTAATCATCAGCCGCATGCCGTTGATGGTGACGATGTTCACCGGCGCGTAGCTGGTATCGTAGGGCCGCCCGCCGGGCGTGCTGATCCAGACGATATCGCCCGTACGCTTATCCATGGCGATGAACCGCTGTGTCCGCTGCGCCTGCGCTCCCCAGGTGGAAGTGGGTGTGCTGACGATCACCAGATTGCCATCGACGATCGGCGAAACAGTGCGGCCGCCATGCGTGGTGAAGGGCGAGAACTCTTCGGTGATGGAGCGCTCCCAGATCTTCTTGCCGTCGCGCGTGAGCGCCGTCACCAGGTTGTTGACGCCGAACAGGTAAACGTTCCCGGTCTCCGGATCGACCACCGGAGAAGCCCATCCCACGCGGTGTGCCGGCACGTCGCTCTGATAGAGGTTGAACTTGTACTCCCACAGCAGCTTGCCGGTATCGGCGTTGAAGCACAGCACCCGCTCCTGCTCATTTTCGCGCGCGCCCGAGGTATTCTCCAGGTACAGCCGATCGCCCAGAACGACGGGCGTGGAGCGCCCCCCATAGGTAGCCTTCCAGGCCAGGTTGTCGCCCTTCAGCGACCACTTCTCCGGCAGCCCCTTCTCGCGCGAAGTCCCATCGCGATTCGGGCCGCGCCAATCCGGCCAGTCTCCATCCCCGGACGGCGCCTGCGCCCATAAGGCGATCGCGGCGGCCGGGATCGCGAGCAGGGCCTTGAATCGAATCCTTCTCATAGAAACCCCTCTAATCGGAACAAATCGATGATACAACGTGCAGCGGGTTGGTAGGCAAGCGAGGGGGGTGGATGAGGACCGACATCCCCGTCGTCACTGGTCGGGTTCCCCGCTGGCCCGAAACGAAAGGCGGTCCCCGATCCCGATCTGGGGATCGATATCCTCAACGCGCCCGATGAGGATGCAGTCGTCATCGGACCGCAGCATGAACTCGTTGCGGTCCCTCCCAACCAACTTGCCGGCGTGGTTGCGGCCTGGAGTTGTTGTCGAAATATAGGTCTCGTTCCAATTGAATTTCTCGCGGGAAAGGAAGGCGATGGCCCGCCGCAGGGGCTTGACGCGCCGCTCATCGCTGATCTCTTCCAGCAAACGCACAAACATCCCGGCGTTGCCTCGACTTGCCTCAACGCTCGCTCGTATCATGCGCTCCCGGCTGACCACATCGAAATAGAGCGCATGTCCTGCGGGGACCGCCAGGGCTTCCAGAAAAAGCCTCTGAGTTCGTCCGTTTCCCTCGCGGAAAGGGTGCAGCCTGTTGACATCCGTCAGCAATCGGGCGGCTCCTCGCGAGAACTCGATACGGCCCAGCCCGCGCAAGAGGTTGGCCCTGTGCAGTTCGCGGAATATGCGCTCCGACTCTTGTTCCAGAAGATGCGGAGGTGTGAACCAGGTGGGCGGATGCCCCGCCTCTTCGGCCTTTCCGAGCGACGTCGTTCGAAATCCTCCAGCCCATGTGAACACGTCCTGAAAGACTCGCTTGTGGATCGCCTTTAAATGCGCCGTATCAAACCTGCCGCTGACTGGATTCCGCGTGATCTGGTAGATGCGCTGGGCAGTTTTCGCCGTCTCGAACGCTGCTAAGTCGCGCGCGTTCCGAAGACCGGGGACGTTCCTAAGGACGTCCGTTCCGGGGTACAGGTAGGGGTCCGAAGCGGCGTTCATTCAGGTCGTCAATTGCGGCGTCGAGTTCCTCGTCGGCGATTTCACCATTTACGTGCCGCTGAAAGAGACGCTCTAGTTCCTCATCCAGGTGAAGATTCTCGATTCGTAAATGGGCAACCATCGCGACAAGTGCCTGCTCGCGCTTGGCACGCTCTTGCTCGGATATCGTGTTCGAGGTCGCCAGCATAGATCCACGCCCGTCTACATCAACCATCTTACCAACAGCACCATAACCGTGCTCTGTTTTGATGATCCGGGACTCCGCGTCACCCGCCCGAGAAGAAGGGCTGCCGGAACCACCAACAGGACGGCCTCCGCTATGATTAGCCACCGGGCTGGCCAGGATGTGGCTGTGCTTCTAGGTGGGCCAGTAATTTGGCGGTGGCGACCGTGTCGGGATGGTTCTCGCCGAGGACCTTTCGCCGGCCGAGGAGACATTTGCGCAGGAGGCGAAGGGCAACGGCGGCATCGCCTTGCGCCCAGACTGTCTCGGCCAGGTTGCTAATCGACCTCAGCGTGTCTGGGTGCTCTTCCCCCAGCACACGTTTACTCACTTCCAAAACCCGCTCTTGGAACCGCCGCGCATCTGCTTGGTTGCCTTGGGCACGGAGCGTATTGGCAAGATTACTCATAGACGTCAACGTGTCGGGATGCTCCGTGCCCAGCACGTGTGACCTCACCTCTAGCACTCGCTCTTCGATAAGCCGGGCCCCGTCAAGATCGCCTTGCTCCCAGAGTGTCACGGCCAGATTGCCCATTGATGTCAGCGTGTCCGGGTGCTCTTCTCCTAGCACGCGCTTCCTCCCCGCCAACACTCGCTCTTCGATGCGACGCGCAACATCGAGGTCGCCCTGCTTCCAAAGTGTCACGGCCAGATCGCCCATTGATGTGAGCGTGTCCGCGTGGTCCTCGCCGAGCACACGCGTCCTTACCTCCAGCACCCGTTCATGGAGTCGTCGCGCGCCCGCGTAATCTCCCTGCTCCGCAAGTGTCTCGGCTAGGTTGTCCATTGACGTCAGCGTGTCCAGATGCTGCTCCCCCAGCACACGCGTCGTCAGGTCCACCACCCGCTCCCCGAGCCGCCGCGCTTCCGCGAAATCACCTTGTGCCCGCAGCGTTTCGGCCAGATTGTTCATCGACCTCAGCGTGTCCGGGTTCTCAGCCCCGTGCAAGCGCGTCAACATCGTTACCACTTGCTCCAGGAGTCGCCGCGCCCCAGCGAAGTCTCCTTGGTCCCTCAAAAGGAGGGCCAGTCGCGTGGTAAGCGAGAGCACTTGAGAATCTTCCGGACCGCGCGCGGCCCCAAGTTCTTGAAGCTTGCGCTCTAGTTCTCCCCGAGCATCAGACGTGCGCGCGAGGATGGCATCCGCTTCAAGGTGGAGCCCAGCGGACTGCAGCGCATCCACCGCCGGCTGCGCCAGTTCCGCCCAAATCCGATCCTCCGGAATCTTCTGCTGTCGCGCTGCCTCCAATCTGTCCCAAAAGCGACGGGCGAGGGAACGCGCTTCTGTGACGCTCACCGGCTTGCGTTCCGTTCCTTCAAATTCCCTGATCCCGTCCGCCGGACGAGGCGGCGGCACCTCGGTGAGGTGCAGCCGCAATCGGAACCATGAGTCCAAATCGGGCACACCCAGAACAAATCGTTCGATTAGAGACGAGGGTACCCACCAGATCTGGTGCACTGGGAGCGCGGCGAGTGTCTCCCGCTTAAAACTGAGCGCGATTAGCGTGTCCAACCGGCTGCCGCCCTCCGGAAACGCCCACTCAATACCAGTAATCGAGACGACAGACCCGCTCACACTCCGAAGCTTGTCGAATAGTCCGGCAACAGTTTCCTCCGCAGCTTCACCCGGGGGCAGTCCGATTTCCACAAGAGGGATGCCCAAACTGTCCAGCGATCGTTTCACACGATCTACCACGTCTTGCCGTGTGTACACCGAATCCCACGCCACACGGGCAAGACCTCGGTCATTCCTGACACACCAGGACTTCAGCCGTTCGGAGACTTCCTCAATGGAGCCCTCTTCCATTTAGTCGGTTCCGCCGGGATCCTGCGGCTTGAGGTGCGTTTGCTTCTTTAAGATGTCGACGACCAGCGGATGGACGCCAAACCACACATCTCCGTTGAACTCCTGGATGGCGCGGCCACGCAGGAGAGAGTATAAGACCCGATCCGGTATTGCGCTATCGGGCGTTCCGCCATAAACTGCCACGAGTCTTGCCGACTTCTCCGAGTAAGGGATTGGCTGCGCATCGTAAGGGCTCTCGCCCAATCGCCGGCGGTAATCCCCTCGCATTTTATTGATTGCCGCCCTGGCGTCGTCGTCCCCGATCATTGTGGCGTTTGGATTTCTGGCGCGAGCCCCTTCTCCCGCGTCCAACACCAACGCGAACAGGTCGCGAAGATTGCCGCCCGAAGCTACAATCAGTCTCGTCATTTGCCCCTCCGCGAAAAGTGAGGGTAGAACCCGTGCTTCGAGGACAGCTCGAACCGCAGCCCGGCCGTCCTCATGGGGATTGTGCTCCTGGTCGTAGACCGGGGTATCGTAAATCATGTAGCAATCGAACGGGAGCCGGATCGCCTCCGGCGAGACAGCCAGCCAAACCGGAATGGTGAAAATCATATGGACACGCAATTCGTGGAACACATTCCCGTATTGCAAGAAGAGATCCTGCAACTGCTGCGGAGAGATTCCGGTCTTGTCGAGATCTTCCACCACAAGGAGCCATTCCTGCCCCGTCTTTTCCATCATGGTCTGATTGCAGACATCAATGAGCCGGTTGCAAAGATCGACCAGTTCTGGCAACCGTTGAAGCCGGTACTCGACGATTTGGGTCGTCCGGTCCGCAGCATATTTCATCTCCGCCTTCGCGGATGCGAAGAGTCCGAGAAGACCCGCCAACAGGGAATCGCCCTTCACGCCTGCTCCAGCCTCCAGGCTCGCCGCAGTGCTTTCGCCGCGGCTCTTCTTGACCTGTTCCGTTCCGAACCACTGTTCGATGCCCGAAACCAAATGTTCAGCGAGAATGCCTCCGAGGGGGAGCACCTCCATTCGATGGGCCTCCTCGGCGAGGCGGATTAGCATTAGAAGCAAGACGTCAAATATTTTGAAGCTGAACGGATTCAGTTCTGTCGCTATGTTCAATCGAACGCCAACGTGCTGATCCTTGACGCGATCCAGGAGCCTTGAGATCTCCGTCGACTTGCCGACTCCGCGGTGGCCCATGACGAACGCCCTGAATGGCAGCGTCCGGTAGCCCTGTTGCAGTTTCAGCGAGAGGCGGGCCACCGTGTCCCCACCACGCACTTGATTAACCTGTGGACGGTAGTACTTTCTTAGGTCGTCCGGTTTCGTCAACGGCTCAGGCCACAGCGTAAGGTATAGATGATCAAGGTCGGTCGCGGGGCCGTCGGCAATGGGAAGCATTCTATACATAGTTTAGAACGGTGGGAGATGTTGTGGCGGTCCTCGACCGCCCACAATCGGCCTCCGCCGAGGCGGTTCCAGCTCCTGGCGATCAAAGGGGAGGCCAAGGCGGTAGATCCCATCTTCCGGAGCCGCAAGGGCGGCGGAGCGCTCGACGTGTCCCAGTTCCGCCGCATCGTCTACGCCGCCCGCCGGAGGGCCGGCCTGGAACAGAAGGTCTCGCCGCACTGGATGCGACACGCCCACGCCGCCCACGCGCTCGACCGCAGTGCGCCGATTCATCTGGTCCAGGCTACCCTCGGGCATGCTTCCGTATCGACGACCAGCCGCTATCTGCACGCCCGGCCGACCGAAAGCTCCAGTTTCTATTTGCCCGACTGAAACTGGTGATTAACCCCCGGGAGGAAATATCGACGAATTGGTTCGCCAGAAGTACGAACCGCCGCCGACCCTTCTCTACCATCGATCTCATCGTTCAACGTGTCCACTTCCTCCCGCAAGCGATGCCGCAAAGTTTCTTGGCCCCTTTTTTGTCCATCTTGCGCTTTCTAAGCAGAGCCATCGACAAGTTCGGCGGGAGCACGCAACCACCAGCGGAGAAGTGTGTCTAAACACTTGGCTTTCCAAGTCCAGGTAGGAGCAAAGTTGCCCAAGAATATGCCCCACCAAACCGGCAAGATTCACACTAACTGTTGTATACTGAACGTCGAATTTACCAGGAGTTAGTAACATGCCACTTCAAACCTACGTCCGGCGCATAACCGTTTTATGTGCCGTCTTCTGTTTTCTGGGTTCGGGGGTCTACGCACAGCAGGCAGCGGCTCCGGCAGAACTGACCAATGAGCAGGTAGTAAAGAAGTTAAAGGATGCAAACGAGCGGTACTGGGACGGGAAGATGACCCACCTCCACCAAGACGCAGACCGCCGCAAGGAGCTGATTGATGACCAACATCCCTTCGTGGCGGTGCTGAGTTGTGCCGATTCTCGCGTGCCGCCAGAGGTGATCTTCGACCAAGGGCTGGGCGATATATTCGTGGTGCGGGTGGCCGGCAACGTCGCGTCCAAAGAGGCCATCGCCAGCCTCCGCTACATCGTCGAGCATGGGACAAAGCACGTCCTGGTGCTGGGCCATGAGAGCTGTGGAGCGGTGAAGACCGTGCTCGAATCACTGCCGCCCACCAAGGGTAAAGGGGTGGCCGCCCCGGCGTATATGCAAAGCCTGGTCAATCTGCTCCTCACACCCGTAAGGAAGGCACGGGAGGAGTCTAGATTCGAGGATACTTTGGACAATGCGGTTAGGGAAAACGTGGTGTCTGTAGCCCGAGGGTTAGCCGTAAGCCTCGAAGCGCTCAGAACCAAGGTTACGATCATCGGCGGGCGATACGACCTCCACAGCGGGAAGGTCCAATTCTGGACCGGTGCGTGGCAGCCGCCGCCCGCTGCCATTCACTAATGGGATCCCGGCAGCAAGGTTTCGTTAACGGATATGAGAGCGATGGTACTTCTGGAACTCTGACGTGAGATAAAAAGCGCTGGCCTCCTACTACATTCCCGATGATACAAATCAAAATCACCGGATGGACGGGATCAAGGTGCGACGGAATTGTGCTGGCGACCTATGGCTCCGTGATCCGGGTTGCCATTCCAGGTTGCGATGATGCGGCAGAGTTTTCCTGCCGGGGAGGCCAATGGTTCTCGGCGGACGGCGAACCTGTCGAGATAGCGTTTCCCGCTGCCCAAAGAGACGATCAGGAGTGTGGGTCGGCCTCGGACAACGGGACAGCCAGAAACCCTGAATCGGAATTCCTTCTCGCCCCAGCCGCCGCTTGGCTCAACTAGGCTGACACATGTCCAACATGGCCCCCTGCTTTCGAACCCTTTACCATCTCACTCGGAGTGGCAGTTTGGAGTCCATTGGGACCCCGTTTCGGTGTCCGTCCTGGCATCAGACTGGTACTGTCAGTACTGTTGTCAGCACCTTAGGGTCGGTCATACTTCAAGGTTGGCATCTCAGAATGGGCTTTATCATCGCAGCCTCGGCGACCCTGATTGGACTAGTTCTCGTATTACTGAAGCTGACACGCCATTTTGCTACACCACAGGACCTTCCCTTCGCTGCCGGGTGGATTGACACGCTTTCCATCGACCGCTACCGCCCGATGTTACGCCTGCTCGACGAACCAGATGGTCGCACCCAACCGGGCCTCACGCCCAAGATGGCAGCGAAGCTCCGCATCCAACGCTGCCAGATCATCCGAGCTTATTTAGACAGCGTGCACGACGATTTCAAACAAGTCTGCACGGCCGTCAAGGTGCTAATGGTGCAGTCGAAGCGGGACCGGCCAGACTTGGCTTCGGTACTTGTGCGCAGCCAGATCAAGTTTGCGTGCGCCGTGCTGATGGTCCAGTTGCAGTTGGTCTGGTATCGATACGTCTCGCACCGCTTTCCTTCTTGGTGATGCTTACGTTCTTTCGTGGCGCGGACACTCGTGTCTGCCGCGTCGAGACTCGTCTCGACGCTTTTCGCCCGTGCACCGTGTCCGGCGGAAGGTCACAGAGCCTTCCCCCGCGCCCCATGTCGCACGCGTCAGCGTTGATGACAGACGCTCGCCGGAAGCTTTAGCCCATCCTCAGCCCCTCCATCGCTCCACCCCATTCAAATTTGCCTTTGACATGCGACACCTGTCGCGTATAACATGTGACAAGTGTCGCACATTAATCCGGCGCCAGACCATTGACCATGCCCAAAACCATCGCTGAGCGGCTAACACGCCGCGAACGGGAAATCATGAACGCCCTCTTTGCCCTCGGCAACCGCGCGTCTGCCGAGGAGATCCGCGCCCGCCTGACCAGCCCGCCCGGCGATTCTTCCGTCCGCGTCATGCTCGCCAGACTCGAGAAGAAGGGCTGCCTGAAACACCAGCAGGACGGCCTCCGCTATATCTACTCGGCCACCATCTCGCCAGCCACAGCCAAGCGAACGGCCTTGCAACAACTCCTGCAGACCTTCTTCGGCGGCTCGCTGACCCAGATGATGACGTCCCTCGTCACCGAGGCGTCCTGGACCGACGACGAGCTCGACGCACTCAAAGACGAAATCGACCGCGTTCGCAAGGAAAGGAAGAAGCAGTCATGATGACCGTCATGGATGAAGTAATGCTCTGGGCAACCAGTTCGCTGGCCGCCGCCATGGTCGCGAAAGTGACCGTCACCGCGGCGTTGGCCCTCATCGGCGCCTGGCTGGCGCGCAGGAGCCGCGCGTCGGTGCGCCATGCGATCCTGGTCGCGGCGTTCGGCGTGATGCTGTTGCTGCCGGTCGCCTCCCTCGTCGCTCCGCCGGTCCGCATCCGAGCGCCCATCCTGGTGACCTCGTTGCCTCCGCTGGCCGGGGCCATCGACGCGATCCCGCCCCTCACTCAGGAGGACGCAGGTGTTCATGTTACCCGTGCCATGCCGCGATCGTCAGGGATTTCTCCGTCAGCTCTCCTGCTCGCCGCATGGATCGCCGGGGCGATGCTCTCCCTGCTGCCGATGGTCATGGGTCTGCTGCAAATGCGTTCTCTGCGCCGATCCAGCCGCCCGTGGCTCCATGGACAATCGGTCGTCAACGGGCTGGCGCCTGATGCGGGCATTCACAGGCGCGTCGAAGTGCTGCTGCACGGGGCGCTGGCAGGACCGATGACCTGCGGCGCAGTCCACCCCGCCATCGTGCTGTCTCCGGATGCACAGACCTGGGACAGCGAGGACCTGAATCGCGCGCTGGTGCATGAGCTGGAACACGTGCGTCGCGCCGACTGGGTGAGCCAATGCCTCGCGCGGGTCATCTGCGCCGTGTATTGGTTCCATCCCTTGGTCTGGATCGCATGGCGTCAGCTTGCGCTAGAGGCCGAACGATCCTGCGACGACGCGGTGCTGGGATGCTCGGAGGCGACCGCCTATGCCGATCAACTGGTCGGACTCGCCCGGCGTCTGTCTCAGGCTGCAAGAACCCCGGCTGAGAAATCGCCGCTCCTGGCGATGGCGAATCGTGCCGATCTGGCAACTCGCGTCGGCGCCGTGCTCGACAACCGGCAACGGCGCGGCCGGGCGGGGGCGTTCATGGTGACGCTCGCATGCGCCGCCGCGGCCGTCCTCGTCGTTGCGATGTCACCCCTCAGGATGGTCGCCGCGCCGCAAGCCGCTGCCGCCCAGGCTCCTCCTGCCGCGACGCCACAGTTCGATGCTGTCTCGGTGAAACTGATCGATCCCAATATGCACGGTGAGCATTCCTCGGAAGATTCCGATCCAGGACGCCTGGTGATGACCGGCACGATGCACCGGTTCATCATGCGGTCTTATGCCATTTCGGAGGGGCAGTTGGTTGGTGAGCCCGATTGGTTCAAGACTCGCTTGTACTCCATCGAGGCCGTCACCTCCACTCGCGCCAACCAGGAGCAAATGATGCTGATGCTGCGCGGCGCGCTGGCCGACCGGTTCCAACTCAAGCTCCAGCAGGAGGATCGGGATTCGCCGGTCTATGCCCTGGAGGTCGCAGCCGGCGGCCCGAAATTCAAAGAGTTGAAACCAGGCGAAGTTCCGCCCGATGTGAACCAGCCTGAGGGCATCTTTGCAAGAAGTTTCGAATCGGTGGAGGACTTACTGAACGCGCTGAACGGCGTGTTCGGCGGCCGGTTCAGGGTGGACCGCCCGGTGGTGGATCGGACCCATCTCACTGGTAGTTACAACATCCAACTCCGAACTGAGATCGAGATTCTAGCCGACGGATTCGGTGGCCGCACAACGCAATTCCCCAACCTCTTCCACGACATGCAGTCGGAGCTGGGATTGAAGCTTGTGCCCACCCGCATGAAGATGCCCTATTTTGTAGTCGAGCACGCCGCCGCGCCAACCGCGAATTAGTACCAGGTTCTGGAGAAATTGTGACGCGGGCTACCCAGCCCGCGGACCAGCTTTCCAGGGTTTAGCCGCCTCGAAAGCGGCTGCAGACAATCGGGATGAGAATCGATTGGCAGAAGGCGCCACGGACCACCGCGGCCCGCGATTCCCAGCCTCCCGCCCTCATCGATGGCTGGTCATGATCGCCCGGCCCGGCGCGGCCGAAGTCACCGTGCGCCTGAAGTCCTTCTACCCATCGGCGCCCACCCGAGCATCGTTGGCCGGCTATGTGGAAGCCGATGGCTACGTATCCATCGAAGCCGCGCATTACACCCGCAAGGTCGCCCGAGGCACGCTTGCCTGGGAGAAGATTGAAGACTTGGGTCGGACGCTCTCCTCGATGACGATCGTTCCCGCGTACGCGGCGACTGCGGCCCTTCAGCCGACCTATGAGTCGTTTGATGCTCACGAGAGGCCGAATCCCCAGACGCTGGCCCCATAACGGTCATTTGCTGGCCAATCTATGCCCATTTTCGCCCCTCCTGCCGCCGGCGCCAACAAGGCTCCGCGCTCTCTGCTTACTCCGTTCTCTCTTTCTTCTTTTCTTTCTTCTCCGCGTGTTTCTCCGTTTCTCTGCGTCTCCGCGGTGAAGTCCCATTTCGGCACAGCCTCGAATCTTTTCCCCATTGGGCCGCCAACCCAGTCACAGATTTTCGAAATATATTTTTCGCCTGCATACAAAAGACTTAGCTGGTATTCCCCGCATTTCAGCAGCCTTATTTTTGGCGCCTTGGGATTACCATAAGGTCGCGTCAGTCGATTGGACTTAGCGGGTGACCGCTTCCCCCGAAGCGTTCGTCCGCTAAGTCTTTTTTTGAGTGAGAACTTCTTGATTCCGCTTCGATCGAAGCGGTTTCCGTCCCCTAAGTCATTGCTTTTCAGTGTGGGTAGTCCTATTTTCCGCTTCGATCGAAGCGGTCAACATTATGGAAAAGACCAAACAGTGGTTCGATGTGGGTTCGTCGGTCGGCCGCCAGCAGGCGTTCTCGGCCGTCTCCACCAAATGCTCTGCCGCGCAGGCGCAGTGCCTACAGCAGATTCGCGAGTCTCGTTCCTATGAAGAGCTCGGACTGACATGGGAAGCGTTCTGCAAGGAGCATGCCGGCATGAGCCGTCCCCATGCCGACGCCCTCATCCGCCGTTATGCGGAATTCGGTGACGCCTTTTTCCGCGTTTCGGAAATCACTCCCGTCTCCCAGGAAACCTTCCGCCAGATCGCCGCCAAGGTGGATGGCGACTTCATCGAAATCGATGGCGAAGCGCTGTCCCTCACCCCCGAGAATGCGCCGCGGATTCGGTCTGCCATTCAGAAACTGCGTCAGGAGCTCAAGCACGCGCTGTCGCCCAACCGCCAGTTCACCACTCCCGAGATCACCGATCTGTTGACTCGTGTGGAAGCCCTGCTGCAACAAATCTCCAAACGGATCCGTCCCGTCATGCGGGCCGGCGACCACGCCGCGATGAACGGCGTGATCAACTACACCATCAACCACTTGAAGGATCTCTCCCGCGACTTAAACAACATCACCCCCGAACCCATCTAGCGTGGCGCGGACACTCGTCTCGGCGCATTCTCGTAGCTGCAAGCCGTGGCCCCAAGGGTAATCGATGCCCGCTAAATACTGCAGCTCAGCCCAGATCCACCGCCATCAGATTCCGCCGATCGCGGACGTAGAGCCGCGTTCCTACCAGCGTCGGCGGACTCCACGAGAGCGAGGTCAGTAACTCGGCCTTGGCGACCACCTTGAATTCCTGGGGCGAAGGATGCGCGATCATCAGGTTGCCGTCCCCGTCCAGTGTGATCAGTTTCCGATCGGCCCAGACAAAGGTCGCTTTGGGAATGCTCCGCTCCTGCCAATGGACCTTACCGCTCCGAATGTCCACCGCCGTCAGGATCGCCACGCTGCCCTTACCCCCGCTCGAAAAGTAGAGCGTATCTCCGACCAGCATGGCGTTGCCGTGGTGCAGGCGCAATCGGTTGGAGGACCACAGTTCAGTGGCTGTCGTCTTCTGCCCCTTGCGTGTAAGCTGGATGACTTTTGCGCCGGCGTCGTACTCCGCCGAGACAAACAGAAGGTTGCCCGGTGCCCATACGGGAGTAGCGACCGCGATGCCGTAACTCGCGCGGAACGGGATCTCCCACTGAAGGTCGCCCGTCTGCGGACTCACTCCGATCGCCACGCGGTCCATCACCTGGACCAACTGGTCCATTCCATCCACATTGATCAGCAGGGGCGACGAGTAACAATTAGGGAAATCGTTCTTCGACCACACCACGCTGCCGTCCGCCTGCTTGAACGCCATTATGGCCCTACCCGGCCCTCCGACTGGGACAATCACCGTGTCGCCGTAGGCGATGGGGCTGGAGGCGTAGCCGTACGCGTAGCTATACAGGACGTGCGTGCCCTTATATGTCTCCCACAGTTGTTGGGTCCACAGAACCTTACCCGTCTTCTTGTCGACGGCTTGCAAACGCCCTGCGACGCCCGTGGTGAATACCCGGTCGCCGGCGATCAGGGGCGTGGAATAGGGTCCGTTGCCCATGTCGTTAGCGGCGTCGGTCCGAAAGGTTATGGGTGTCGCCAGCTCCCAAATGGTCTTGCCCGTCAGAGCGTCGCAGGCCACCAGCACTTCTTCGCCTGGCCTGCCATAAATGCAGTAAAGAGACGCGTCCTCCACCGCCGCCGACGAGTACCCCTCGCCAAACGGGCGCTTCCACACCACCTTGGGACCGCCGGCCGGCCACTGTTCCTTCAAGCCCGTGGCTTCCGTCTGGAAATTCCGGTGGGGCCCGCCCCACTGCGTCCAGGGAGTCCCCGCTGGTGGCTTGGCGGACGCGGCCCGCGTCGTCTTAGCCGGAGTCTTGGTGCTCTGCGCCGGAGTTTTGGTGCTCTGCGCCAAAGCCGGCGCTGCCGCTGCTAATTGCAAGAAGGTCCGCCGTCTCATTTCGAAATAGACGGCCCAACAGTGAAAATGTTCCCGACGCAGGTTTTTTGTGGCACAGGCATTCTTGCCTGTGTTGCTTTTTGTTGCACAGCATTTCCCTTCCCGCAGTCTTGCCATTTGCAGTGCCATGCTCCATGGCGGTACCCTTGCCACATGGTCGGATGCCGTTGTGTTCCCCTGATCTTCGCCGCTTGTTGTATCGCAGGCTACAGTGCCGATTGGCCCCAATGGCGCGGTCCGAATCGCGACGGGATCTCCGCCGAGACCGGGTTGCTCACCACCTGGCCTTCGGGCGGACCGCCCCTGGTGTGGAAGGCCCAGGGTTTAGGCGAAGGCTACTCCTCGTTTTCCGTCGTCGGGGATCGCCTCTACACCCAGGGCCAGCAGGGAAACCAGGAGTTCGTTCTGGCCTTCGACACCAATACCGGCAAGCAGCTTTGGAAAACGCCCAGCGGCAGGGCATTCCACGAGCAGCACGGTCACGGGCCCCGCGGCACACCCACCGTGGACGGCAATCGCCTCTACGCCATGGCTGCCGACGGCACCCTGCTATGCCTCGACACAGCCACCGGTCAGCGCATCTGGGGCATGAACGTGGTGGAAAAGTTCGGCGGCCGGGTGCCCCAGTGGGGTATCAGCGAATCGCCCCTGGTCGATGGCGACCGCGTGATCGTGACGCCCGGCGGGCGTGATGCATCGGTGGTCGCGCTGGAGAAGACCAAGGGCGATCTGTTATGGAAATCGCAGAGCGATCCGGCCGGCTACTCTTCGCCGATGGCGTTCGACTTCGGCGGATCGCGCCACGTGGTAGTTTTCACCGCCCTCGGAGCGCTCGGGCTGGACATGAAGAACGGCGAACTGCAATGGCGGTATGACAAAGTCGCGAACAACACCGCCAATATCGCCACGCCGATCGTGCATGACGGGCTCATCTTCCTTTCCTCGGACTATGGCACGGGATGTGCTTTGCTGAAGCTCTCGCAGGGCGCCTCCCAAGTCTATTTCAACCGCGACATGCGCAACCACTACAGCACGTCGGTGCTGATTGGAGACTACGTCTACGGGTTTTCGAGTAATATCCTGACCGCCATGAAGTTCCTCACGGGTGAAGTGGCGTGGCGCAATCGAAGTGTGGGGAAAGGCTCGGTGACCTATGCCGAAGGCAATCTCTACGCGTTGAGCGAAGATGGTGTAGTAGGGCTGATCGAGGCCACTCCGCAAGCCTACCAGGAGAAGTCGCGGTTCGAGATTCAACGGGGCAGTTACCCCACCTGGACGCCCCCAGTCATCGCCAACGGCAAGCTCTACCTGCGGGAACAGGACAATCTGTATTGCTACAACATAAAGCGGTGAATCAATGTGGCACAGGCATTCTCATGTAGCACGGGCATTCTTGCCTGTGTTGGTTTACTTGGCCGGTCTTTGCTTTGCCCTCACTCTCTCTGCCCAGACCGGTGCCTCCGGCAACGACTGGCCCGCATACGGCGGCACCTACGCCGCGTGGCGCTACAGCGGGCTCGACCAGGTCAACCGTACCAACGTACAAAAACTCGCCCCGGCCTGGGTATTCCAAACGGGTGACTATGAGAACGGCCTTCAGGCGACGCCCATCGTCTCGGGCGGCGTCCTCTACCTATCCACTTCCAATGCCTGGGTCTTCGCGCTGGATGGCGCCACCGGCCGCCTCCTCTGGGAGTACCACTTCCCGCTCTCCAAGTCGATTCCCCTGTACGGCAAACAGAACCGCGGAGTCGCCGTGGGCCGCGGGCTGGTCTTCCTGGGGACTGCCGACGACCACCTGGTCGCTCTCGACCAGCGCACCGGCGAGGAAGTCTGGCGCGTCAACGTCGAGGACTCGCGCCAGTGCGGCTGTAACATCACCGGCGCTCCGCTGGTGGTCAAGGACATGGTCATCACCGGCGTCACCGGCGGCGACTCGGCGCATCGCGGCTACCTCACCGCCTTCGACGCCGCCACAGGGCGGATGCGCTGGCGCTTCCACACCATCCCCGCCCCCGGCGAGAAGGGCCACGAGACCTGGCCCGGTGAGAGTTGGCGTTACGGCGGCGGCGCCACCTGGATGACCGGCTCGTTCGACCCCGATCTGAACCTGCTCTACTGGGGCGTCGGCAATGCCGCGGCGGACCTCAATGCCTCCCTGCGCCGCGGCGACAACCTATATACCGATAGCATCATCGCCCTCGATCCGGACACCGGCAAACTGAAATGGCACTACCAGGAGATTCCGCAAGACGTCTGGGACTATGACGCCTCCTACGAACTGCTGCTGGTGGACCTGCCCGTCGAAGGCCGCACACGCAAGGCGCTCGTGCATGTGGCCAAGAGCGGCTTCACCTGGGTGCTCGACCGCACCACCGGAGAGTTTCTCACCGCATGGCCTTTCGTGAAGAATTACAACTGGATTACGGGAATCGCGCGGGATGGCAAGCTGTTGGGCCGCAATGAGCCCGAAGCCGGCAAGGTCAAGCTGCTATGTCCCAGCACGATCGGCGGCAAGAGCTGGAACCAGGCGTCTTATTCGCCGCGTACCGGCTGGGTGTACGTCCCCGTTCTCGAGATCTGCAGCGACCTGATTGTCCGCGACGAAGATCCGCAGGAAGGCCGCGGCTTCACTGGCGGCAACTGGGTCATGAAGCCGCCGCCTGGGGCGAAGCAGGAGAGTTACCTGGCGGCGTTCGATCCGGTGAGCGGCAAGCGGCAGTGGAGTGTCCCGGCCACCACGTGGTTGCTGGCCTCGGTCCTGTCGACCGCCGGCGACCTGATCTTCAGTGGCGACCCGGAAGGGAACTTCTTCGTCCTGGACGCGCGCACGGGCGAGCGCCTCTGGAGCTTTCCCACCGGTGCGGGCCACCGCGGCTCGGCGATCGCGTATTCGATCGGAGGCCGCCAGTACATCGCGACCCCGACGGGCTGGGGCTCCTTGATCGGCCAGGCACATGCCGCCCTGTGGCCCGGTCCAGTCCCGCGCGGCGGCTCAGCGCTCTTCGTGTTCGCCCTCCCGGAGGGACCCCGATGATCCGCGTCGCCCGTTCCGCACGCATTCTTGCCCGTTGTACCACGCGGATTCGTGCCCGTTGTAGCACGGGCATTCTTGCCTGTGTTGCTTTTGCTTGTATTGCTTTCCTCCCCTCCGCGCAAGCCCAGGATGGAGCCGCGGAGCGCGGCGCCCAACTGTACCGCCAGAACTGTGCTGTCCCCTATTGCCACGGCCCCGATGGGACGGCCGGCAGGGCGCCCCGGCTGATCGGCCACAACTACAGCCTGAACGGCATGTTCAAAGTGATTTCGTGGGGCATTCCAGGCACTGGTATGCCGGAGTTCACTTCGCGCCTGAAGACCCGCGAAATCGACGACCTGGTGGCCTTCCTCATGACGTTGCGCGGCACTCCGGCAGCGCCCCCGACTGCTCCGGCCGTACCGCCGCGCGCGCTCACCGCGGACGCCAAGGCAGGCCGCGCGCTCTTCTTCGATGCCACGCGGACCGGCGCCTGCGGAACGTGCCACGAACTCGACGGATGGGGCGTGCCAGTAGGCCCCGATCTCTCGGTGCTTCCTGCCGAGCGGTTCGCCGACCTGCGCGAGGTAATGGCTCGCCGCGTCGTGACGGTTCGTCCCAAAAGCGCGGAGGCTCCCTTTCCCGCGCTGGTGTTGGAGCGGACCGAGGCGCAGGTGCGGGTCTACGATCTGACGGGTCCGCTGCCCGTCTTGCGGACGTTTGCGGCGTCGCAGGTCGCTTTGGATGCTGCTAGTTCGTGGCGGCACGAACAGGCCACGCGGATCTATGCGAACGGCGAATTGGAAACGATCGCGCGGTATCTGCGCTGGCGGAATGGGAAGTGATGTGGGGCGGGCTATCCAGCCCGCGGACGCGCTTTCAGCAGTCGCTCTCTCACTACCACTGATCGCGATTATCCTCATGGACTACAATCTGGTAAGAGGTGGATATGGCAAATCTCGATTGGTCGCAGTGCCCCGAAGTGGAAAGCATCCCCGGCAAGGTCAGCGGCGCATGGGTCTTCCGGGATAGCCGGATGCCCGTTCAGCTTGTCTTTGAAAATCTTGAAGACGGCATGAGCATCGACGAAATCGTCGAGCAATACGATGTGACACGGGAACAAGTGAAAGCCGTGATCGAGTTTGCGGCCCGCAGCCTCGATACCGCCAGCGCCTAGGACAGTCCACTGAACGCCGCAGGCATTCGCATTACCCGTCCTGGTCTACAATCTCTTAGAAGGAGATCGAAGATGAAAGGCTCCTGCATGCTGCTCGCTGTCATTGCCGCCGCCGCGTGGGGTGCGGACTGGCCGCAATTCCGCGGGCCGCAACGGAACGGGATCTCGCAAGAGACCGGGCTGCTCAAAGAGTGGCCCGCGCAGGGACCCAAGCTGCTCTGGCGGCTCTCCGATATCGGCGACGGCTACGGAGCCCCCGCCGTGGTCGGCGGTCGCATCTTCGTCATGAGCAACCGCGGCACGGAGAACGAGTTCGTCCAGGCGCTCTCGGTGGAGGACGGAAAGACGCTGTGGACCGTCCGCCTGGGCAAGGTCGGCAATCCCGATATGCAGCCGTCCTATCCCATGGCCCGATCGACTCCCACGGTCGAAGGCGACAGGCTGTACGTCCAGAGTTCCGATGGCGACCTCGCCTGCCTCGAAACGGCGTCCGGCAAAGTGCTCTGGCACAAGAGCCTCCGGCGCGATTTCGGTGGGCAGCCGGGCACCTGGGCATACGCGGAATCGCCGCTTATCGATGGCGACGTACTGGTGGCAACGCCGGGCGGCAAGGGGACCACCATGGTGGCGCTCGACAAGCGAACTGGCGCGGTGATTTGGAAATCGGCGGCGCCCGGCGGAGAACCGGCGGGCTACGCTTCGGCGTCCGTGATCGAGGCCGCCGGCCGCAGGCAGTACGTGCAGTTCCTCGACAAAGGCGTAATAGGCGTGGACGCCAAAACCGGCCAGTTCCTGTGGCGCTACGGGCAGTCGGGCGGCGGGCCGGCGAACATCGCGATGCCGGTCAGCCACGGCGATTTCGTGTACAGCACCAATGCGCGCCGTTTCGGCGCCGGCCTCGTGCGGTTGGCCGCCGCGAAGGACGGCGTCTCCGCCGAGCAGGTCTATTTCGAACGCGACGTCCCCAACACCCTGGGCGGGCAGGTGTTGCTCGGCGATACCATTTACGGGACCAACCAGGACGGGCCTGTGGCGGCGGTGTTCTCTACCGGCAAGATCCGCTGGCGGGCGGAAGGAATCGGGCCGGGCGCGGTGCTATATGCCGAAGGCCGCCTCTACTTCCACGGCGAGAATGGCGACGTGGCCCTGGCCGAGGCGAGCCCCGCCGCCTACCGGGAGAAGGGCCGCTTCACGCCGGCGGGCCAGCCCAAGCGGAAGGACTCAAAAGAGCGGGCCTGGAGCTATCCGGTGGTCGCCGATGGCCGTCTATATTTTCGCGACCTGGGCGCATTGTGGTGCTACGACGTTCGCAGCCGGCCGTGATCGGGTGTTGGCTTTCAGCCGGCCATTTGGCATCTGTGGGGCGGACCCCCTGGTCCGCGGCCGACGCCCACGTCGGCCTTTTGGCCTCGGGCCGAATATGGATCAATGGTCGACAGCGGGACGAGGGCGTCCCGCGCGGACCAGGGGGTCCGCCCCACTACGTGCCCGATAGCCCGGCTCCCGGAGTACACTAACATTTGCGGAGTCATCATGCGACTGATAGCCTTCCTTGTCTTAGCTTCCGCGTTCACCGCGTTTGCGTGGGACGCCAACGAAGATCTTCTCTCGGCCTCGCGGGCGGGAGATCTGGCCGCTGCCAAGGCGGCGCTCGAAAAGGGGGCGGCGATCGAAACCAAGACGCCGTACGGCCAGACCCCCCTTTACCTGGCGGCCATGAACGGGCACGAGGAGGTGGTGAAGTTTCTCCTCGACAAAGGCGCCACCTCGGATGTGAAGGACACATTCTACAAGGCTCCCNNAGCAAGACGTCCAATCCGGACCAGGCGTTGGGGGACGTTGCCAGTACCGGCCGCGCCGAACTGGTGCAAGCGGTCCTGGAGAACGGCAAGCCCAGCCAGGCGTCGCTCGACAAGGCCTATGAAGGTGCACTCACGGGGAAGCAAGCGGAAGTGGCCGATTTGCTGAAGAAGGCGGGCGCGCACGAGCCCGCGCCACCGGTGGTGGTGGATGCCAAAGTGCTCGAGTCCTACACGGGCAGTTATAAGACTGAGACGATTCCGCTCGATATCAAGGTGTTTGTAAAAGAAGGACAGCTCTATCTCCAGGCGACCGGTCAGCCGGAGTTCCTGACCAAGGCCCTGAGTGCCACGCGATTCGCATTCGCGCCGGCGCAGATCGAAGTCGAGTTCGATTCCGCCGATAGCTTCACGTTGAAGCAGGGCGGTCAGAATATTAAGTTCAAGAAGGCGGTGTCGAAGTGAGGCACAAAGAGATCACGAAGTTGAAGCTCGCCTGCAGGCTCCTGGCTTTGGTCTGTGCCGCGGCCCTGGTCTGTGCCGCCGCGGATGGAGATTGGCCGCAATTCCGCGGTCCCTCGGGATCCGGAGTGGGCAACGGCACCCACACGCCTGTCGAATGGGATGCCGTCAAGGGAACGAATATTCTATGGACGGCGGAGATCCCCGGGCTCGCCAACTCTTCCCCGGTGGTGTGGGGCGACCGGATCTTCGTGACCACCGCCATTTCCAGCGATCCCAAACAGGCGTTTCGCACCGGGCTCTACGGCGACACCGATTCCGCGGCCGACCGCAGCCCGCATCAGTGGAAGGTCTTCGCTCTCGACAAGAAGACCGGCAAAGTGCTATGGGAGCAGTTGGCGTACCAGGGGGTGCCTAAGACCAAGCGGCATCCCAAGTCGTCACAAGCCTCCCCGACCCCCGTCACCGACGGCAAGGTGGTGGTGGCATATTTCGGTTCGGAAGGGTTGGTGGCGTATTCGGTCGAGGGGAAGTTGCTGTGGAAGAAGGACCTCGGCCTGCAGAACGCCGGATGGTTTTTCGACCCGGATTCCGAGTGGGGCGCGGCGAGCTCTCCGGTGATCTACAAAAACACCGTGATCGTGCAGTGTGACCGCCAGAAGGACTCGTTTGTGGCGGCGTTCGACCTGAAGGATGGCAAGGAGATCTGGCGCACGGCGCGCGCCGAGATTCCAGCCTGGGGTACGCCGACGCTGGTTCCGGGCAATGGCAAGACGGAGTTGGTGACCAACGCAACTAAGGCGATCCGCGGCTACGATGCCGATACGGGCAAGGAGCTTTGGACGTTGGGACCGAATTCGGAGATCGCCTGCACGACGCCGGTTTCCGCCAACGGTTTGATCTTCGTCAGTGCCGGCTATCCTCCGGTGCAGCCGATCTACGCCATCAAGATCGGGTCGACCGGCGACCTGACGTTGAAGGACGGCAAGGACTCGAGCGACGCCATCGCGTGGAGCAAGAAGAGCGGCGGCGTCTATCTGCCCTCACCGATCGTTTACGGCGACCACCTCTACACGGTCAACAACAACGGCGTGATGGTGGCGTATGAGGCGAAGACCGGGAACCGCGTGTATCAGCAGCGGGTAGGGACTGGCGTGTCGTTTGTCGCGTCGCCGATCGCGGCGGCGGGGAAGTTGTACGCCGCGAACGAAGATGGGGATGTGTTTGTGATCAAGGCCGGCGCACAGTATGAGCTGCTCGCCAAGAATCCCATTGGCGAGCCGATTCTGGCAACGCCTGCGCTGGCGGGCGATCTGCTGCTGGTGCGCGGGATGAAGCACTTGTTTGCGATTGCGGAAGCGGAGAAGAAGTAGGCCAGGTGAGGCAGGGCAATCCTGCCTGGCAAGAAGGCCGGTCCGCAGCCTGGAAAGGCTACACTAGCAGCCCGCCACACTTCACGGGCAAGAAATGTTCTTCACACGGTGACATTTCGCCACCCGCGCGCACGCCGCCATCCCCCTCAAAAGGGCTATCGGATACCATTTTCGGAATAGGGTTATCATCGTGTTTTAAACGAGTTACGCGCAGTTGCCCGCACCTTCGCAGGGCCGCCGTGGAAACGGCATCCGGCATGCATCCGTCACTACTAGTAACTGCTGTCCACTTGCGCTCGGAAGGAAGAGAATGTCTGTCGTCGCCGCGGCCGTTCCATCGCTCGATCGTCTTTACGCCGAACACGTGAATCCCCAGTGGGTCCGGCTGCTGAATCTGTTGCAGATGAATGTGCCCTATGACCGCTGCTCGGGCTGTGAGCTGTTTACTACAGACGGGCGCCGCATTTTGGATTACCTTTCTGGTTACTGCGTGCACAATACCGGACACAACCACCCGTCCATAGTTGCCGCTCTGAAAGATGAATTGGAGCGCGGCGGTCCCGCTATGCTGCAGAGCCACGTTCCAGCGCTCGCGGGTCAACTGGCCCAGCGTCTCTGCCAGCGCGCCGGCGGCCGTTTGAACCGCGTGTTCTTTTGCAGCTCGGGCAGCGAAGGAATCGAAGCTGCCATCAAGTTCGCGCGAGCCGCCACCGGCCGCACCGGCCTGCTCTATGCGGACCACGCCTTTCACGGCCTCACCTGCGGAGCGCTCTCGCTGATGAGCGATCCCTTCTGGCGGGAAGGATTCGGCCCCTTGCTTCCCGGCGCCGAAGGCGTCCCGTTCGGCTCGATCGAAGCGTTGGAAGAGAAACTCGCCACCAAGCAATTCGCCGCCTTCATCGTGGAGCCGATCCAGTCCGAGGGCGGCATCCGCGTGCCGGAGCCCGCTTATCTGAAGGCCGCCGAGCGCCTCTGCCGCCGCTCCGGGACGCTGCTGGTGCTCGACGAAGTGCAAACCGGCATGTACCGCACTGGCGAATTCCTGGCGGCGCACCGCTTCGGCGTAGAGCCGGACATGGTGGTCCTGGCCAAAGCGCTCAGCGGAGGGCTGATCCCCGTGGGCGCGCTGCTCACCTCCGACGCCGTTTCCGATTCCGTTTACAGTTCGCTGAAACGCTCCATCGTCCACGCCTCCACCTTCGGCGAAAACGGCCTGGCCATGCGAGCCGGCCTCGCGACGCTCGACGTGCTGGAGCGCTGCTCGCTCGGGGAGCGCGCCACCCGCCTCGGTGAGGAACTGCGCCGTCAATTGAAAGCCCGCCTCGCGCCTTACGAGATGGTGAAAGCCGTGCGTGGCGCCGGCATGCTCTCGGGAATCGAATTCACCGCGCCCAGGCAGCTTCGTCTGCGGGTCGCCTTCGAAACCTTCCGCCGGATCCACACCGGAATGTTCGGACAGGTTCTGGTGATGCGCCTGTTCCGAGACCATGGAATCCTCACGCAGATCTGCGGAAACGATTTCATGGTGCTCAAGGTCGCCCCACCGCTAGTGGTCACAGAGCCCCAGATCGCCGAGTTCGTTTCGGCCATCGGCAAAGCGGTCGATCTCGTCCACAACTCTACGTCTTTCTGGAGCGAGGCTTTGGGCCTGGCTCGCCGTGCCGTCAACGTTTAATCATGGCCTATAAAGTTTGTTTCCTCATCTCCGCTTGCCTGGTTGCCGCAGCCGCTGCAACCACGCCGCACCCTGAGCCGACCCTGCTCGACCAGGGCTATCGGCATATGTACAACCGGGAGTTCGCCGAAGCACACCAGAACTTCCAGGAGTGGGAGCGCCAGAAGCCCGACGACCCCCTCGGTCCGGTGTCCGATGCCGCGGCGTACCTGTTTTCCGAGTTCGACCGCCTGCACATTCTGCAATCCGAATTCTTCACCCACGATCAGCACTTCATCACCGATAACAAGCTCTCGCCCGATCCCGAGCTGAAGCGCAACTTCCTGGCTGCACTCCAGGCGAGCCGCACCCTCGCCGCCCGCGCGCAGTCGAGCGACCAAAACGCTATGTTTGCCACCATTCTGACCAACGGCCTGGAATCCGACTATTCCGCTCTGATTGAAAAGCGCTACAGCGTATCGTTCCAAAAGATGAAGGCCGGCCGCGCGCTCGCCGAGAAGCTGTTGGCCGCCGACCCGACCTGTTACGACGCTTGGATTGCGGTGGGAGTCGAGAATTACATGCTGAGCGTCAAGCCGGCAGCCATTCGGTGGCTTCTGCGCATCGGAGGCGGCCAGACCGATCGCGCCCTGGGCATCGAAAAGCTCAAACTGACCGCGGAGAGGGGCCGCTACCTTGCGCCGTTCGCCAAGATGATGCTGGCAGTCGCGGCGATCCGCGATAACAACAACGGCCAAGCCAGAGACCTGCTCATCGGCCTGGCGGCTCAGTATCCTCGCAACCCCCTGTACCGGCAGGAAATCGCCCGGCTGGAGCCCCTGGCTTTGCGGAGCACTCCGCGGTGAGCCCGCTCCCCCGTTCCACGGACGTTTTTGTGATTGGAGGCGGTCCGGCAGGCTTGGCGGCCGCGATTGCCGCCCGCCGGCGCGGCTTTACCGTCACGCTCGCGGATTGCTCGGTTCCCCCCATCGACAAGGCTTGCGGCGAGGGCATCATGCCGGATGGGGTGCTGGCCGCCCGGTCGCTCGGAATCGAGTTGGAAGGCACAGGGGCGCAACCTTTCCGCGGCATCCGTTTCTGCGACGGCGGGGCGGGCAGTTCGACCCACGTGGAAGCGGCCTTTCCCAACGGCCACGGTCTCGGATTGCGCCGTACCGCGCTACACCACCTTATGGTCGAACAGGCCGCCGACGCGGGTGTCAACCTGGCGTGGGGCGTGCGAGTCACCGGCATCGCGGACGGATGCGTGCAGGCCGATGACCGCACCATCCGCGCGCGCTGGATCGTGGGCGCCGACGGGGGCCATTCGCCGGTCCGCCGATGGGCGGGACTCGACGCCTGCGAAAGGGACAGCCGCCGCTTCGGCTTCCGGCGTCACTACGCCGTGCCGGCCTGGAGCGAGTTCATGGAGATTCATTGGGGCGATGGCTGCCAGCTCTACATCACGCCGGTCGGCCCNNNNGTTTGCCGGGGCAACGTGGCGCTGGTCGGGGACGCCTCCGGCTCGGTAGATGCGATTACCGGCGAAGGTCTGTGCCTGCTGTTTCAGCACGCCGTGGCCCTGGCCGGGGCGCTGGAAGCGGACGACCTGGGGCTCTACCAGGCCGAGCACCGCCGCATCGGCAAGCGCCCGGAATTCATGGCGGACCTGATGCTGTTCCTCGACAACCGCGGCCGATTGCGCCGCCGCACACTCCGCGCCATGGCTTCCCACCCGCACCTCTTCGCCGGCATGCTGGCGATGCATGTGGGTGAAGCCTCGATGTTCGATTTCTTTACAAAGGGTCTGTCTCTAGGCTGGCGTCTCGTAACTCTATGATGAGAATTTGTGGTGCATGATGAAAACCTGTGGGGCGGGCTATCCAGCCCGCGGACCGGCTTTCAGCCGGTCCCGAGCCCAGTGGGACAGACGATCGTTTTTTGTCGTCTGTCAGCCGCCTGAAGGCGGCCTGCAACCGGGATTGGCTTGCCACCGTTTTTCGACCCTGTTTCTCAGATCGCGTTTGGTCACTCTATGATGAAAACTGTGCGATTGTTTGTCCCCTTTGTTACTTGCTCTGTCCTGCTGATGGGCGCGGCGACGATTCCCGCCCAGGATACCGCCCTTCAGATCGATCCGGATCGCACCAAGGTGGAATTCACCTTGGGCGACGTGCTCCACACCGTACACGGGACGTTCGCGCTGACCCGCGGAAACATTCGCTTCGATACCGCCACCGGCAAGGCCTCTGGCGAACTGGTGGTGGACGCCACCAGCGGCGAGAGCGGCAGCGAGGCGCGCGACCGCCGCATGCACAAGAACATTCTGGAGAGCGATCAGTATCGCGAGATCGTCTTCCGCCCGGACCGCGTGGAGGGCAAGGTCGCCTTGCAGGGCACTTCCCAGGTGCAACTCCACGGCATGTTCGCCATCCACGGNNAACCCCAGCACCTTCCTCCTCCGCGTGAGTGACAAGGTGGAACTGACCATTCACACAGTAGCGCGAACAGCCAAGTAGACCGTGGCGCGGACACTCGTGTCTGCCGCGTCGAGACTCGTCTCGACGCAATTTCGGATCGTCCCGCAGTCCCCCTTGGGGCAAATCCGGCTGCCTGACCGATTCTGCTCTAATAGTCTTATGCGGAAGGACCTCGCCTTCTCCCTGCGCACCCTGCGGCGCAGCCCTATCTTCACCGTAGTAGCCGTGCTCTCACTGGCACTCGGGATCGGCGCCAATACCGCCATCTTCTCCCTGCTCGACCAGGTAGTCCTGCGCTCCCTCAACGTGCCCGACCCCGAGCGCCTGGTGCTGCTCCACACCGATTTTTCTCGCAGCGGATCGAGCCAAAGCGACAACTTCGAAAGTGTCTTCTCCTATCCCGAGTACCGTGCGTTGCGCGACCGCGACCCGGCCTTCAGCTTGATCGCGCGCGCCAGCGCCGGCGTCACGCTGTCCTATCAGGGTAATGCGGAGCCCGTCTCCGCCGAAGTCGTCTCCGGGAACTTCTTCCAGACGCTCGGCATTGGCGCCGCCGCTGGACGCGTCCTCACCCCGGACGACGACGGCGCACCTGGCGCCCACCCGGTCCTCGTCCTAAGCCACAGCTACTGGTCGAGCCGCTACGGCCGCAAGCTTTCGATCCTGAATCAGACCGTCAGCGTGAATGGCCACCCCATGGTGGTCATCGGGGTCGCTGATCGGAAGTTCAACGGACTGATGTCCGGTGAGTCGCCCGAGCTCTTCGTGCCCATCGCCATGCAGAAGGTCGTAAGGCCCACCTGGGACGTTCTGGAAACCTGGGACTTCCGCTGGCTCACCATGCTCGCCCGCCTCAAGCCGGGCGTCACGCTGCCCAAGGCCCAGGCCGCCACCGACGTAGCCTATCACTCGGTGAACGAATCCGAAATGGCGCAGCTCAACTGGCACAACCAGCGCGACCGCACGGAATTCCTCAACCACAAACTGGAAGTGCGCCCCGCCTCGCAGGGCATCAACGAACTGCGCCGCAAGTGGGAGAAGCCGCTCGTCGCGCTGATGGCGATGGTCGGCCTGGTGCTGCTCATCGCCTGCGCCAACGTGGCCGGGCTCATGGTGGCACGTGCCGCCGGGCGGCAGCGCGAGATCGCGATCCGCCTGGCCATGGGCGCAGGCCGCGCCGCCCTCATCCGTCAACTGCTCGCGGAGGGATTGCTGCTCTTCATAACTGGCGGCCTCTTCGGCCTGGCGCTGGGGGTGTGGCTGATCAAAGCACTGATGCACGTGCTGCCGAGCGACTACGCCGGCAACTGGGTCACCGCCCAATTGGACCTCCGCATTCTGGGCTTCAATCTCGCCGTTTCGGTGGCCAGCGGACTGCTGTTCGCACTCATTCCGGCGCTCCAATCCTCGCGCGCCGATGTCGCCGGCGTCCTCAAAGACCAGGCGTTGAACGTCGCGGGCGGCGCCGCGCGTTTCCGCCAGGCACTGGTCACGGCCGAGGTCGCGCTCTCCCTGCTGCTGATGGTCGGCGCCGGCCTGTTNNCTGCTCATCTTCAATGTCAACGCCACCCTGAGCCGCCCGCAACTGCAGCCCGCCGTGGCCTTCTACCACGACCTGGAGCAACGCCTTGCATCTCTGGGGGGCGTGACTGCCGTGACCGCGGCCGATTGTGGGCCGTTCTCCAACAGCGGGCGCGGCAGCAACCTGACCATCGAGGGTTACACGCCCAAGGGCGACGAGTCTGTGGGAGGGTCGATGGCGGGAACCGGCCCCGGCTACTTCCATGCGCTCGGCATCCCGCTGCGCGCCGGCCGCGAATTCTCCGAGCGCGATTTCCTGTCGCCGGAAAAGGTCGTAGTGGTGAACGAAGCCTTTGCGAAAAAGTACTTCCCGGGATCGAGCCCGCTCGGCCGCCACCTGATGATCGGCGGCAGCAATCACCCGGTGCTCGACCGCGAAATCGTCGGCGTGGTCGCCGACATCCACCCCACCGCCCACGACGAACAGAAGGAAACGTTGTACCATCCGTACTCGCAGTGGCCCGACAAGCCCGACCGCCTCACGTATTACGTCCGGGCCTCGGGCTCCGATTCCGCAGTCTCCGCGGAAATCCGNNCCCGAAATCGGCATTCGCATGGCGCTCGGCGCGCGCCCGGCCGCGATGTTGCGTATGGTCCTATGGGACGCCGGCCGCATGGCCGCCGCTGGAATTGTCATCGGCCTCGCCGGGGCGTGGGCGTTAAGCCGCTACGTGGAATCGCAACTCTTCGGAGTCAAGCCCGCCGATCCCACGATCTTCGCCGCGGCCGCCGCAATCCTGGCCCTGGTAGCCGCCGCCGCGGCGCTAGTCCCCGGCTGGAGAGCCTCCCGCATCAACCCCGTCCGCGCCTTGAAATACGAATGACGTACCGTGGCGCAAGCCTTCGTGCTTGCCGCGCCTACCGTGGCGCAAGCACTCGTGCTTGCCGCGCCCCGACTCATCGGGGCGCTTGGCGCGTTGCCACCGCTCCTGAAGTTCGGCCAATCTGCCGGCCGAGCAAGAGGTAAAATAGACAAGCGACGGAGGTCCGCATGAGCACCAGCACGGGGCTTGTAACCGTTGAGGAGTATTTGAAGTTCGCAGACCCAACTGAGGGACATCTTGAACTTCATCACGGAGAGGTTGTCACCATGCCGCCACCGAAACGGGGTCATCAGCGCACTCAGAGGAAACTTCCAAAACTCTTCATCCAGATTTTCGGCGAAGATGGCGTTGTGGAAGTGGAGATGGCCTTCCGCCCTACCCCGGAGCATGAGGTGTGGAAAGCCGATGTCGCCTACATCCCGGCAGTACGAGAAGCCGCCACTCCCGACGATCAGTATCTGATGGGTGCACCTGATCTGGTTGTAGAGGTCCTATCGCCCAGCAACACTGCGGAGGAGATAGAGGATAAACGCCTGATTTGCATGCAGAACGGTTGCGTCAGCTTTTGGGTGGTGAACCAGAGGCACGAAACGGTTTCTGTTACGGAGGGCGACGTAACCAAGCACTACGGCATGTCGTCAACGATTGTCTCTACCGTATTACCAGTTTCAATCGCGGTTCGGAACATTTTCTCGTAGTGGAGACGAATGTGAGCTAATCCGCAAGCACGCGCTTCGATGAAGCAGCCGTCGACAGAGCACGCGGATTTCTTGAATCGCAAACTCCAGCGTTTCATGACTAAGCTCACATAACCGCAACTAATTCTCGACCGGCGCTTTTTCTCTGTGGTCGATCACGAATATGTCGATCACGACTCTCCGTGACTCCATTTTGAGTCCGAGTTGTTCCTCTAGGGCTTGGAAGACCGTAGGCCCGGCGGCGACGGGCAGTGGAATGCCGCCATCGTCCGACGGCGACGCCGGCACGCGAGCCGGCTCCCTCTCTCCCACGGCACTGTCCGAGCTAAACGTCAAGACGAAATCATACTTTCCTCTCAGCCCGGTCGAGTCAATTACCGGCTGGTCGGTGAGTGAATGTAATAAACCGGTTAAGCGAACGTCCCCTGCTCCCGCATCCACCGGAACATTACGGCCCACCCAGCGCGTCAGTCCGTTCGCCCTCGACACCGTCAAGCCCCCGGAAACGGGTAAATAGAGAAACCCGTCCGCGTCCTTGACCGGGCCGGGCGCGGCTCTTGGGCCATCGCTTTTCGCGTTTGTGGACGGAGGATCCGGAGCCGATTCTTTCATTTTCAACCCGCTCTTTGCAACAATCAGGGCATACCCTTTAACCTCAGCACTCGCGTGATGAAACGCAAGCTTGAAGCGCTCAGACAGCAGGTTCCGCAGCATCGCTTTGACCTGTTCCGCCGTGGCTCCGGACGGCACCTGCGCCTCCACATTGAATTGGGTCACGTCGTCAGAAGCTGGAGGCCGAATCTGATCTGCCCTCAGATCATATGCTTGGATCACCATGAGGGACACGCTGGCGTTGGCGCAGGTGAAACGGATCGGGTCGCTCGACCCCGGTCCGCCGAAGCAACCCATCCTCCCTCGGGGCGTCCCCGGCGCCCGTGCCGGTGACGGTCTGACCGTTGCCACTTCAAACTGAAGCGGCTGATCCGCCGCGTAACAGTGCGGTAATCCGGGTACCAACAGAGCCAGAACCATCCCCGGAATCGCGTATTTGGTCAATTGACATGGGTGTGGCTATTTTAGAACCACGGCCAACTATACATAAATTCAACGAGTTAGGCCGGTTCGGCCTGGTTTTGAGGGTAGCTTAGACCGGGGATATCGGAATAACCCCAGTTTTTGCTTCAATTTTGGCGCT
>PMTT01000536.1:400-25730 GCA_003167275.1 Bryobacterales bacterium | reverse complement strand
GGAGCATCGTTGATCCCGTCGCCTACCATGGCCACCCGCTTACCGGCGGCCTGGAGCTTCTTTACCTCAGCGACCTTCTGGTCCGGCAATACCTCGGCCAGCACCCGGTCGATTCCTGCCTCGCGCGCCACGGCTTCGGCTGTAGCGCGGTTGTCTCCGGTGATCATCCAGACTTCGAGGCCCATGGCGTGGAACCGGCGCACCGCCTCGGCGGCCTCGGGCTTGATCGAGTCGGCGACATCAATGGTACCTGCGGGAGCGCCATCCACCGTCACGGTGATACCCGGCCGGCCAGCCACGACGACGCGTCCCCCAATCAGCGCCCGGACGCCGTGCCCGGCCTGCGCCTGGAACTGAGTGCTGTCTTCCAGCACCAGGCCGCGCGCGGCCGCTGCTTCCACCACCGCTTTGCCCAAAGGGTGCTCGGAGTAGCGCTCGGCCGAGGCCGCGAGTCGCAGCAACTCGTTCTCGGAGTAACCCGCGGCGGGAGACACCCGGACCACCTCGGGCTTGCCGCGCGTGATGGTTCCGGTCTTGTCGAGTACGATGGTGTCGATCTTGTGCGCCATTTCCAGGGCCTCGCCGCCCTTGATCAGGATGCCGTGCTCGGCGCCCCGCCCAGTCCCCACCATAATAGCGGTGGGGGTGGCCAGCCCCAGGGCGCAGGGACAGGCGATGATTAGCACGGCCACAGCGTTCACCATGGCGGTGGCGAACGGCGCGAACCAGAGCCAGGCCAAGAAGGTGACGAGCGCGGCCAGCAATACGCCGAGCGTGAAATAGCCGCTCACCACGTCGGCCAGGCGGGCCACTGGCGCGCGCGATCCCTGCGCCTGTTTCACCAACTCCACCATCTGCTGCAAGACCGTACCGCGCCCCACCTTGGTGGCTTCGTAGCGGACACTGCCGGATCGGTTGATAGTGCCCGCGAACACCGAGCCGCCCGGGAGCTTGTCGACCGGCATGCTTTCGCCCGTGAGCATGGATTCGTCCACCGAGGATTCGCCGTCGATCACCGTGCCATCCACCGGAATGCGCTCGCCCGGCCGCACCACCACCACGTCGCCGGCCCGAACCTGCTCCACGGGCGTCTCGACTTCCGCTCCGTTGCGGATTACGCGCGCGACGGGCGGCTGGAGGTCCATGAGCCGGTGGATGGCCTCGGAGGCGCGGCCGCGCGCCCGGCTCTCCAGGGTGCGGCCCAATAAGACCAGCGCGATGATCACGGCCGCAGCTTCGTAGTAGACCTCGTGGCCGCCGTGGAACGTCTCGTAGAGGGAGTAAATCAACGCCGTGCCGGTGCCCAGCGCGATCAGCGTGTTCATATTGGCCGAGCGGTGCCGAAGGGCCGTCCAGGCCGCCTGATAAACAGGGGCGCCCGAATAGACGATCACCGGCAAGGCCAGCGCCAGTTGGATCCACGGGCTCCCGTGCATCATGCCGAGCGCCATCACCGGGATGGCGCAGACTACGGCGACCAGCAACCTCCATCGGTAGACCGCATCCTCGGAGCCGGCCGGCGGTTCGGTCTGCGGAACACCGTAGCCGAGGCCCTCGATTGCCTCGATGAAATCGGCTAGCTTCACCTGACTGGGGTCATACTCTACCGTCGCGGTGGAGGTGGCGAAGTTCACGCTGGCCCGGTCCACGCCGACGGTCTTCCCGAGTTTCCGTTCGATGGCGCGGGCGCAGGCGGCGCAAGTCATTCCGGATACTGGAAGGTCTACGCGTTGCGGTGCGAGGGTTTTCATTGGTCTCCAACATCGGTGGCCGAACTCTGCCGTTACAGAGGTCAAAACTGGCTGGGCAAGCTAAAGCATACCCTACGCTACGCCGGCACTTCATATCCGAGGTCGCGGATGGCGTTGGCCAGCACTTCGGGCTTCACCAGGTCCGCGTCATATTCCACGGTGGCGCTGGCCGCCTGGAGATCCACGGAGGCCTTGGTCACGCCGGGAGTGGACGCCAGAGTGCGCTCCACGCTACGCGTGCAGTTTTTGCACGTCATTCCCAGGACCGAAAGATGCAAGGTTTGGGTCGCCATACTTATATGATGCGCACATGAGCCATACTGTCACAGGAGGAACGATGATTTTTGCCGATGCGCTCCTGGCACGGCGGCTGGAGGCGGCCGAGGCGGCGAATGCCCGGGGATGCAGCACCGGGGAGGGCGCGGCTGTGCTGGAGGTGGCTGGCGGCTGCGCCATCTTCGTGGGCGCGGATTCCCCATTGACCCAGGCCGTCGGTCTGGGTCTCAACGGCCCGGTAAGAGAGACGGAAATTGGTGCCATGGAAGCCTTCTTTCGAAGCCGCGGCGCCAGGGTGGTGGTGGATCTCTGCCCGTTGGCAGACCCCGGACTGCTCCAGGCGCTGGCGGAGCGCGGCTACCGCGTCACGGAATTCAACAACGTCCTGGTCAAGCGGTTGGCGGGAGCGGAAATCGGGCTCACACCGCGGGTGCGCAGGGCCCTCGCGGGTGAGGACGACCTGTGGTCGCACACCGTGGGGTGTGGCTTCTTCGAGCAGCGGGAGTTGACTACCGAGGAGATGGATGTGGGGCGCGCGATCTTTGCCATGCCGGGAGCCCTGTGTTACCTCGCGGCTTCGGAGAATGGCCATCCGGCCGGCGCCGCGGCACTGTCGGTGCGGGACGGGCTTGCGGTGCTGTTTGCCGATAGCACCATTGCGCAGTTCCGCCGTGGCGGGCTGCATCGGGAACTGATTTCCGCGCGCCTGTACGAAGGCCTGGCGCGAGGCTGCGACCTGGCGATGGCGTCGACGGCGCCTGGCAGCGCATCGCAGCGGAATTATGAGCGGCTGGGCTTCGAAGTGGTGTACACGAAGATTCTCCTGGTGGGATAACAGCTCAGCTCAGCTTGTGGATACGCAGACCGGTCCAGTGTTCGGCCAGGACGATGGAGTTGGCGGGATTTCTCGCGTCGTATTTCACGGAAACCGAGGCCAGGGCGGAGAGATCCGAAGGCATGTACTGCTTGAGAAGCGCGATGTCCTGGGTGGCGGTGTATTCGATTCCGCGAACGTCGTAGGAGTAAAGGAGAAGGTCGTCGCCGATCTCGATCAGAGTGGCATCGCCCATCTTGCCCGCCGCCACCAGGGCGTCGCGCCGCATCCGCTCGCGTTCTTCCGGGGTGATGCGCGAGCGTTTCCACGCCCGATACCCAATCACCGAGAGCAGGACTACCAGCACAACGGCCAGGGCGAGCGTGACCTGTTCCGCCGCCGTAAAGGACAAACCCAGACTCGACATGTGTGGGAATAAACTACCCGGCTACGGGTGTCTCCTGGGAGGCCTTGGTCCAGTCCTTCAGAAACTGGTCGAGCCCTTCGCCGGTCAACGGGTGATTGAATTGCATATACGAGACCTCAAATGGCAGGCTGCCGATCTGCGCTCCCGCCAGTTGATTTCCCAGTTTAACACCCGTGGGGTATGCTTTAGCTTACCCAGTTCATTAGGGTTGGGCAAGCTAAAGCATACCCTACGACTCTACGATGCCGCGATGCAGGGCGGCGACGGCGGCCTGGGTCCGGTCGCTGACGTTCAAGCGGCTGAGCACAATGTTCACGTGCCACTTCACGGTGCCTTCCGTGATGCCCAGGTGCTGGGCGATCTGTTTGTTGCTCAGACCTTTTACGATCAGCCGCAGGATGTCCAATTCGCGCGGGCTTAGTTCCGAGCCGGGGAGCCGCTCCGCAAGGCTCTTCAGCACCGGCGGCGGCAGGTACCGTATGCCCGCATGAACGCTGCGGATGGCCTCCAGCAACTCGTCGTGAGCCATTCCTTTCAACAGATACGCCTGCGCCCCGGCGGTCAGGGCGCGGTGAATATCTTCATCCCCCTGGTAAGTGGTCAGCACGATGATGCCGGCATCGGGACTCACCGCACGGATGGCTCGTATCGCCTCCACACCGCCCATCCCGGGCATGCGCAGATCCATCAGAATGATATCCGGTTGATGCTTCCGGAAAAGTGCGACGGCTTCCCTTCCATCGGGCGCTTGCGCCACCACCGCCATATCCGGCTGCGCGCTGATGATGGCCGAGAGCCCGTAACAGACTACCGGATGATCGTCGGCTACCAGGACTCGTATGATCCCCGATTTGCTCATGACCGCATTCTCTCCGAATCCTCCTGCAACCGCCGCCCGCTGAGGGGAAGACGCGCGACTACTGCGGTGCCGCTTCCGGGGCTGCTGTGCAGGAGAAACCTGCCTCCCAACTGCTCCACGCGTTCCCGCATTCCCAGGATTCCATAGTGCCCGCGGGCTTCCACCTCGCGGCCCGGCGGTGTGAACCCGCGGCCATCGTCGACCACTTCGAGCCGGACTTCCGTGGCGTCGAAGCATAACCGGATGCTGATCTGGCGCGACGCGGAATGCGTCACCGCATTGCGAACCGCTTCCCTGGCGACCAGGAACATGCTGCGAACGGTCCCGGATTCGAGCGGCACGGGCGAGCCCGCCAGTTCCACGCGAATGGGCACGCTCTGTTCGCTCGAGAGCTGCCGCACGAAGTCGCGCAGCATGCCGGCCAGTTCACCCTCCAGTTGCGCGTGGCGTAGATCCCACACGGCTTGCCGGGCTTCGTCCAGCGTCAGCCGGATCTGCACGCGTGCCTGGTCAAGCAGCTCTTTCATCCTGCCCGCTCCTGCCGGGTGGAAGCCCGAGGCGGCTTCCAGAAGCGTCGAAACGCCGACGCAGCCTTGGATTACGGTATCGTGCATTTCTCTCGCCAGGCGAGTCCTCTCCGATAGCAATACAGCATAGCGCGCCTTGGTCTGCCGTGCGTAAATCCGAAGGGCGATGGCGCCACAAGCGGCAAACAGAGCCGCGCACAAGCCATAAAACCACGGGGTTTCGTACAGATGCGGTTGCCACACAAAGGAGACGGAGGCCTCGGAACTCTGGCGCGGCGCCACGCTATCCGTGGCTACCACCCGAAAACGGTAGGGTCCATGCGGCAGGTTCGTGTAATGCGCCACGCGATCGCTGGAACCGGCGGTCCAAGTCTCGTCGAATCCCTCCAACAGGTACTGAAAGCGGGTCTGTTCGGGCGAGAGCAGGCTGCAAGCGGTGTAATGGATCTCCAGCTTCCCGTGTCCGGGGCGGATCCGGATCTGCCCGGAAAGCGGGATGGGCCGATCGTCGGCGGTCATCGCATCGATCAGCACGGGCGACGGCCGGCTCTTGCGAGAAAGATTCGGATCGATGCGCACGGCGCCCTTGACGCTGGGAAACCAGAGCTCCCCGGAAGAAGTTCGGCACCCAGCCGAGCCGAAACCTCCGTTCATCTGGGTGGATTCCAAGCCTTCCGCCGTGCCATAAGCCACTCCGGCGATGGTCCCAGCCGGGCCCGGAAGCACGCCCCCCGCCACGCCATCGGCCACCCGATTGAGCTCCTCCAGGCTGGCGGAGAAGACTCCTGCAGGACCACTCCACCAGAGATGCCGGTTGGCGTCCTCCAGGATCCGATAGACGGTGTTGCTCAAGAGGCCCTCGTGGGTGGTGAGCTTACTCAACTTTCCGCCCGCAATCCGGAACAGGCCGCCGCCTCGCGTGCCCACCCAAAGCGTGCGATCCGCGTCCTCCAGAAGCGCCCAGATCCGCTCGCCGGCCAGTGGAGCGAAACTCGCATCCGGGACGAACCGGCCGTCGTGGATGCGGTTCAACCCGCCGTCCGTGCCGACCAGGAGATCGCCGGCGTGGTCTTCGGCCAAAACTCTTACGCTGCCGTATGACAGCCCGTCTTCGATGTAATAGTTGTGGAACTGGCGGCCGTCCCAGCGGCTAAGTCCGCTGCCCAGGGCGATCCACAGATTGCCTTTCCGATCCTCGTAGAATACCCGGATATTGTTATTCCGCAGGCCATCCCGGGTGGTGAAGTGGGTGACGGCGCCGCCGGCTAAGCGGATAATCCCCTCCAACTCGGTGCCGATCCAAAGCGCGCCCTTGCTGTCCTCGAAAACCGTCCTCATGCGGGCATGGGCCACCGAATCCGGCAGCCTGAACAGGCTGAGCTTTCCATGCACTCGCCGGTAAATCTGGCCGCTAATCGTGGTGATCCAAAGGACCCCATCGCGGCCCTCGTAGATGGTGGAGACATTGTCGTCGCCCAGGCCGTCTTCGCTGGTGAGCGTCTCGACTACGCTCTTGTTCAGGCGAAGCAGTCCGTCCTGAGTGCCCACCCAGAGATTCTGCTCGCGGTCCTCGAAGATCGCGGAGATTGTATTGTCGGGGAGGACGTGGGAAGTACGATAAAACGCGACTCCCCCCGGACTCACCCGGACCAATCCGGCGCCGAGCGTACCGATCCACAGGTTGCCCTCGTGGTCGTCGCACATGGTGAGGGCGCGGACGTGGTCCAGCCGCGGATCCTGGCGGACCTCCCCGTGGTCGAGCCGCCTTAAGCCCTCGACCGTCGACAACCACAGTTCGCCGCTCGAGCTGGCGTGGAGAGATCGGAGGCCGGTCAGTGTTTTGCTGCCAGGCTGGATCCGATAGATAGCGACGCCCTCCACTTGCAGCAGGCCGATGCCGGCCGCGACCCAGATCTTTCCATCGGGCTCCTGGCTGATGTGGGTGATAGCGGTGATGGGGATGTCCCCTTGTCCATCGAGCCGCTCCAGCCTGTCCTTGGCGAGCCGGAAGAAGCCGCGGTCCGTGCCGACCCACAGAGTGCCGCCGCGGTCCTCGTAGAGCGCTCGCACAAATCCATTACTCAGTCCTTCGGCGGGCCCGAAGGCTCGAAACGTGTTATGGCGGTATTGCAGGAGCCCGCCGCCCTCCAGCCCAATCCAAAGCGAGCCGTCCCGGGAGGGGCAGAGCGCCAGGATGCTATCGTCGCGAAAGGCTGGGGTGTTGGCGCGGTCAAAGACGAAGAAGCGGGATCCGTCGAAGCGCACCAGGCCGCCGGGGCTGCCGATCCACAAGTATCCGTCGGGGGTTTGGGAGATGACACGGATGGCATTCTGCGGGAGTCCGTCCTGAACCCGCCAGACCCGGTGACTGTACTCGCGGGCAAGCGGGTCGGACGGAACGCCGGCGGCGTGCGCCGGCAGGCAAACGGCAAAAAGGGCCACGACCCGGTGGAAAACGTGGCGGCTGGAAGGCCGCGACAGCATCGAGTGTAGTCTACCGCATGGGAGCGGGGGGTGGTTAGGGCGGTAAGATCAAGTATTGCGTCCCGAACATCTCACCATCGATCCGCGCACGTTGCACCTGCCTCCCAGCCGGGCTCGCGGCGCGGACCCAGTGAAACTGGCCCGGCAGATCGCGGCGTTCGGATCGTTCACCCGTGGGATGCCTGAGCCTTGGGTGTATCGCGGCGCCGACGGACACCTGATGATCTATGACGGCGTGACGCGGGCCACTCGCATTGCTAAACTACTTCCAGGAGCAACAATCCGGGTAGAGGTTATCGGCGAACTGCCGGCGCCATGCGGCCATCTGCCCACCATAGGAGACTATGTGTCATGACCGGACAAATACGCCAGGACCTGTTGAGTGTCCTTGTAGAACTCAGCGAACATAGCCCTTCGGTGCGCTTTGGACAGTTGATCGCCAATCTCTCATATCTTGCCAAGGGCCCTACCAGCGAGGCGATCTGGGACGCTGAGGATGCAGAGCTTCTGGCTGCCGCACGCAAGCACCTCAGCGAACTTTGCGATAGAGAAATATCCGCTGCCTGAAACGGTATCGTTGTTGGGGGAATCGCGTGGCCACGCGACGCATGTGCGGGCCACCGCTTCGTCGAGGGAGTACAGTAAGGAATGGACGTGCAGAAGACGATGGAGAGCATTGTGACTCGGATGGACCGGTTCGCTGAGCACATGGACCAGTTGGCGGAATACCAACTCAAGCTGGAGGAACAACGTTCCGCGGAAATGGAGCGCTATGTCAGTCAACATAACGCTGATATGGCTGGTATTCGCGCGGAACTGCGCCGCGGAATACGCTTGAGTATTGAGGAAATTCGCCGCGAACGGGAGCGCCGGAAGTCGCTGCATAATTCACTGCAGGAGTTGATCGAAGCCCTCAAGAACAAGTAGCTTCGCTGGATCGGCGTTCTTGGCCGATTCAATCCCTACTCATACCGCAGCGCCATCGTCGGGTCCATCTTCATCGCCCAGCGCGCCGGCAGCCAACACGCCCGCACGCCGACCACAATCAAGACCACTGAGATGGCCACGAAGGTCGTCGGATCGGTCGGCGTCACTCCTACCAGGATGCTCTTCAATACCCGGGCCAGGCCGAACGCCCCGGCCAGTCCGATCGCCAGGCCAATCCCCAACTGCCGTAAACCGTGCGAGAGCACCAGCAACAGGATGTTTCCGGACGAAGCGCCCATCGCCAGCCGAACGCCGATCTCCTGGGTCCGCCGCGTCACCGAGTAGGACATCACCGCATATAGCCCCACCGAAGAAAGGAGGAGCGCGATCAGAGCGAAGAGGGCGAACAGAGTGCCGAAGACGCGGAACGGCCATTGCTGTTGCAGGAAGGTCTCCTGCAGGGTCGCGACCCCAAACACCGGGAGTTCGCCATCGATGGCCCGGATTTCCTTGCGCAGGGCGCTGGTGAGCGACGTGGGAGACACCCCCGCACGGACCAGAATGGCGTAGCCCCCCACAGGCTTCGCGCGATAGGGCACGTAGATCGTGGGTTCGAAGTCGTCGCGGTCGAGTCTCTGGCGGAAGTCCTGGCTGACGCCTACGACGGTGAGCCAGGGACGGTCGACTCCGGGCGCGGTATCCCACAACACCCGCAGCCTCTTGCCGAGCGGATCTTCGCCGGGCCAGTATTTGGCCGCGAAGCGGCGGTTCACGATGGCCGCGCCCTTGTCCGGCAATCCATCCGTGTTGGTGAAGGCGCGGCCCCGCACCAACGGAACACCCATAGTCTCGAAGTAGCCGGGACTCGTGATGATCGTCAACACATTCGACTTTTTGCCCTCTTCCACGGGAGCCTGGCCTTCGATCTCGAACTTCCAATCGAACGCGCCCTGCATGGGAAGGTGCGTGACGATAGCCGCGGACTCGACTCCCGGCACCGAGCCGAGGCGGGCCTCCAGTTGGTCGTAGAACCTGGTGCGGGCGCCGGCATCGGGGTACTTCTTATCCGGCAGGGCCAGCCGCATGGTGAGGTACCGTTCGGCGTGCATTCCCGAGGTCCGGTCGTACGCATTCAGAAAGCTGCGGATCATGAGCCCGGCTCCGACCAGGAGCACCAGCGAAAGGGCCACCTCGGTGACCACCAGGAAGCCCGAGAGATAGCGTGTTCGCGCCCCGCCGCTCGATCCGCGGCCACCTTCCTTGAGCGTGGAATTGAGATCCACCTTGGAGAGTTGAATGGCGGGCGCGAGACCGAACAGGATGCCCGTCACCACGCAGACCCCGAACAGGTAGGCGAACACCGTGAAGTCCATGCGGAAGACGATCCAGTAAGGCTTGTCGACATTGGCCACGGCGAGGTCGAACATGCGGACGCCCCACTTAGCAATCAGCAGGCCAACAGCCCCGCCCAGCAGGCCGAGCAGGACGCTTTCCACCAGCAATTGCCGGATGATGCGCCAGCGGCCCGCCCCCAAAGCGGTTCGAATCGAGACCTCGCGGTTGCGCGCCAGCGAGCGAGCCAGCAGCAGGTTGGCGACATTCGCACACGCGATCAGCAGCACAAATCCGACCGCGCCCAGCAGCGCCAGGAAGACAATGCGGATCTGACCGCCATTGAACTCGTCGTTGTAGGGGATCACGGTGGTCACGATTCCCTGGTTCGACTTGGGATAGTCCTTCTCCAGGCGGCGGCCGATCAGTTCCATTTCGTTGCGCGCTTTGGCGAGTGGGACGCCGTCGGCCAGGCGGCCGAATACCCGCACATTGCGCTCCTCGCGTTTTTCGAATTCGGCGGTGGGAACCAGCGGGATCCACAGCTCGGCAGTCTCAGGGAACTTCATACCCCGGGGCATCACCCCGACGATGGTGGTGGCAACATCGTTGATGCGGATGCTCCGGCCCAAAATGTTCGGGTCGCGGCCGTAGCGGTTCTCCCAGATGGCATACCCGAGGATGCAGACAGGCGTGGCGCCCGGGCGGTCCTCGTCAGGCAGAAAGTCGCGCCCCAGCATCGGCTTCTGGCCGATGAGCGAGAAGGTACTGGCAGTCAGACGCGGGCCGTTGTATCGTTCGGGCGCGTTGGTGTCGCTGATCACCATTCCCATCTGCGAAAATGCGGCCAGACCCTTGAACGTCTTGGACTCGGCCCGCCAGTCGCGGAAGTCCGGATAGGACACGCGGATGTCGGTACGGTTCTTGGCGGGGTCGTTAGACGAGAGGTACATCACGCGATCCGACTGTTCGAAAGGAAGTCCGCGGAAGAGGACGGCGTTGACCAAGGTGAAGACGGTGGTGTTGACGCCGATCCCCAGTGCCAGGGCGATCACCACGACGGATGTAAATCCTGGTTCGCGCAACAGACGGCGAGCACCGAATTTGATGTCCTGAAAAAAGCTCATTCCCGTTCCCCCCACCGTTGTGGCACGGGCATTCTTGCCTGTGTTGGTTTTTCTTACCGCCTGGAAACCAACACAGGCAAGAATGCCCGTGCCACGTAAACCCAAACTACCGGAACGTAACTTCTCTGCCAAAAGTTCCGCGGTCTTGTAATGCGTCATAATGCTTAACCGTGAGCCTCCCTATTCGCAAGCTGATCTATTGGCTCTCCCTGGTCCTGTGCGCGAGCGCCGCGGATGTTCAGTGGCCCGTCAACGGCGGTCCGGACAACATTCGCTACTCGCCCCTGACCCAGATCTCTCCGGCCAACGTGAACCGCCTCCAGGTGGCCTGGACGTTCGACAGCCACGACGCGTTCAAGGATTCGGAGATGCAGAGCAACCCCATCGTAGTGGAGGGAATCCTCTATGCCACCACGCCCAAGCTTCGGGTGGTCGCCGTGAATGCGGAGACGGGGCGCGAGGTCTGGAACTTCGACCCAAACAACGGCCAGGCGCCCACGCGGCGCTACCGGCATCGCGGCGTGACCGTATATAAGGACCGCGTCTTCTTCACCCATCGCAATTTCCTCTGGGCACTCGACCGGAAAACCGGCAAGCCCATCGAGGCCTTCGGCGACAACGGCCGCATCGATCTTCGCCAGGGACTCGGGCGGCCTGCCGAGAACATGACCGTCAGCGCCAGCACCCCCGGCGTGATCTTCGAAGACATGATCATCATGGGCAGTACCGTGCCGGAGACCCTGCCTGGGTCGCCTGGCCACATCCGCGCCTTCGATGCGAACACCGGCAAGCTTCGCTGGATCTTCCACACCATTCCGCAACCTGGCGAGTTCGGCTACAATACCTGGCCGAAGGACGCCTGGAAGATTTCAGGAGGCGCCAATGCCTGGGCCGGTCTCTCGGTGGACTCCAAGCTCGGCATGGTGTTTGCCGCGACGGGTTCGGCGTCGTTCGATTTCTACGGCGCCAACCGCATCGGGGACAACCTGTTCGCCGATTGCGTACTGGCGCTCGACGCTCACACCGGCAAGCGCGTCTGGCACTTCCAGGCGATCAAACACGACGTGTGGGATTACGATTTCCCGGCGGCGCCCAGCCTGGTGACCGTGACCCGCAATGGCCGCAAGGTGGAAGCCGTGGCGCAGATCACCAAGACCGGCTTCGTCTACGTGCTGGACCGGCGGACCGGCGACCCGCTGTTCCCGATCGAGTACCGCAAAGTGCCTCCATCGCCCGTGGATGGCGAGAAGCTTTCGGAGACGCAGCCGTACCCAGTGAAGCCGCCGCCCTTCACCCGCCAGATCATCACCGAAGATATGCTGACCACGCGAACGCCCGAAGCGCACGCCGGCGCGCTGGCGGCGTTCCGCAAGCTCAACTCCAAAGGCATCTTCTTCCCGCCCACCGTTCAGGGCACGCTCATCTTTCCGGGGGTCGACGGCGGCGGAGAGTGGGGCGGCGCGGCGTTCGATCCCGAAACGGCCCTGCTCTATGTGAATTCCAATGAGATGCCGTGGATCGCGCGACTGGTGGCCCGCGATGAAAAATCGGCGTACAAGAGCAACTGCGCCAGTTGCCACCGCGAAGACCTGAAAGGCACGCCGCCGACCTTCCCCTCGCTGGTGGACATCGGCCAGCGCCTCTCGCGGCAGGAGATTGCCGCGATCGTCCGCCAGGGGAGCGGCCGCATGCCAGGCTTCGCCTCGCTGGGGAATCCGGCGATTACGGACATCGTGGACTTCCTGCTGACCGGAAAAGATAGTGCGGGCGATCCGAAGAGAGCCGCCCAGGACCCCAACTGGCTCAAGTACCGGACCGACGGCGAGGTGATCTTTCTCGATCCCGACGGCTATCCGGCGATCTCGCCTCCATGGGGTACGCTGAACGCGATCGACCTTAACCAGGGTGAGATCCGCTGGAAGATCCCCTTCGGCGAGTTTCCCGAACTGGCGGCCAAGGGTTTGAAGAATACCGGCAGTGACAACTATGGAGGTCCGGTAGTAACGGCGAGCGGCCTGCTCTTCATCGGCGCGACTAACTTCGACAAGAAGTTTCACGCCTATGACAAACTGACGGGGAAGCTATTGTGGGAAGCGGAGCTTCCGGCCGCGGGAAACGCCACCCCGTCCATCTACGAAATCAACGGCCGGGAGTTCGTAGTGATTGTGTGCGGGGGAGGCAAGAACGGCGCTCCCTCAGGCGGAAGCATCGTAGCGTTCGCGTTGCCCCTGTAGGGTATGCTTTAGCTTGCCCCGTCTAATAAGGGTCGGCAAGCTAAAGCATACCCTACATTTTACATTTGCGATTCACAAAGAAGATGGGCCGAGCCATGAAACTTGCAGTCATCGGCGCACGAGTACACTCCGGATGGGCGGCGATTCTAGCGGTCACCAGCACCGGCGGCAAAGACCGCCGGCGCTACCCGTACGAGGTGATCGATCGCCGCCGCATCGTCATCGTCGATTCATCCGTGGTGGGCGCGAACCAGCCCTATCACTTCGCCGAAAACCTGGAGCTTCCGGACGCCGGGCAGTACCTCGCGAATTGCAGCGCAGCATCGGGGCGGCTCGCCTCAGCGGCCGTCCGCGGGATGGTCGAGGAGCTTCGAGTCCGCGGTTTCCAGGTTCCCTCCTGCGCCATACTCCAAGCCGCCGGCCGTCCCTTGCCTTCCCTGGCGGACACTCTGGCGTCACACGCCCTGATTCACACCGCCGAGGGCGAGTTCTTTCGCCGCATTCTCCGCCAGGCTTGTGAATCGCAGGGAATCGCCGTCACCGCCATCCGGGAACGCGACCTCGCTGATCGGGCCAACGCGGTGTTCGGCAGCGCGGCAGCGGGGATCCAACAAGAAATCGCTGGCTTGGGGCGATCTCTAGGCCCACCCTGGACCCAGGATCAGAAAACCGCAGCGATGGCGGCGTGGATTGTCCTGGCGGATCTTTGTGGACATACGCACAGCAAAGCCCCGTCCTCTTAGGTAGACTAAAAGGACGTTTTTTATGAGGACGCAAACCCAATTGGCGAGCGCGCTGGCAGAAGCGCGTGAGCAAACGGACGACCTGTTCCGGCTCGTCCGCCCCACCTCTCTTTACGAGCGCCCCATCCCGGAACGGCATCGCATCGTTTTTTATCTTGGGCACCTGGAGGCCTTCGATTGGAACCTGATCGGCCGGTACGCCCTCGACATCCGTTCCTTCCAACCCGAATTCGACCGGCTATTCGCCTTCGGCATCGATCCCCCACCGGGACAACTGCCCGCTGACCAGCCGTCCGACTGGCCTTCCCTCGCCGAAGTGGAACGGTACAACCTGCGGACGCGGGACGAAATCGACGACCTGCTGTCGGAAGTGCCCGAGCAGTTGTGTCATGTGGCCATAGAGCATCGCCTCATGCACGCCGAAACCTTCGCCTACATCCTGCACAATCTGGCGTACGAGCAGAAGGTGGGGCCGCAGACCGGGCCCTCCGCCACACCAGCCGCACGGCCTGTCCAGCAGATGATCGAAATCCCCGAGGGCGCGGCCCGGCTGGGTCGCGATCCGGCAGAGGGTTTTGGCTGGGACAACGAATTTTACGCCCACACCGTTGAGGTGCCGGCGTTCTCGATCGCCCGCTATAAGGTCACCAACGGCGATTACCTGGAGTTCGTCCACGCGGGTGCCGACGCGCCCTTTTTCTGGGTGGAGCGGGACGGGCGTTGGTTCTGCCGGGGTATGTTCTCCGAAACTCCGCTGCCGCTCGATTGCCCGGTTTATGTGACCCACCGGGAGGCGGAGGCCTACGCCAAATGGCGCGGCGCGAAACTTCCGACCGAGCCGCAGTTCCATCGCGCCACCGGCGACCCGCCGGTTTCTGGAAATTTCGACTTCCGCCACTGGGATCCGATCCCCGTGAACGCATCGGACGGCGATAGCGGGGCGACGGGCCCGCAGCAGATGTACGGCAACGGCTGGGAGTGGACCTCCAGCGTCTTCGCCCCGTTCCCCGGCTTTGAGCCGTTTCCGTTCTACACCAACTATTCGGCCCCATTCTTCGACGGCGATCACTATGTCTTGAAGGGAGCTTCTCCGCGGACGGCGGCCTGCTTCCTGCGGCCCTCTTTCCGAAACTGGTTCCGTCCGGAATACCCTTACTTATACGCCACGTTCCGCCTGGTTGAATTCTAATGTACGCCGAAGCCCTTGACAACGAATTCGCGCGCGAGGTGCGGGCAGGCCTCATGCGCTCTGGCCAGAAGACGCTCCCCTGCTGCTACCTATATGACGACTTGGGGTCCGCCCTTTTCGAAGCCATCACCTGGCTGCCGGAATACGGCCTCACGCGCGCCGATGCACGGGTGATCCAGGCGCACGCGGAAGACCTGATGGAGTGCCTGCCGCCGGATATCCTCGTCGCCGAGTTGGGAAGCGGCACGGGAACCAAGACCCGGGCCGTCTTGGACCAACTCGGGCGGCGCCAGTCGGTGATCTATTATCCGATCGACCTCTCGGTGGCCGCCCTGGAGAAATGCGCGCAGGATCTGGGCTCGCGGGGCGAGGTGTTTCCCATCGAGGCGAGCTACCTGGACGGCTTGCGCGAAGTGGCCGCGCGGCGTGCGCCGGGGCAGACGCTGCTGGTCCTGTTCCTGGGAAGCACCATCGGCAACTTCGAGCCGGAGGCGGCCACCGACTTCCTCCATGCTGTCCGCCTGCTTCTGCAGCCTGGGGATGCCCTGCTGCTGGGCACGGATCTGGTCAAACCCGTGGAACAGTTGCAGGCCGCGTACGACGACCCGACGGGGGTGACCGCGGCCTTCAACCTGAACCTGCTGGCCCGCATCAACCGGGAACTCGACGGCGATTTCGACCTGCGCCAGTTCGAGCATGTCATCCGCTACGATGCCCCGGCGCAGCGCATCGAAATGCATCTGCGATCCCGGGTACGGCAGACCGTTGCCGTGCGGGGCGCCGGGTTGACGGTGGAATTCGAAGCGAACGAGACCGTGTTCACGGAGGCCTGCCACAAGTTCCGTCCCGAGCAGATCTGTGTGATGGGCCGGACCGCCGGTTTCCGTCTGGAAGCCCAGTGGATCGACCCGGAGTGGCCCTTCGCCGAAAGCTTGTTAGTGGCGGTGTAACACTACCACCTCAACATCCCCGAACGTCCGGAACCGTTCGTTGCTCCAACCTGCCAACTCCGGCCGGCCGGCAAACCAGTCTCTCCAGAAGTCCACTTGCCCCTGGCCACCATAGAGGACGAAGCGCTTCGATGCATTCAGCGTCTGTCCGGATAGTTGCCGGGCGTACACTTCCGCCTCGGGAGAGTCCTCGAAGGGGAATAGCCAAATCTTGCCGGGAAGCGGGTACACCCCCAGGTGTGCGTAGAGAAACCCGGGGAGTGGATAGTCCGGACGCCAGACGGGCGGCTTGGCCTCGATAAAGGGACTGGGGCAGATCACCGGCGTATCGGGATCGAGCCGCAGTTCCTGGATCATGTGCGCTGCGCCCCGCCAGTCGGAGTTGTGGTGCCAGGGCCATGCCTGGGTCCACTGGCCATTGAGCAGCAGGACTCCAACTCCCAGCGCCGCGGCGAGAGGCTTCCAGTGCGCCGCCGGAAGGAAACGAGCCGCCGCCCAGGTGGCCACCATCGCTGCTCCCGGCAAAGCTAGCCAAAGATATCGGGCCACGAAGACGCTGTTCCCGGTAAGCCAGGAAAAGCCGAACAGGCAGAGCGGCTGGCAGAGCCACCAGGCCAGGATCAGGATCGGGGCAGTGGTGGGACAGGCGGTTCCGCCTGTCTCGCTTGCTTGCGGGCGATCCCGTCCCGCTCCCTCACGGTCGCGGTTCGGAATTGCTCTTGACACCAGCCAGGCGCCTCCCCCGCAAACCGCTATCAGTCCGATCTTGAGCGATAAGAGCAGATCGCGCAACGAAGGGAGCGCAACGATCACATGCGCGCCGGCCTGCCGGTACAAGGTCAGCGCCTTCAAAAGCACTGGCAGCAGCGCCAGGCCCAGCAGCGCGAATACCACCGCGACGCGCTTCCACGTCACCCGCGAGTCCCGGCCAGCCAGGCGCGCCGCGGCATAGATCCCGAANNGGCGGAATCCAGCCAGCGCACCAGGAACCATAGCGCGCCACACGCTACCAGCGTGCCCAATCCATAGGGACGCGCATCGGCCGCCTGGTAATCGATGCCACGCAGCGCCAGGCAGGCGAACACGGCGAACCAGGCGGCCCGCGGATGCACCAACCGGGCTGCCAATCGGGCGATCAGAAAGAGCGCCGCCGCCATCGCAAACAAGGAAGGCAGCCGGTGGGTGAACTCGGAGAAGCCGAATAGCGCCTGGGCGGCGCGTGGCAGCAGATAGTAGATGGATTGCGGCACCTGCGGAGCCACTGCCAGGGATGGATCATCCGCGCCGTGCTGGACCACGAAGACCGTGCCCATCTCGTCGACCCAGAAGCTCGACCACATCGGCATCAGCCACAGCCGGCCGAGCGCCAGGAGCAGGGCCAGCGGCAGCAGCACGTCCCAGAGACGGGAAGGTGCGCGAAGGCCAGCCTTCATCGCCGGTTTTCGAACAACACCGGGGCGGCTGATTCCTTCACCTGGCGTTCCTGGAACCGGAAAATGGACGCGCGATGGATGTTCCACTTCGCCAGGCGGAATTGGAGGGACGTCTTAACCACGCCGAGCCCGTACACGAAACTGCGCCGGAAATTGATGGAGGATGCCTCTGGAAAATAGCGCGTCGGGCAGGAGATTTCACCTATTCTTGCGCCGAACAGAACGGCCTGGGCCAGAATCTGGTTGTCGAAAACGAAATCGTCGGAGTCGAGCGAAAGCGGTAGAGACGTCAGCATTTCCCGGTCATACGCCCGGAAGCCTGTATGGTATTCGGACAGCCGCGCACCGAGCAGGAAGTTCTGAAATATGGTCAGGGCGCGATTGGAGAGGTATTTGTACAGCGGCATGCCGCCGCGCAACGCGCCATTTCCAAGAATGCGGGAACCCAGCGCCAGATCGTACACGCCATACGCCACCATGCTCGCCATGGCCGTCACCAGCAGGGGAGAATACTGATAGTCGGGATGGATCATGACCACCACGTCCGCGCCGCGCCCGAGCGCCGTGGTATAGCAAGTCTTCTGATTGCCTCCGTAGCCGCGGTTCTCTTCGTGAACCACCACGTGGAGCCCGAGTCGCCTGGCGACCGCCACGGTCTGGTCGTGACTTTGGTCATCCACCAGGATGCACTCGTCAACGAGGTCCGGCAGTTCCCGGACGGTGGCTTCCAGCGTCTTCTCGGCGTTGAAGGCAGGGAGCACCACGATGATTCGTTTTCCGTTGATCATTCCATTCCGCCCAGCAGATACCTCCGTTCCATTATCCCGTAAGCGGGGCGGTTCGGTTGGCCGCGGGTCCGCGGGGTGGGGTCAGGGCCATCGCCGCGTTTCGGAAGTCCGAGGAGAGAATACGCCCAAGTCAATCGGCCGGCTGAGCAGTTTTGGACAGCCGGGGCCCCCGATGCAGTGCCAGCATGGTTGTGTACCGACAGGGACGCTCCACACCGAGTGCTCGCCCATCGCGGAATACTCTTCTTTGTTTGGGAGCAACGCATGCAGTTGAACGAACTCGTCCAGGAGCTTGAACGTTTTGGAGGTGTCAAGACGTTTCAGAGTGTGGGATTGCGTGCATTACATCGCCTAGCCGGGGCCAGGATTCTAAAGGGGGTCAAACTGGATGCTGTCGACCCGGAGTTCGTGAAGTGCGATAAGCCCTACCATGGGCAGTTCCTGGACCAGGCCCTGCTCACCGAACTAACACGCAACCATCCGGAGTACGAGATGTCCAAGAGGTTCTTACGGGACGCCTTCGAGAAAGGGGATGAATGCTACGGTTTCCTGGACGGTAGGGTCCTGGCCGCGTATGGGTGGTACTCCAATTCCCCAACTGCCATAGATGCTCCCGGCATGATGCTCCATTTCGACCCGCGTTATATCTATATGTACAAAGGATTCACGCAAGCGGAGTATCGCGGGCAGCGGCTCCACGCGATCGCTATGACTCGCGCGCTCGATGCCTATCTGGCGAAGGGCTACAAGGGGCTGGTGTCGTATGTCGAGTGGAACAATTTCGGTTCGCTAAAGTCCTGCTATCGCAGCGGGTACCAGGATTTTGGAAATATTTATCTCGCCAGGTTCTTTGGCCGGTACGTAACCCATGCGGGCGGGGGTTGCGCGACTTACAGCTTCCGGCTCGAGCATAGCCATGAAGTTTTGACTTGCAATGATTCTCAGGCGCCCCACCTCGGCGCCCGCGCGCATTGATGGCGCAGCCGCTGTTTCACGACTCGCGGTTTTTCTTTACTTGATCACCTGCCATGGACAGCCACAAGCTGGCAGGAATTGGCATTGGCATGAAGACCTGCTGTGGGGCCAGAGCCAATCAAAGGTGCGCGCCGGACCACGGTGCCCGGCGCCGAGCGTTGGTTCTGTCTCCGGGCCCTTTGAATGGCGCACCCATCCTGCCCATTCAGGCGACGCACTCCTCAGATTGCTGCGCCACTGGGTGGGACATCGCCCAAACCGCCAGTGCCGTGCGGTTCGGGACTTCAAGCTTTTTGAAGATCCGGTTTAGATATTCCTTTACCGTGCCTTCGGTGAGGTGCAACTCGTAGGCAATCTCCTTGTTCAGCTTGGCCTGAGTCACCAGATTGACGACCTGTTTCTCGCGAAAGCTGAGTTTGGGGTTAAGGTTTTGCCGAATCGGCTTTGGAGCCCGGCAAGCGGAACAGATTCTGTCTCCACTGCTGGCGCGGAATTCCTTCCCACATCGAAAACAATTGTGGAGCGAAGAAAATGGCGTTAGCTCGATAGGATTCACGAATAGCACACTCCTGTTCCGTATATTCGGCACAAAATGCAAAAAACTTGAATCGAGAAGAACAACCAAGCAATTTACATGCCGTTCCGTACCGTGATGAACCGAAAGGGTTTTTATCTTCACCCGAGATTGCCGTGGGTTTTTCCTACAGTATAAAAGTGTGGAAGGACGTACCTTTTATCGAGCAATATAAACTCTTTTGATCTTTTAAGGTAGGTGGGGAACCTGACCCAGTCTGGGTCGGGAATCCGACCCACCTCACGGCCCGTGATGCTGCGCCGGATTGGGATTGCCTGGATTCCGCGCCGCGGCCATCGCCGTCGAACGACATCAGGCTGGCCGGCGACCTGCAATCCGCGCTCAAGTCGTGTCCCTGGACCACGGCCGGCGCTCCATCAGCGGCTTGAGCGGGCCCTGTAGCTGCTCAAAGATGGTGTTCCACTCCCCGATGGTCATCGTAATGAAGGAGTGTTCGGGTAACCCCTCGTCATGGCAGTTAGACGCCGTCGCCCGGCGCACCTGGACCTCGATGACTGGCTGATGATCCCAGTCGTCGAATGCCATGTGCACACTCTCCATGCCACGAATTCGAACGATGCTCTGGCCGGAATGGTCATTCTGATCCAGATGGAATTCCGCGGGGAGCGGCCCCTGAAAAAAAGTGTGATGCCCGGTCTGGATCTGGGTGGTGGTGGCGAATTCGAACCCACATTCGCCGCAACGGCCGTCCCAGCGAGAGTTCCAGGCATATCGATCGAGTTGGTCCCTCTGATTCTTCGCTCTGGTTACTGGCTTTCCGCAGTGTGGGCACGGGGGCGCCACGCGAGAGACTCCACAATAAGGGCAAAAACTCTCGCTCCCCACGGGCTTTCCACAATCGAAGCATTCCTCGCGGGCTTCCGGATCCTCGGGGCCGCTGGAAATGCCGGGCGCCGCGTCCCCGAAGGACGTCAGTGGAGAAACAGTCTGCCGCAGATCGGCTTCCAGGGCCGCGAAGTCGCGATATCTCGGCCCTTCTCCCAGATAGATACCCAACTCCAGGCCCAGAGCCTTAGAGATGATTTGCCGAAGCGGCGCGGAAGCCAGTTTTTCGCCGAGCGCCGTTCGGGAACTGAGTTCGCATACCGGGTCAAAGTAGTAGATATTTCCCCTGTTTAAGTCTGCGACCTTCTCGGCCAGATCCCGGCGCACCAGGCGGGGTTCAAACGTGCGGCCATTGATCCCCAACGGATTCCTGCCAGTCGCAAGCTCCACCAGGATCCAACCGAAGGCCATCATGTCATCGGGCTCCAGGAGCGGATAATACTGCGGCGTAGTGACTTTGACTCGTTGGAAGGATCCGTTTGCTAATCGGAGCTTCCCGAAGAAACCGGGATCTAATAAGACCACAATGCCGCCGCAAACCACGATGTTCTCGGGCTTCAGATCGCCATGGGAATGGCCGGTCTGTTCGAGACGGACCAGTGTTTGTGCCAGCTTGAGCACTATGTCGTAAGAGACTCCGCCCCGTTGCATCAGGTCACGCAGAGTGGGGCCTTCCAGAAGTTCCATCTGGATGGCCGTCCTTCCATTAAGAGTAAGGACAGCATCTACCCTCGGATATACCGGTTCGCCCACCTGCTTGAGTGATGCGAACTGCATCGCGAGGAACGCGTCGTTATCGATGTCGACTCTCAGGTTCGTGCCAGTCACACACATCAGGGCTTTGGTTTCCCATTCCCGTCGCGTCTTCTCGGGGTTATCGGTCTCTTGGATCTCTCTTCGGGCGATCTTGAAGGCACGTGCCTCGCCTGTGTCCGGATTGACGCCGCGGAAGACTTCAGCGAAAGCGCCTTCGCCAATCTTGTTATGTAAGATATACTCGCCGATTCGCGAGCCTGTCAGATCGTCAGTCATAGTTACCCCCTCCTGATTTCGTGCGCTCCCAAACGCGTCGAGACGAGTCTCGACGCGGCAGACACGAGTGTCCGCGCCACATCGGTAGTCATTCCACCTTCCGGCGACGGCGCAGAAAGGCGATCTCCAGGATCGATGAGGCCAGCCACCACGCGCCCGAGCCAAACAACAGGATCACACCCGCCGGGATGCCCTTGCTTGCCCAATGTTCTTGCCCTCGTTCCTGAAGGAACCGGTCGATTGCTCCCGGATCGGCCAGGCTTACCTGCCGTGGACGCTTCAAGGCGAAGTAGGCGAAGGCCGACACGACCCAGCACAGCACCCCGGCCACAGCGATGAAGCCGCTCGCGTTTCGGAGAACACGGAAGATCGCCGCTTTGTTCCGGATGCCGGACTCGGGCGCCGGAGTCACTGGGCCGTCTGTACGCGGGACAGCTTCAACCGCTTCATGTGAACCCGATGGCGATGGTGGAACCGGCCCCTCGCCGCCAAACCGCACAAACTGCACCGTGACGTTGTCGTGACCGCCGGCCGCCAGCGCGCCCTCCACCAACCGTCTGCCGATCGTTTCCGTGTCGCCGCCGCGGCGGATCATCGCCTCGATGGCCGCGTCCTCCACCTCGCCCGAGAGGCCGTCGCTACAAAGGAGAATAGCATCGCCTTCGCCCACCGGCAGGGCATCCGAAACCTCCAATTCGAACGCGCTGCCCACGCCCAGCGCGCGAGTGACCACGTGGGAATCGGGATGCGTGCGGGCCTCCTCCTCGGTCAGCATCTGGTGGTCCACCATCTTCTGGACCAGCGAATGGTCGCGCGTGAGTCGCGACAGCCGGCCGTCGCGGAACAGATAGGCGCGGCTGTCGCCGGCATGTCCGACGATTACCTGGCTGTCCTGGACCAACGCGAGAACAACCGTAGCGCCCATCCTTGCGGGACCGCCCGATGCGGCGGCGCGCAGGATTTCGTCATGGGCGAGAGACGCCGCGTGCCGGAGCGCCTCCTGCGGGTCCGCTTTGGAAGAAACCGAGGCGAGATACGCATCGGTCCGCTCGACAGCGATCCGGGCAGCGGTGGCTCCGCCGGCCATGCCGCCCATCCCGTCGGCGACGATAAAGACCTCGCCTAGCGGGCAGGAGAACTTGCCTGCGCAGTCCTGGTTTTCGTCCCGCACCTTGCCCGGATCCGTGAGTGTGCTTGACTGAATCTTCATTTGACGCATGTTGTGCTCCCGCCCGAGACCTCGGTCCGGGCGATTTCAAGGAGCTTCTGGACTGGCATCATGAATCCTCCTCGCGATTTGATATCAGGCAGCTTTCCTGCCTGCGCCCTATCGTGCGGAATCGGGGAGGAAACGGGGCCAAAGCTTGATGCCGAAGTGCCGTGACACCCAAAGGCTCCAATGGCGATGGTGGGGCGGACCCCCTGGTCGCCCATCCCGCGCTCGACCTTCGCGGGGGCAAAATCTTGGTCATGGAAGCTCCTCCGGAGAAACTCAGCCTGCTACCTATGCTCGTCGCGGACTTTCAGCACTGACACCAGAGCTACCACTACGGCCACCATCATCACCACCAGAATGACCATGGCGGTGGACACGTCGAACTGGTCGGGCGCCGGGAAGCGGACTTCGCGAATCTGGGTGAGGTGCTGCACCTGGAGCATCGCCTCGAAAGCCCAGCGTGCCGGCAGGAGCCGGGCGGCGGTCTGCGTGATCCCTTGCATCGGACCTCTGCTCAGCGCGCCGCTCAGCAGGAGCATGGGCATGAGCACCGGCAGCATCAGCGCCATGGCCTGTTCGGAGGTGCGCGAAACCGCCGAAACAATCAGGCCGTACCCCAGCGCAACCAGCGAAGAGAACGCCAGCACCAGGGTGGTGGCCACGAAGCCGCCCCCGAGCCCACATCCCCACCCGACCACTCCCGCGAGGATTCCGCACTGCACGAAGCAGAGAACGCCCAAGACCGCGAACTTGGACGCCACATAGGCGGGCAGGCCGAGGTTCACCATGCGCTCGCGCTTATAGACGGCCCACTCGCCGACGATTTCGCGCGCGGCGTTCAGGCACCCGGAAAACAGGGCGGCGGTGATCAGGCCGAACGCCGCCATGGCCGGCTCGTCCTTGAAGACCAGGACGATGAGTAGGGCGACGAAAAGGCTCTGGCCGAGCAGCATGCCGGTATTGGCGCGATCCTGCAGCTTGACTGCCAGGCAGCGCCGCACCAGCGTGCCCCATTGCGGCGCTCGCCCCTTGCCCGACGGGGCGGCCGCCTTGCCCGTCTGCTGGGGCTGTTTGCCTGAGCGCTCTTCGACGTACTTGCTTCGGTAGGGCGATCGGGCGTAGCGCTCCAGCCAGTACCCGGCCGGCTGTTTCGCCATACCGCGGAAGATCTCGTCAGGCGAGGGATCCACGCCAGGCCGCGCGTTCGGCACGCCGTCCGGATTGAAGAACTGCACGGCCTCTTGCGCCGGACCGAAATACACCAGCTTGCCGGGAGTTCCCGCGGCCTTGTCCTTGCCGATGATCGCCAGGCTGTTCATCAGGCGGAGGATGTCCGCGCTCGGCTGATGAATGGTCAGCAGGATCACCTTGCCGCGGTCGGCGAGCTTCCGCAGAAGCTGCATCACCGTTAAGGCGTCTTCCGACGACAGGCCGGAGGTCGGCTCATCCAGGAAGAGGACGTCGGGGTCGGTGAGCAGTTCCATGGCGAGATTCACGCGCTTGCGCTGTCCGCCCGAGATTCCCTTGCGCTCGGGCGAGCCGATCAGAACGTTCTCGGTGCCCTGCAGGGCCAGCGTTTTGAGCACTTCGCCGATCCGCTCACGAATGGCGGCATCCGTATAATCGGACGGCAAGCGCAGTTTGGCGGTGTAATAGAGGGCCTGCGACACCGTCAGCTCGCGGTGCATGATATCGTCCTGCGGCGAATAGCCGATCTGCCCGCGGAAGCGGTCGAAGTTGCGATAGAGATCCTGGCCGTTGAAGAGCACGGAGCCGCCGCTGGGCGGGGTGTAGCCGTTCAGCGCGTTCAGGAACGTGGTTTTTCCGGCGCCGGACTCACCCATCAGCCCCACGATTTCGCCAGGGAGGATCGTCAACGAGACATCCTCAATGAGTCGGCGTCCGGGAACATCCACCGTGATTTTCCGGGCCTCGATGCTGACGTTGCCAGGATGATCGCCCACCGTAAAGGTGCTGCCGCCGGCGAACTGAAACGAATAGCCGCCGAGCCTGATGTTGTCGCCGACCACGATATCGGACGGCGCCGAAATACGTCGGCCGTTGACAGAAGTGCCATTGGACGAGCCCAGATCTTCGATGCGAAACCCGTCCTTCGTTCGGGAGAAGCGGGCGTGATGCCACGAGACCAAAGGGTGGTCGAGGACCTGTCCACACTTCGGGTCGCGGCCGAAGATGACAGTCCCAGGCAACTCGATGGGGGCGGGTCCGGTTCTCGCGATTTCCACCTTGCCGGAGAGGATCTGGGAAGCGGGCACCCGGAGCGTGCCGAAGTACACTGAATCGCCGGTCGCCAGGGGGGTGGCAGAGGTGATTCGATTGCCCGCTTTGCCGATAGCGGTGCCGTTGGTGGAGCCCAAATCCTCGATAGTCGTGCGGCCCCCGGAGATCGTCACGCGGGCGTGGTGCGCGGAGATGAGATCGTGGTCGATCACCACGTCATTGTCGGGAGCGCGGCCGACGCGGAGGATCTGGTCGGAGGAGTTTGCCGGAACCCGATCCCACGGGAAAGCTGTGGTTCTTCCGAGGGTGATGTTGGCACCCCATGGGACCGGCGCCGCGGCATCCAGGCGGCGGCCGTCGAGCCACGTGCCATTGCGCGAACCACGGTCCTCGAGGAGGTAGCCCGACTCCATTTCGGCCAAGTGGCAGTGATGGCTGGAGACGGTTTCGCCGCCAACCACGATGTGGCAATCGCGTGCGGTGCCGAGGATCCAGAATCGGCGAAGCCTCTGGGCGCACTTCTCGCAATAGAGCGCCCGCGCGGGGTTGTCGTGGGAGCAGGCTGGACACCGGGCTGTCGTAGAG
>PMTT01000536.1:0-374 GCA_003167275.1 Bryobacterales bacterium | reverse complement strand
GCTTCGAAGGCGGTCGGCGCAGGGAAAGGGATCTGTCCCGTGACCATCTCATAGATGACCGCACCCAGTGAAAAGATATCGGCGGCCGCGGTGATGGCCCCTGACCCGAATTGCTCCGGGGCCATGTAATCGGGCGTGCCCATGATGGCGCCGGTCTCGCCCGAGGGCTCGGCGGGACGGGCCAGGCCGAAGTCGCCGACCACCACCCGCAGCTTCTCGGGCGTGCGGCCAGGGACCAACAGGACATTCGCGGGTTTGAAATCGCGATGGACGATGCCGGCCTCGTGCGCGGCGGTGAGCGCCGCGGCCATTTGCGAGATCAGCGGAAGCGCGTCCGCAGGCTTCATCCGGCCGAGGCGAGCCAGGTGCTGGGC
>PMTT01000825.1 GCA_003167275.1 Bryobacterales bacterium | reverse complement strand
GACGAGGGCGTCCGCCCCACTGCGCGTCGTGCGTTTGACCGGGCCGGTGATCACGAAAGCTGGCGGTCGTCAGGCGCCGAAGAATTCCTGGAAGTAGCGCAGCCAGTTGCCGCCCAGGATCTTCTCGATGTCGGTAGTCTTGTAGCCCCGTTTGGCCAGACCGCGGGCAACGGTGCGGAAGCGCTCGGGCTTGTCCAACTCGGGAACCCAGGGCGGCCAGCGGACATTGTATGAGGGTTTGAACTCGCGCAGGCGCGGAGCCAGCCAGGTCTCCTTGGTCGCGCTCGGTTCGATACCGCGGATGTTGAAGTCGGTGCTCAGACCTACGTGCTCGATACCGCAGACCTTCACGGCGTGGTCGATGTGGTTGAGATAATCTTCCACGGAGGTGTCGGGACGGGGGCCCACGAAATGGCCGAGGGCCACGATGCCGGTGATGCCGCCGCGATTCGCCATGGCCCGCAGGAGCGCGTCGGACTTGGCGCGTGGATGGAAGTAGACGGCCTGGCACATGGTGTGGGTGAAGCAGGGCGAGCGGCGGGAGAAGGCGATGCCGTCGGCGCTGGTCTGGTCGCCGCAATGGGAGAGGTCGACGATGATGCCGAGGTCGTCCATCTTCTCGACTGCGGCGATGCCGAAATCGCTGAGGCCGGCGTTGGTGCGCTCGGTGCAGCCATCGCACAGCAGATTGCGGGCGTTGTAGGTGAGCTGAATGCAGCGCGCGTGCCGGCGGTGTAGAGGCGGTTCAGGTTGGCGATGTTGCGTTCGATGATGGTGCCGTTCTGAAAGCCCAGCAGGACGGCGAGCTTGCCTTCGGCCTTGGCGCGGCGGATGTCGGCGGCCTTTTCGCAGCGAGTGAGGCGGTCGGGCGATTGTTCGAAGCGGGCGCGCCAGGTGTCGAGCTCGCGCATGGCGACGGCGAAGTTGACGTTGTTGAGACTGGTCTGGATGGCGGTGTACCCGAAGCGGCGGGCGGCGGCGAATCCCGCGGCGTCCCATTATTCGATGGAGAGGCTGCCGATGACGATGGCATGGTCGTAGAGATCGTCCAGTTGGTCTGCGCGGGCGTTGGCCGCCAGGAGCAGGGAAGCGGAGCCACTCAGAAACTGTCGGCGATTCATCATCGCAATCATACTCCAAGAGGGGCCTCAGGATGGTGGCCGGGAAGGGCGTGTCTCTTGGGGCGCGTGGTTCAGGGCGGCACCGGTTGCGGCTGTTGCTGATTCAGCGTGAGTTACCGAGCCGCGACCGTGAGGGAGCGGTGTTGAATGGTGAGGAATTCCCCAAGACGGTTACGGACGCAGTTCTGGCCGTCTCGGTACGCTTGAGACCCGGATCTTGATATCATTTCCCATTCATGCGCTTTTTTTCCGTAGCACTATTACTGGCGTTACAAATGTTACCGATATGTGGGCAGGACCGATCGCAGGCGCGGTCGATGGTGATCTCGGACGGCGGTATTGTGGCCACCAGCCAGACTCTCGCTTCGCAAGCCGGCGCGCAAGTGCTGGCCCGTGGCGGATCGGCCATGGATGCCGCGATCGCGGCCAACGCTACCCTGGGGGTCGTGGAGCCGGAGAGTTGCGGCATCGGCGGCGACCTTTTCGCGATCTATTGGGATGCCAAGACCGGAAAGCTGACGGCCATCAACGCCAGCGGTTGGGCGCCCAAAGCCTTGACCATCGATGTGTTGAAGTCCCTCGGCAGCACCACCATGCCACAGGAAGGGATTCAATCCGTCACCGTGCCGGGATGCGTGGACGGCTGGGCCAAGTTGTACAAGCGTTTCGGCAAGCTCCCCTGGAAGGACCTGTTTCAGCCGGCCATCTACTACGCGGATCACGGCTACCCGGTGACCGAGATGATTCGGGAGGCATGGAAAGAAGAAGAGGCCAAGCTCGCCAAAGACCAGAATGGCAAGACCGTTTTCCTGATCGACGGCGCCGCGCCCGAATTGGGACAGGTCTTTCGCAACCCGCGGATGGCCGCGGCATTGAAGCTGATCTCGACCGAAGGCGAGGCCGCGTTCTATCGGGGAGCGATCGCCAAATCCATCCTCAAGACCAGCGACCGCCTGGGCGGCAAGATGAACCTCGCCGACTTGAGCGAATTCGAATCCGAGTGGGTCGAGCCCATCTCCACCGACTACCGTGGCTGGAAGATCTACGAGTTGCCGCCGAGCGGCCAGGGAATCGCCGCTATTGAGATGTTGAACATCCTCTCGATCTTCCCGCTGGGCGCCTATCAGCCGCGCGGCGTGCTGGAGTTGCACACCCAGATGGAGGCGCAGAAACTGGCGTACGAGGACCTGCACCGCTACGTCGCGGACATGCGCTTCAGCAAGGTGCCGGTGGAGGGCATGATTTCCCTGGAGTACGCCCGCGAGCGCGCCAAACTGATCGATCCCAACCAGGCACGCTGCGACGTGGCGCCGGGCAACCCGTGGACGGTGCACGGCGACACCGTTTACCTCTCGGTGGTGGACCGCGAGGGCAACATCGTTTCTCTGATTCAGAGCCTGTACCAGCA
>PMTT01000243.1:23705-27857 GCA_003167275.1 Bryobacterales bacterium | reverse complement strand
GCAAGCACGAGTGCTCGCGCCACAAGAAAAGCTCACTGCGCGGGGGTTGCCAGCGGCTTCGTGCCGGGCGGTAGTATGGGGCGCGCCCGCTCTACACGCAGGGTTACCGTTCCGCCGGCGTCGCGCTCGGTGCGGGTGATGCGCAGATCGCCTTCGGCCAGGTATTTGAGGTGCACATAGTCGAACGCCAGGCCCGCCGACGCCATCAGTTTCATGTAGTCGCCGTGGGCCGTCTCGTCGGGAGCTTCGGTGTAGGCCGCGTCCCAGGTGATGTCCGACGACAGGCCGCCGACTCCGCCGCTCCCCGGAGTTCCGGCCCCGCCGGCAGCGCCTGCTTCGGCGCCTGCGCCTGCTCCACCAGCCGCGCCGCCACGGCCTCCCGCGGATCCTTTCAACGACATGTAGATGCGGATGCCGTTCACGATCGGCTGGAACATGTCGCGGGGCTGCCAGCGCTGTCCGAAGCGCTCATAACGGCCATTCATGCGGTCTTCGAGGGGCAGCAGGCCGGGCACGTTGCGCTCGGCTTCCACAATCCGGTCCTGGATCGCGAAGGCCACCAGCTTGCTGTAGGGATGCTGCTCGTCCCGGAGATACCCCATGCTGGTGAACCAGCCGCGCGGAATCCACCAAGCACGCCCTGAGTTGGCGCCCTGGCGGCTCTGCACCCAGCCGGTGTATTCGGAGAAGGGCTGCACCCATTCGTGCGACGGGTATCCGTGCGGATTCAGGAAGGCATCGGGAAGCCACGCATCGATCAACTGCTTGCGGGTGCGGGATTCCGGATAGATCGGGTCTGTCTCGGTCTGCCCGCTGGAGACGTCGGCGCTCAACGTGCCGTGATAGCCGGGATGCAGGAGATTGTCGGGCGTGATCTTCGCCAGGTCCACCGAAAGCTGCGCGCCATCGGGGTTGGTGATGGGGTGCACGACCACGTTCACCTTCTTCAGCAGAGCCCGCGTCTCCGGATCGGTAACCAACTGTTCGGCCAGTTTGTTGATGTGGCTGGTGCTCGACACTTCGTTGGCATGCTGGCGGCCGGAGTAGACGATTACGGCTTTGGTGGTGCTCTCCTTGGCCCAGGACCGCAACACCGCGGGCGTGGGCAGCGTCACGTCGGCCGCCCAGATGTTTTCGCCGAGGTAACTGCGGCCCATCCAATAGACACTGACGCCCGGGTAGGTGGCCAGCCGCGCCAGGATCGCGGCGTTCTCGGCGGGGCTGATGGGTTCGTCCCACTGCACGATCGGGTCGGTCGCGATCTTGGGGACGTCGGCGATCATGGGGCGCGGAGTGGCCGGCGCCGGCACTGCGAAGCTTACGAACTCCCGCGCCGGCGGGCCTTCCAGTTTGGCGGTCTCCAGCGGCAATTCGAACTCCACGGCCATCTGCTTCAGGTGCGGATAGGCCACCTCATCGCGGTAGAGCCCGGCGGTGTGCATCTGTTCGAGCCAGTGCAACTGCCCGCGGGCAGCCTCCACTGCGAAGATGCTGCGGTCCACCTGATCCTGGCCTTCCACTTTGAGCCATTCGTCGTACTGGTCCTTCGCGAAGTCTGCGGGCAAGGTCCAGGTGAGCCGCTCGACTGCGGGCTCCCCCGCCTTCAAACGCGCCTGGATGAGACGCGGCTGCATGTCGCCCGAGAGTGCGGGCAGGTTGCGTTCCTGCTTGTGATGCTTACCCTGCGTGTCGGTCCAGCTCAGGCGCACCAGCGGATTGGCCGCCGGCTTTCCAAAGTACTCGATGTGGACGCGGCCATCCTTGCCATCCTCGGAGGCGTGAACGATGGGGATGATGCGGCCGGTGTAGCTGATCGGGCGGCCGGTTTCCAGGTCGCCCATCATGCTGAAGAACACGCCCGTGGAATAGAAGGTGTCTTCCTGCAGGGCCTCCAGGGATGAGATGCGCTCCTTGTCCAGGTCGAGGCTGTAATCCGGCTCGCTCATGTGGATATCGAGCTTGAGGGTGTCGAAAGGCGGCGAGAATTCCGACCGCAGCTCGCCGTGCGCCTGGGCCATCACGAGCTGGTAGACCTTCGGCAGCGTCTTGTTCTGATAGTGGTCCCAGAACTCCTCGATATCGGTTTTGACGCGCTCGTCGAGGATCGGCTTGGAGCCCGCCTCGAGGCGCACCCAGCCGGTCGAGACCTGCACCTGCTCATACCGCGGGATCACACCGTTGTAGGGCTGCATCACGGTAGCGACCTTGAAATCGCGGGCGAGGATCTCCTTCCCATCAGCGTCGAAAGCGTGCACGCGGTAGGTTGGGCCGTTGGCGGGCGGCTCTTCGATCTCATGCAACGCGATCTTCTCCAGCGGAAGATTCAGCTTGCGCGCGAGCATCTCATCCACGGGATACAGCTCCTGCACCCAGCGCGCTTCGGATTGCATGGCGCGCACGCCGGTCGGGTCCACGTTCCTGGCGAAGTCGATCTGGATGCCGGCGACCGGCTTCTTCGCCAGAGCAGGGGCGATCTCATCCATCAGCCAGCTATAGCCCTGCTTGTACGAGCACAGGACTTCGACGTTCAGGCGTTTGGCATCCGCTCCCGCCTTGGTCAGGATGTCGCGCAACTGCGCCTCCAGCTTGCGGCGCTGTTCGGGACCCTCGCTGACGCGCGCCACCAGGCTCACCGGCTGGCCGGCCGCGATTCGCGCCGCACCGCGCCGTACCGCGTCCACCAGGCGCTTGCCTTCCCAAGGGATGGTGATGTCCTCGGTGAAGTCGGGCGCACCCTGTTGGAAAGGCACTCCGGGCGCGTGGAAATGCAGGCTCGGTTCCTGCTCGCAGCACTGCGTCCCGGCATGCAGACTGGCGGCCTTCACGTCCGCGTCGGCGTGCAGGTGTTCCGACACCTGGGCCTTGACGTAATCCTTCAGACGCGGGTCGGCGACCTCCACGTAGAACTCGGCCTTCACGTCCTTGATCCCCGTGGCGTCGATTGAGCTCATCCAGCGATTCAAGAGGTAGAGTCCGGCGGCGGCCTGTCCGACGCTCGACTTGCGGGAGAAGAATTTGTGCAGATCGTAGCGGATCTCCTCCACGGAAAGGTGCTGTTTGCCGGGCTCCCAGAGATTGGGGAAGTGGCCGGCCAGCAGGCCGAGGGCGGCCGCGGCGCCTGGGTCGTCGCCGCGAGTCCAGACAGCGGCGCGGCGTCCAAAGGCGTCGTCTACGATGCGGAGCTCGCCTTCTCCGGCGGCGAGCGGCGTCTCGGCCTGCGCGGCGGCGGTATCGGAGGCCATCAGTTTCTTTTCGACTTCCTGCGAAAGGGCTGAATCGCCCGCGATCACCGCCTGTGTGCGGACGTCGCGGACGGTGGCGGTGTCGATGGGCGTCGCCAGCGGCAGGTTGATGCCGGTGGTTTCCAGTCCCATGCGCGCCGCCAGGTTGGCCATGGCGAGTCCGGCGGCGCCGGCCGGAACGTAGAGGTGGCCATTCAAGGTGGAAGGGAGCGGCATTCGGGCGGCTCCGGTGAACAGGCCGCGGCTGGTATATAAGGTTGCGAGGTCGAGCCGCGTGGTGGCGCCTCCGGCTGCGGCATCGCCGACGGCCGCACCGGCTCCATCTCCGCCGGCTGCAGTCCCGGCAGCGCCATCTCCGCCGGCAGCGTTGCCACCGCCTGCATTTCCACCGGCCCTGGCACCGGCGTTGCCGCCTCCCCCGCCGCGAGCGTTGGCCGCCGCCTGGGGAGGCTGCGCGGGCTCGGGCTTCGCGCTCACGGCCGATATCGGCAACGGGCCGCCCAGCGCCACCAGTTCATGCACCGTCGCCAAAGCCGGCTGGGACAGCGCCGTATTGAGGATCGCGGCGGTGATGGTGGCGCGGCTGCGCACATAGGCCCGGTGGATATCGGCCTTGCCTTTGAGGTAGGTCACTCCGGCCAATTCCACCGCCGGGTCGGAGGCGGCAGATCGGACGGCCTCAGCGATGGCCGACAGCTTGTCGCCCGGCACTCTCCACTGGTACGGGGCGCGCGCGGAATAAGCCTCAGCGGCGGCGAGGAGTCCGTCTGCATCTGTGCCGATGACGGCCAGGTTGCCATCCACCAGGAAGACGCCGCCTTCCTGCTTTTCGAGGAGCGCCGCGATGGTGGCCAGATCGCGCGAGGAGTAAGGCGCCTTCTCCACCTGGATGCGGGGCGCGTTCCCCAGG
>PMTT01000243.1:19298-23700 GCA_003167275.1 Bryobacterales bacterium | reverse complement strand
TTGGTGTCGACGAGCATCCAGCCGGTGGCAAACGGATCGGCGACGCGGTCCACGGGCCCGGCCGCGGGCGGCGTCTGAAACGCGAAGGCGCCGGCCAGTGCCAGGGCCACAGTGCCGACGAGATAACGATTTGTGCGGCTCACTCGGGTAGCTTTCATCGAATTCGGCCTCCCAGGGGATTCTGTCCTGTCCCTTTCCGGCAGCGCGGCGGCTCGGACGGGATATTAGAATATCCTACCCCGGTCTCACGAGGCGCGCAGGTTTGCGACTGGGCCCCGGGTGGGTGGTCCCGCTGCCGGAACAGGAAGATCTCGCGGGGGGGCGTCATATTGCGCGTTGTTGGGCGTGGACTGTCCACGCGAAAATGAAGGAACGAACCCAATCCCATTTTCGGACACTTGATATAAGGTCATTTGTTTCTGTTGATTGCAGTAGCATCGCCAGCGGATGTGGAAAAATGCATCACAAAATATAATGGCCTTTCCTACGAGAAGGCCGGGTCACCGACCGCGGAGTCCTTCCCACAATCAGAATAGCGCGGAGGCAGTAAGGGTTGGAGCTAAGGTGTTGAAAGGAAAGAGGGAGTTGGTTGTGAACGGATTCTGAAGCGAGGAAACGCACTGAAGACTGGCCAGCTCGGCCATGGGGATATAACGGTACGACTCGATCTGGTACACAAAGACGGCGCGCTGTTCACCCCTGACTTTCAGTAGCCCGATCATACGAGCACCCCACGCAGGCTCAGCGAACTCCAGGGTGATGATCCCCTCATCCTGACGCTTTCGCGCGGCCACTATTGCCCGAAAGAACACCAGCAGCATCTGGAGCTTGCCGCGTTTTACCCGAAGATCGCTGTGGCATATACGCGGGTTGTCACGATCTCTACCGACGACCATCACACGCTCCAGGAGTTCCGCGCGTCGGTTGGCGCACAATGGACCTTCCTCTCCGACCCCGCCAGAACGGTTCAGAAGGACCTCGACATCCAGGAGTACACCGACCCGGAGCACAATCCCATGATTCCGCACACTCTCGTGCTCAAGCCGGGACTCGTCATCCACCGCACTGACGGCAATTCGACCGCCGGCTGAAAGCCGGCTGCAGCCAAGATTGGCAGCCAAGATTGGCTGCCCCACAAGAACGTTCATTCTGAGTGACGCACTAGCCCGCCGCCTTCAACGCCAGGCCGCGCGCCACCGACGTGAATTCGTTGCCGCAACGAACCCGTCCCGCCCCGAATCGCGTATCGAAGATTCTGCGGACCACCGGCACGAACGACGATCCTCCCGTCAGGAACACGGCGTCCACATCCCCCGGCGCGACGCCGGATGTCCGGAGCAGGGAATCGACGCAGCCTTCGATCGTCCCAACCTCCTCGCTGACCCACTCCTCAAAATCCCTGCGAGTGACGGACGCGCGGATCTCCATGCGGCCATCCACGAAGCAGAATTCCGCTTGGGGCGCCAGGGAGAGCGCGCACTTCACGCGCTGCACGGCGGCGTGCAGGTGGTATCCCAGGTCGTCCTCGATGAGGTGGATCAGGGCCTCGATCTTCTCCGGCTCGAAGGCCACTACGCGAGTGCTGTTCAACATGTTGAGCACCGGCATGGTGCGCAGGAACGAGAGGTGATGCCAGCGCTCCAGCTTGAAATAGACCCAGTTCGGGACCGCCGGCAGCACCTTGTTGATGGACCTGGCCGAGGAGCCTGCCCCCAGCCGCGGAGAGACCAGGTTGCGAACAATCTTGGCGTCGAACGCGTCGCCGGCCAGCCCCACGCCGCTGTTGCCGAGGAAGTCCTGGGGCGTGCGGCCGCGATGGCGAATGCCGGGCCCCACCTGCAGCAGCGAGAAGTCGCTGGTGCCGCCGCCGAAATCGCCGATCAGGATCAGCTCGTCGTGGTCCAGGGTCGATTCATAATGATAGGCGGCGGCCACCGGCTCCATTTCGAAATCCACGGATTCGTATCCGGCGATCTGGAACGCCTTGCGGAGGCGCGAGAGCGCGTAGTGGTTGTCGTCCTCGGTTTCCGCGCCGACAAAGCGCACCGGCCGCCCGACCATGGCATGCCGGATCGGCATGCCGAAGTGGCGCTCCGCCTGCACCCGGAGGTCGGCCAGAATGCGGGCGATCAGGGCTTCGATGGTGTGGCGCTGTCCAAAAACGTCGGTGCTGGTGAGGCTGCGGCTGGAGAGGTGCGACTTGAGGGATTGAATCAGGCGCCCCTTGGTTTCCGCGGCGAGGTACTGCTCGATGGCCGTCGGCCCCGACCACGACTTGATGGCGGCGCGGCCCCGCTCCTTGACGTGCTCCAGGTAGAGCAGCGAGCGGAAGGCCTCGGTGGTGCCGCTGCTGTAAGCGAAGGGAACGAGCTGGACGGCCGGCCCGCCGGTTGCGAGGGCTACGGAGCTGTTGGTGGTCCCGAAGTCGATGCCGATCGCGGCGCGGTCCCGAGTCATGATTGGAGTTTACCCGTTCGCTCGTCGCACGGGCATTCTTGCCTGTGTTGGTTTTGTCTTGGTTTGTGCCTGGTGTGGGGCGTGAATCCGGCAGCAAAACCCACACAGGCAAGAATGCCCGTGCTACACAAGAATGCCCGTGCTACAAGTCGTGCGATAATCGGGGCTCCCATGCGCATACGCTGGCGGATCGCCCTGATTTGGGCTTGTTTCGTGGCGCGCCTCGCCTTCTATGCGACCATGCTCCCGCTCTGGGAAGGCTATGACGAGTGGGCGCACTTTTCAGTAGTCCGCATCATGGCGGTCCGAAGCGAGCCTCTGGTGGCCAGAGACCAGCCCGTCCCGCGGGATGTAGCAACATCCCTGCAACTCGCGCCAGTGCCCTGGGAGCTTCGCAATCTGCCATCCCCTTCCGTCACCGAGGATGACTACTGGCTCCTGTCCGCCGATGTCCGGGCCCAACGCGAATCTGCGTTCCGGGCGATGCCTGCCGGCTGGGGCAGGGAAGACGGCCCCGCCGGGCTGACGGCTTACGAGGCGCTCCAGCCCCCTCTTTACTATTGGCTCCTGGCGCCGGTGATGCGTCTCATGAGCGGCAGCGGTCTGGCTGCGCAAGTCCTCGCACTCCGCTGGGTCAGCATCGCGATCGCATCCTGCATCATCCCGCTGATCTTTAGCATCGGCCGTCTGGCGTTCAACGATGAACGGGTCGGCCTATGCTGCGCTGCCATCGTCGCGGTCATGCCTGGCATGGCGATCGACGTGGCTCGCGTGGGCAACGATTGTCTGGCGGTAGTTTGCTTCACGCTCCTCATCTGGACCGGGCTGAAGGCTTGTAGCACGGGCATTCCTGCCTGTGTTGGTTTTTCTTGCGACCGTGGCGCGGGCACTCGTGCCTGCCGGGTCGAGACTCGTCTCGACCCCGTTCCGGGCGGCCTGGAATGCCTGTGGTACACCGTCGGACTGGGAGCAGTCCTGGGCCTCGGCCTACTGACAAAAGCCTACTTCCTGACAGCCATCCCGCCCGTAATCCTTCTGCACGCGTACCTGTGTCGCAATCGCATCGCCGGACGGAGAGCTTGCCTGCGCTCCTTCGTGTCTCTGACTATCGCGGCGGCAATCTCCGGGTGGTGGTACTGGCGCAACCTACTGACCACCGGGACGCTCTCCGGCCTGGGCGAGGCCACCATGCTCCGTGACGTGGACACGTGGACCCTGCTCCGGCACGCGTCCGCCGTCCCCTGGGGCACCGCGATCGACGCCATCCTGTTTTCCCATATTTACTTTGGGGGCTGGAGCTCGCTCACGGTGCGCAGTTGGATGTACCACGTATTCTATGCCGTGATCCTGGTGGCGGCGTTCGGACTGCTTCGGGTGATGCGCCAGCCCGCGATCCGGTGGCTGATCGCTGTGTACGCGGCCTTTTGGGCCGGCCAGATCTACAACGTGCTGCTGCTTTATGTAAGCAAGGGACTGCCTGGTTCGATGGGTTGGTACCTCTATGCCGTGGTGGCGGCGGAGGTGGCACTCTGCGTCGGCGGGCTGGCGCGAATCCGCCGTTGGGCCCCGGCCGCCGGCGTCGTGCTATTCGGGCTATTGGACCTTTATACCGTCCATTGCGTCGCCGTTCCTTATTACACGGGCATGATCCGGCACAAGCCGAATGGGGCCATCGCGGCCCTGCACCTGGCCGGCGAGCGGACGGTGGGCCTCGCCGGCGCGCTGGAGCGGTTGACAGTTTACAAAGGAATCTCGCAGTCCCTGATCGTGGTCGGTTGGCTCGCGTATGTTGCCTCCACGCTGTGGCTGATGATAGCGGTGTGGGCCCACAAGCCCAGGGCCCCTCAGTGACTGTGAAGCACGTGCCTCTCCGTCCCGACCGTCTTCTCCCTCCCTTCTTCTCCGCGTTTTCCTCCGCGCCCCCGCGTCTCCGCGTCAAAACTCC
>PMTT01000243.1:0-19281 GCA_003167275.1 Bryobacterales bacterium | reverse complement strand
CAGCGTCGTCCCACCGAAGGGGAACTCGCTATCCTGCAAGTCTTGTGGGAGGGTGGCCCCCGTTCGGTGCGCGACATCCAGCACGTCCTCAATGAAACTAAACCGACCGGGTACACCACCGTCCTCAAGCTCCTGCAGATCATGACCGAAAAAGGGCTCGTCGAGCGCGACGAGTCGCAGCGCCCGCAGATCTACCGCGCCCGCTATTCCCAACAGCAAACCCAAAGACAGTTGCTGCGCGACTTGCTGCAGCGCGCGTTCGGCGGCTCCGTAAAGACGTTGGTATTGCAGGCGATGGCGTCCCAACGCTCGTCCAAAGAGGAATTGGAGGCCATCGAGCAGCTCCTGGATCGATTCGAAAGAGGGGAAAAATGACAACCGCGATTGCACAAGCCCTTAGTGCGGCCCTACTCCATTTCGTGTGGCAGGGCCTGATTGTAGCCTTCGTCTTATGGGTGGCGCTCTTCGTGTTGCGGAAGCGCTCGGCCCATTCCCGTTACCTGGCAAGCTGCCTGGCGCTGGCGATTCTGGCCGTGCTGCCCGCCATCACCGCGTACGTTCTCTACGACCGGCCCGCGACGGTGCGCACGGCCGAACCTCCCGCCGCCGCTCCTCAGACCATTGCTGCCGAGGGCAGGGGGGCGGCCTCGCCACAAGTTTGGCTGGCGGCATGGCAATCGTGGGCAGTCCCTGTTTGGTCCTTGGGAGTCCTCCTGTTCTCGATGCGGCTGGCATGGGGCTGCAAGCAGGTATCCTCGCTGCGCCGTCGCGGGACGCCCGCCGAGGCCCCGGTGCTGTCCACCGTCGCGAGTCTCGCGGCGCGCCTGGGCCTCACCCGCCGGGTGCACGTCCTGATCACTTCGGTCGCCGATGGGCCGAGCGTCGTCGGATGGATTCGTCCGGTAGTCCTGCTGCCTTCCGCCACTCTCCTGGGGCTCACTCCGGAGCAACTGGAAACGGTTCTGGCTCACGAATTGGCCCACATCCGGCGCCACGATTACCTGGTGAATCTCCTGCAGATCCTGGTCGAGACGCTGCTGTTCTACCACCCCGCGGTCTGGTGGATGTCGGCCCGCATCCGCCACGAGCGGGAGCTATGCTGCGACGATCTGGCCGTGAACGCGTGTGGGGACGCGCTTTGCTACGCCCGCGCCTTGACCAGGCTGGAGCGGCTGCGGGTGTCCGCGCCGGATCTGGCAATGGCCAGCACCGGCGGGCCGCTGCTCTACCGGATTCAGAGGCTCATCGGCGCCCGGACGCAGGAATACGGTCCATCCAAGCTTCCAGGAATTCTGGCGCTTTCGCTCGGGCTGGCCTGTTTCGCGGTCAATGTGCACTGGGCGCGCGGGCAATCGCAGGCGGAACGGAAGCCGGGGGAGTATGTCTTCCTGGGTTTGGCCCACACCTTCGAGAAAGATGGCGCGGGCGTGATGGTCGATTTGGGCGGCGCCACGGTCTTGCGGCGTCCCTCGGTAGAGTATCCCGGATCGGCGATGGAAAAGAGCATTCAGGGAACCGTGACGGTCGAAGTCACCCTCGATGCTTCGGGTGACGTCGGCGATGTGCGTGTGTTGAGCGGTCCGCCGGAATTGCGACGGGCCGTGCTGCAGTCGGTGTTGGAGTGGCGCTTCCAGCCCGGTACGGCCGGAACTCTGCGGCAGGTCAGCGTCACATTCAACTCGGCGGAGGCGCAGAAACACGCTGCCGAGGAGCGGCCGCAAACGGTCACCAGCCTGGACAAAGGGAGTTACACGATCTCGACCGGCGGGCGCCAGCGTACGGTGATGGTTAGGCCGAATCCAGAATTGACCGCCGAACCGGGCGTATTGACAATTGAGCCTTCCGGAGCCAGGGAAGGAATTCAAAGGCTCGAAGACCAAATGCGCCAACTCGAGGAAAAACTCGCCGAAGCGCAACAGGATCCACCTACGCCCGCGTCTCGACAGGAGGTGACAACCAACTTCCTGAAAGATCAAGTACAGCAGGTCCGGGCCAGGATCATGGAGCGGGAAGCCGAGTTGAGCGCCCTGGCCGAAAGCACTTCCCCTCCCGTCAGTGCCGTTGGCCACCGGCTGGCGCGGATCGACCCTAAGGGTTTCTCCGACGATGTGCGTCAGGCGATCTTGTCGCGTCTCCCGGTGCACGTAGGCGATACCTTGTCCCAACAATCGATTGAACAGATCGCCGCGGCACTCCGGAGTTTCGATAACCTCGAATTCAAGATCGCTTGGAGGCTGGTCGAGACCGAGGGCGAAGACTTCACCCTCCGGATTCGCAGCTTTTAGCTCGCGCGAGGCCGTGGGGCGGACCCCCTGGTCCGCGGCCGACGCCCTCGTCGGCCTTCCCGCATCGCATCTGATGTCGATTCAATGGCCGGAAGCGGGTCCAGGGGGTCCGCCCCACCAACCGCCCCCTCCGCAACTCAATTCCCATCTCAGGGTTTCACCATACTAAGATAGAGCTTGTCCGATGTGCGGATACTCGTGCGTGCCAGCCGATCCATGTCTACGTCCATCCTCCTCCGTGCGTCGCTCCTTTGCTTAGCGGCCGGCGCCCTTCATGGCCAGGTGCTGGTTTCGTTAGGCGCCTCCGGCTGCAGCGCACTGCAGGGCGGCCAGAGCTGTACCCTGACGGCGCGAGTCACCGGCTCCCCCAATACCACCGTGACCTTTAGCTTTAGTCCCACGGTGCCGGGAGCGACCCCGGGCCTCCCCACCAATCCGGACTCGACCGGGCTCACCACCGAAACGTACAAGGCGCCGAACTTCGTAACCGCCCGCCAGACGGTCACCGCAACGGCCACCAGCGTGTCCGATCCCACCCAGGCGGCCTCTGTTCTGATTTCACTNNTGGTCAGCGGGGTCAGCCAGACCGGTGTCACCTGGAGCATCAATCCGCAGGTGGGCTCCATCGATCCCGTCTCGGGATTCTACACGGCGCCATCCCCGATTACCGCCAGCCAGAAAGTCTCGGTCATCGCGACCAGTAATTTCGACCCCCTTACCACCGGGACCGCGACCATCACCCTCCAGCCTCCGTCGATTCAGGTCACCCCTTCCGCCGTGACGCTCGCCGCAGGGCAGATCCAGCAGTTCTCGGCTGTGGCCCTCGGAATCCAGGCGGGCGTGACCTGGAGCATCAATCCGCAGGTGGGCTCCATCGATCCCAGCCTCGGGATTTACACCGCGCCACCGTCCATTAACGGCACTCAGAAGGTCACCGTCACAGCGACCAGCAACGTCGACGCGACGGTCACCGGGACCGCGACCGTAACGCTCCAGGGCGCCACGATAACCGTCAGCCCTTCCGCCGTGACCCTCAACAGTGGACAAACACAGCAGTTTACGGCAACGGCCACGGGGATCCAGGCGGGGGTGACCTGGAGCATCAGTCCACAGGTGGGAAGCATCGATCCCAACGCGGGAATTTACACCGCCCCGTCCATAGCCGCTACCGCCAGCCAAAAGGTGACCGTCACGGCCACCAGCACCGTCAACCCGGCGATAACGGGGACCGCGACCGTTACACTCTCGCCCACGGCGATTCAGGTCAGCCCTGCCGCCGTGACGCTGACCAGCGGCCAGACCCAGCAGTTTTCGGCGGTGGTCAGCGGGATTAGCCAGACAGGCGTCACCTGGAGCATCAGCCCGCAGGTGGGCTCCATCGATCCCAACCTGGGACTTTACACCGCGCCAGCGTCCGTTACTGCTGCCCAAAAGATCACCGTCACGGCGACCAGTACCGCCAACCCAGCGGTGATCGGGACCGCCACCATTACGCTGCAGGCGTCGCCCGCCATTTCGGTAAGCGTCACTCCGGCCACGGCGTCCCTGACCGCCGGCCAGACGCAGCAGTTCACGGCAACCGTGCAGAATTCCACGATGGGGGTCACCTGGTCCCTCAGCACGCAAGTGGGATTCGTCGACTCTACCGGTCTCTATACCGCGCCTTCGACGCTTACCGGGACCCAGAAGGTCATCGTGACGGCGATCAGCGTCGAGGACCCCACCAAGTCTGGTTCGGCTACCGTCACGCTCACAGGTGCCCCAGCCCCGACCATCACGGTAAACCCTTCGTCGGTCACCCTGAGCAACGGTCAGCAGCAGGCATTCAGCGCATCGGTGCAGAACGCCACCGGCGGGGTTACCTGGTCCATCAGTCCGCAGTCCGGGACCATCGACACCAACGGCTTGTACACGGCTCCGGCGCAGGTCGCCTCAACCGTGAAGGTTACGGTGACGGCGACGCTCACCTCGAATCCGGCCGTGACGGGTACGGCCACCATCACGCTGACCACCTTGGTGGACGTTGGCATAGGGGCGCCGGGATCGCTGGGGCAGGCGTTCCTTACCGCTTTTTACCGGAACGGCTTCAACCTCCTGGTGTCCCTGCCTCCGCTGGGCAACGTGAAGGCGTTGGGCGCCACCGGCTATGTGCAGGAATTCTCCGATGCTGCCAAAACATCGGGAGTGAAACTGGCGCTGGCGACCCTCAGCCCAACCGTCACATCCGCGGGCGGAGCCGTGAATTTGATTGCTCAGCTTCTGTCCCCTCTGTACGTCTACTACAGCTCGGTGGGGGCTGGTACGGCCGGATATCCCTTGATGGATTCGCAGGTTTGCCCCAATTTCGATCCCAGCAACAGTTGCGCGTACGATTTCTTCGACAAGGGATATGCCCTGTTTGCCTACGCCAACGCCCTCTCCACCGGACAGACCTTCAGCATCCAGGCAACCTTTTACACCGAGTGGACCAATCAGGGCGGCATCAACGGGCCTGGCCGTCCGGTAACCGCCCAGACCACCATTACGGCCTCCACAACCACCACCGCGACGGCCCAGACCTTCGCGTCCGCCGGGATCTACAGCATCACTTCGGGGGTCAATAAAGGCAAGATTTTCAGCGTGGTCGAGCCGCTCTACGATCTGTACGTGAGCCAGTCCGGGCCCAGCGGGACTCTGGGCCTGCCTACCGCGGAGGTCCAGCAAATTTCTTCGGCCGGCGTTTACCGGCAGACCTTCGAGGGCGGCTCGCTGCAATATACGTCGAGCGGCGGGCCCACCGTGGAATTGCCGGTAGTCGCGGTAAGCTTGAGCGTACCTGGAGGCAATACTCAGACCCTCAACTTGGGCCAGACTTTATCGGTGACTGCGCAGCCGTCGGATTCCATGGGCGATGCCCTGACGGACCGTCCGGTATCCTGGAGCACCACCAACGGCAAAGTGATCTCGATCCAGGCGATCGGCCTAAGCGCGGTCCTCACGGCGGTGGGTGGCGGCACCGCGAACGTGACCGCCTCCAGTGGAGGCGTGACCAGCGCCAAATTGAGCCTGATGGTGATTTCGCCTTGTTGCCAGATCGGCGAAGGAGCCCCGCAATCCGTCCAGCAGGCTTTCCAGGACGCTATCGCGCGCAACCAGCTCTCGGTCGAAGTGCCGGCGCCCTCGGCAGCCACCAGGGTGGGCAACGGCTACGTGCAGATGGTGCCGTCGAGCAATCCCAATTCGACGGTGGTGTATATGCTGGCGCAGTCGGACCAGGTCGGCACCGCGTATGTGGTCGCCGGCGCGATCCTGGCCCAGTACCAGCTTCTGGGCGGTCCCGGCGGCGCTCTGGGATATCCGATCGGCGACGTGACCGCGGGGGGGACCCAGCTATTCGCCGGCAGCGCGGCGTTGGCGGGAAGTCCAGTCCGCCTGGTTAGCGCCGGAATCCTCTCGAAATGGGCGCTATTGGGGTACGAAGCTGGAGTTGCCGGGCCGCCGGTCTCGGATTCATCTCCCTTCTCCACCCTGGGCGCGAATTCCGGATCCCAGCAGAGCTTTCGCGGCGGGGTGATTTACGGAGCCACGGATGGACCGCGCGCGGGGTCGTCGTACTACGTGAGCGGTCTGATCCTGGCTCGGTTCACGGCGCTGGGCGGGGCCGCCGGCGATTATGGAATGCCCATTAGCGACGAATTCGTGACTGGGAGCGTCCACCAGCAGAACTTTGAAGGTGGCAATTTTACCTACGCGGCGGGCGATACCGCCGCGGTCGAACATCCCGCGCCTAAAGCGCCTGGGGTGGTCGTGGCTCCCGCCTCCATTGCGGCGGGCGGACAGGCCCGGCTGGCCATCGTAGGGTTCCCCGATAACAGCACCATTCGGGTCTCGATTACCGGGGAGCCCGACTTCCTGGTGACCTCGTCGAATGGAGCGTACAGTTGGTCGATGTCCATTCCGCTCTCCGCTAAGAGCGGCGACGTGGGCATCCACGCGGCGGACACCCAGGGACCCTCCACAGCGGCCGGCACGTTGACCATCAAGGGCTTCAGCGACAATCGCCTGCCGATCGCCAAGGTGCAAGGCGACAACCAGACCGGCTCGCCCGGGGCGACGCTGCCGTTGTCGATGCGCATCGCCCTCAAAGATTCCTCCGGCTCGCCGGTGGTGGGCGCGCAGGTCGTGTTCCAGGCTTCTCCAGGAGCCCAGCTTTCCATGTCCACCACGGTCACCGACGGTTCGGGGCAGGCCGAGACATACGTGCGGTTGCCGGGCACCGCCGGAGTGACAGTGGTCACGGCAGACGCGCCCTCGATTGCGCAGAGTCCGGTGTCGTTCTATGCGCTATCGGCTGCTTCGAGCCTGTCGAATTTCCCTCAACTGACCCAGGCCGGAAATGCCATCTTGGGCCATGGAACCTTCACCATCGCCCAAAAGGGCGCGCTGCTGACCGCCGCGGCCTCGATTCTGCGCTATCACCAGAATCGCGGCGAACTGCCCGCGCCCAATGGCACGGCCGACCCGGCCACCCTGAACCAGTTCCTGCTGAACGATTGTGTGGTGAATCCCAACGGTGGGCCGCTTTGCGATGGCTTCCTGTCCAATCCGGCTTCGGGCGAGCAGGTGGTGAATCTGTGGCGGGCGGCGGAATTCACCGGAGGCGTGGACGTTACGGTGTTGAATCCTACCACAGCCGGAATCGCCGATCTGGTGGCCCAGGGGACGCCCGTGCTTTTGTCTCTGGGACTTTCGCTAAATAGCGCTGCGGCCGGCGGCCACTTTGTAATCGCCACCGGCATTTCTGCCGATGGTTCTATTGTGATTCAGGATCCCAACCCGCTATTCGCGCGGACCAACCTGAACGATTACCTGAATGGCTTCAAAGTAGCCGGGGCGGCCTGGAAGGCCACCCTGCGGGGTGCGGTCGAGTTTGCCCGGCGCAGTCCCAGCGGGACCAGGTTCATGGTGGGAGCCCTTTCGCAACCGCCGGCGCTGATGGCAAATCTGGCGATCGACATCGAATCCGCGGCCGGCAGTTGCGGCCTGCCGCTCGATCTGCCGGACGCCGTCGATTCTGCCGGGAACCCGGCCGCCGGTGGGCTGTTATCCAGGATTCAGGTGTGCGACGGTCTCAATCCGGTCTACCAGATTAGCCTCGGGACCGCGCAACCGTATCACGCGTTCGTAACCGACCTGGCTCCCAACGGTGCGCTGGTGGATGTTTCGGGGAATGCCCCGGCCACCTACCAGGCCGGGCGTCCTCAACTGGCGCTGGCGCTGGCCCCGCAGGCCATCAGCTTCCAGGCGGGCGCGGTGGTCAACGGCGCCACCTTTACCGCCGGTATCGCTCCGGGAGGGATCATGGCAATCTTCGGGAGCGGCTTGGCTGTAGGACAGGCATCCTTGCCTGTCTCTTCGCCTGGAGCCCCCACCACGGTGGATATCGACGGTACGCCCGTGACTGTCCTGGCGGCTACGCCGTTTCAGATCAATGCCGTAGTCCCTGACAGTATTACGCTGGGTGCGCACACCCTGCACGTCCAGTCGGTGTTCGGCAGCGCCCAGCAGTCCATCGCGGTGTCGGCCATAGCGCCGGCCATCTTTCTCCTGGGGAGTCCCCCGGCGGGTGCAATCACGAATCAGGATGGGACCTTAAACGGGCCTGGCAATCCGGCCAACCGGGGGCAGGTTGTGGTAATCTACGCCACTGGTCTCGGAGCGGTGGTGAAGCAAGGCCAGCTTTCCAATGCCGCCACTCCCGTAACGGTGGTGCTGAACGGCCAGGAGTTGCCCGCCGCGTTCGCCGGGTTGGCCCCGGGGACTGCCGGAGAATACCAGGTAAATTTACTGATTCCGGCCTCAACTCCGCCTGGATTAGGGATATCCCTTACCCTCAAACAGGGGGGGCAATTGAGCAATACTGTGACCTTAGCTTTGCAGTAGCGAAAAAATGAGACGATTCGGTGTGAAACTATTGACGCGGACGTCCGGAACGTGGTTAAATCGGGCAGCCTTGAATAATGAGAACAGGCGAGCAAATGCTCCGTTCCGCGTTGAAGGGAAAGAATTTCTCTTGACACCGGGCGTGCAATCAGTTATGAATATCTTTACCGCGTTTGGTTTTCGTGTGCAATCTTGTGTTTGTACCCTGTGAAGCACAGAAGATAATAAAGCACAAAACATGTGCCACGGGATGAAGCTTCAGTAAGGCCCGGCGGTCGGCTTGGCGACCGTTGGAAAGTTACTCTCCGCCCGACACGGAGAAGTTCCCTAGGTAGCTGAACGGTTTTTTAGGTTGATTTGAGGCTCAGGTTGAAAGAGAACTTCGACCGATTCAATTTTGCAATTTACAAGGAGAAGGAAATGGTAGATTTTCGCAGATGGATTATTGCGGCCGCCGTGCTAACCCTATTCGCCGGGTTAGCAAGCGCCCAGGTCCCCGGTGGTGGCGGTGCTGGCCAGTTGACGTGTATAGCATCGGTCGCAGTGCCTCCGCAGCTTCGGACTGAAGGGCTGACCGAACTGCTTGGCGACATCGTGTTGACTTGCACGGGCGGCACCGCTCTTCCCAATGGCTCGGTAATTCCGACGGCCAATATCACGGTCAGTCTTGGTACGAACGTTACAAGTCGTATCTTGACGACTTCAAGCCTGAACGGTGGCCCAACCCAGAACATATCGGAAGCTTTATTGCTGATTGACGAACCCGGCTCCGGTATCCCGGTTCCCCCACTGCCGTTCCCTCAGGGAATCGGTCCGCAGGCGCCCCAGACCCCCTGCAGCGCTGGATCTGGTCCCCTGGTTGGCGCAGGCCCTGGCGGCTGCGTTCAGGTCGCCACCAATATTCCGGTTAATCCTGCCAACGCAGCGGCTGGCACGATCCCGGTCATGAGCACTCAAGGTGGCGGCGCCCCGGCCAACATGTTCCTCGGCCTGGTAAACGCCAACCAAGTCACCTTTGAAGGTATTCCGATCCTGCCGCCGGTTACCTCCGGCTCCACGCGCGTATTCCGCATCACTAACGTTCGCGCTAACATCAACGCGTTAGGTGGCGGTCTGCTCAATGGCGTAACCCCGGCCGTGGCATCGATTACGATCAGCGGTTCCACGTCGCTGCCCCTCAACAACCCTGTTCTCAACGTTGGATTCATCCAGCCCGGTCTCAGCACGTCGTTCTCCGCGGCCACCACCGGCGGCAACGCCCAGACCTTCCTGCAGTGCAGCACCATCGCCCCCTTCGGCACCCTCAACATCAATGGTGGTCCGGCCGCTACCGTAGGCTTCCTGAATTACACCGAGAACTTCGGTACCGCCTTCAAGACCCGTGTCGCACCGATCGGTGTGAATACGACAGGTCAAACCGGCTTTGGCTCGGCGTTGCAGAACATTCCGGGCACGATCTACAACTCGGAATCCGGATTCGTCATTCCGGCGCCTAGCTTCCAGGGCACGACAGGTGGATTCATCACTTCGCAGGTCCAAATCGGATTGGCCGATTACGGCACCCGCCTGAAGGCTGTATTCAACAACGTCCCGGCTGGCGTAAGCATCTATGTGACTCTGACGAACGTCACGCCTGTAGGCGGCGGCAACTCCTCCACCGCGCCCGGCAACACCGTTCAGCCGGCTGGCAACAGCCCGAGCTCGTTTGCCGTCCTCGTGAACGGCGAAACCACTCCGGATGGCAACAACACTGTTCCGGCGCTTGGCGTAACCAACTCCATCGGCAGCGGCGCTAGCACGACCGCCCTGTCTTCGGTCCCGCTATCGAACGGCAGCGGCACCGCTGTGTGGGAAGTCATCAACACCAATCCTTCCACTCTCGAAACCTTCAAGTTCGGCGTCTTCACCACCTACACCGCCAACCAGAATGCCGGCAGCCCCGCAATCGGGACGGCAACTGTGAACCAGAGCTACGCTCCGACGGCCGGTCCGCTCACCTTCTCCGCGACGGCTGGCGGCGCAGCTTCGGGCACTCTCACCATTCCGCGGTTTGTCGACAGCTCCGGAAGCGGTCGAAACCTGTTTGTCATCCAGCTCTGCCAGACGCTCTTGCTCTATCCGTTCGTCACCAACCAGAACGGCTTTGACACGGGCATCTCCATCGCCAATACCACCACCGATCCGGTCGGCACCACGCCTCAGGCCGGCATCTGTAAGTTGACCTGGTACGACGGCAAGGGTGATTTCCCGCCCACCGGAATCAGCGGCACGGATCTGACCAAGGAACCGCCGGTTGCTACCGGTACGGTTGCGGTCAACCTGGCCTCGACCTTGGCTCCTGGCTTCCAGGGCTACATGTTCGCCCAGTGCAACTTCCAGCTTGCCCACGGATTCGCCTTCATCAGCGACCTCGGCGCACGCAATCTGGCAATGGGTTATCTGGCCCTCGTGGTTCCCAACAATATCACGATCTTCCGGACGGGTGCACCGCCGGCAGAAGTCTTGGGGAACTAACCAAACAATAACCTGATGTTTGTAAGAGAGGGGAGCTTCGGCTCCCCTCTTTTTTTTTCTCCTGTGGTACACTGAAGTTCTCACCGCGTCCATCCAAATCCAACCATGTTCATGCATTGCATGAGGAGGGTAATCTTGAATAACTTCAGGCTTCTATCATTGGCGGCGGTGCTCGCCGGAATCGTCTTCGTATCTGGCGCTTCGGCCCAGAACGTGTCAGTTGCATCCGGGAACGGACAGGTGCTGGGCGGAGGAAATTTCATTCTCCAACCCATGGTGGTGCAGGTCACGGACGCCGTCTCGGGCTTACCGGTGGGGACGGGAGTCTCCGTGAACTGGCAATTCACGGGATTCAACGGGTTTTTCCTGTCGAGCGGGACCCCCCAGACCACTACTTCCACTGACCCAAACGGCCTGGCGACGGCGTATCTTCAGCTTCCCGCGAATGCGTTTTATCAGAACGTACTCAGCCCGATCGTCCAGAGTTCTATCAGTGCCTCTGCCGGCGGCAACACCGCGCTATTCACGGTGACCCAGTTGGCTTCCGCCCCTAACCTCACTCTTAACCCGCTCATCCAGGTTGTGCCGATCAATATTCCCTCGGGCACCACTTTGACGGGAGCGGTGGGCACGGCCTCCTCTATTCAGATCCAATTGCAGGTCGCGGCAACTAATGGATTATCCTACGCGGTAGTCCCCAATGCAGCGGTCCAACTCCTCAATTTCCCGTTTACGGATCCCAACACTGGCTTACCCCTGGGCCCGCTTGTAGCTTGCGCTGCCAACCTATCCTCCGGCGCCGGTTTGAATACGGTCCTGACCGACGCGAATGGGTATGCCACCTGTACCCCGGTGTTCGGCAATCAGCCCGGCACCGGACGATTCATCGTCACCGTCGGTGGGGTATACACGGCACAGTCATCTCCCGCCGGCTTTTTCGAGGGCTTAACAGACCCGACGGATCCCAACAGCATTCCACCGGTTGCCGCTGCGTGGTTTGAGTCCACACCCATCAACGTGAGGGAGACACCCGGCGCGGCTGGATCAATCAAGATCATATCCCCGACCGGTGGCGCCCAGACCGTGACGGCCGGCGGGGCTGTGTCTTTTACGGTGGAAACGGACAACACTGCTGGTCTGCCATTGAGTGCAGGCACGGTCAATTGGAAGATCGTTTCGCCCGCAAGTGGAGCGAACCTGTCGAGTGCCACCACCACCAGCGGCACTAACGGCCAGACGTCCAATAGTGTCACCATTTCCACTGCATTCTTCGGTACCGTAACGGTAACCGCCACTCTTGCCAGCGATCCAACCAAGTCTGTGACGTTCACTGTCAGCGTGGCGCCTCCGGTGACCGTCACCCAATTCCAGCTCATTTCCGGAAGTAACCAAAGTGCGGTCGTTAACGGTCCCTTCGCTCAACCCCTGGTTGTCAAGGTTTCCACCACTGCGGGCCCGGGCGCCAACATTCCCGTGCAGTTCGCGGTGTTGAGCGGTTCCATCTCGCTTTCGGCGTACACCGTCAATACGGACAGTAATGGTCTCGCCCAAGTGACCGCAACGGCCAATTTTGTCACCGGCCCTGTCAGTGTTGTGGCTAGCCTGCCTGGGGTTAGCATCAATACTGTCTCTTTCGCGCTCACAGTCCTGCCCGTGGCGCCGGTCATTACATCCAGTAACTTCGTCAACGGCGCGGACTTTCAGCCTAATTCCCTTTCTCCCTGCGGCATTGGAGCGCTCATCACCAGTTCCGGGACGCTTGGCGTGTCCGGCACCGTGCCGCCATTCCCCGGCGGCCCCGTGGTGTCTTCCCCGGTTCAGGTGAGCTTCGCCAGCATCCCCGCGCCGATTCTGAATATCGGCAACAGCGTCGGGGGACAGCAGGAGATCCTGTTTCAAGTTCCCTGTGAAGTGGCTCCCGCCGCCTCCGTGCCGGTCACCATCTCGGCTGGCGGCGCCGTTTCCAACGTCAACCTGGCGGTCAACCCCGCCGCCCCGGGCGTCTTCCAGACGCAGATGTCCGATGGGGTCCTGCGCACCTTGGCCGTCCGTCCGGACGGTTCTTACGTGGGTCTGGCGAACCCGGCTCGACTGGGTGAAACCGTAGTGGTCTATGTCACCGGTCTAGGCGTTACGACACCAGGAGTGAGTACCCATTCGCTTCCCGCGCCCGGTGGCAATGCGACGGTGCTGGGGAACGTGCTCCCCGGCATAGGCAATGGCGGCAGCGCTCCGTTGATTTCTGCCCGTCTCAGCGAGGACATCCCCGGTGTCTATGTGGTCGCGTTCCAGGTTCCGCCAACCGCGCCCACTGGGAATGACGTCCCGTTCTCGATCGGCGTCATCCCACCAGGCGCCAGTTCAGCTTTATTCAGCGGTTTATCCAAGCTTCCAGTTCACCAGTAGTACTCCTTCCTTCTCCGGGGCCGGAAAGCCGGCCCCATTTTCTTTCGCCTTGACGCTCCGCTGGTATGCGGCAAAGCAGCCTTGCTACCATGGAAGAGCGATGTCTGACAACCCCACAACCTTCGTGACCCCCGAAAAGTATTTGGAACAACTTTTGTGACTGCGGAAGAGTACCTGGAACGGGAACTCGATGCCGAGTACAAGAGCGAATATTTCGATGGCGAGATATTCGCGATCGCGCGCCCCAGCCCGAGGCACGCGTTGATCGTCATGAACGTGGCAAGGTGGGTTTTGGCAGCAGTTGAAGGGGAAGCCGTGCCGGGTTTACCCCAACGAGTTACGGCTGAGAGTGACGCCCACCGGCCTCTACACCTATCCCGACGTGATGGTGATTTGCGGCGATGTGCAGTTCACCGCCGACCAAAAGGGAACCGTGTTGAATCCCGTGGTCATCGTAGAGGTACTCTCCAAATCCACCCAGGATTATGATCGCGGCCAGAAGTTTGAACACTACCGGACACTGCCATCGCTGGTAGACTACCTCACTGTCGCACAAGATAGACCCCACATTGAACACTGGAGCCGGCAGTCGGAAGACCGCTGGCTGCTAACGGAGTTTGCGCACCTCGGGCAGAGCATTCAGCTTCCCTCGATCGATTGCACCCTCTCCCTGGCCGACGTCTACGACAAAATCGATTTCACCAGCACGGCTGATCTGAATTAAAACCCACTTCGTCTTCGCCTCCTCTTCGCTACAATATCTATATATGGTGTGTTTCCCGATCAGTGTAGATCTGCTTGTATCTTACCTAACTCCAAAATAATCAGTAAGTTCGCACAACTTTCCTCTTGACGTCCTTGAGATGATCTGCCACTATAGGTCGTGGATTAAAAACGGCCTATATTAGGATCGTTTTGGGATAAAAAGTGGGCGATATTCTGGTGCAAACACCAAAAATCGAGCCTCCGCTGGGAATGTACCCGGCCAGACTCGACGATAAGGGCCGCATGAAGCTGCCCTCGGTGTTCCAGGAGTACTTTGCAGCCCTCGCATATGCAGGGGAAAAGAAGTTGTTTGTCACCAGCTTAGATCGCCACATTGCGCAGATTTACCCCCCTGCCGTCTGGCGGCAGAATGTAGACTTTTTCGACAGCTATCACGAAGACCCGGACTTGGCCGAGAAGGTGGCTTTTACTGCCGCGGACTTGGGCTCCGAAACGGAGATGGATAGTCAGGGCCGAATTACGTTCTCCCCGGAACTCCGCCGTGAGTTGGGTATTGAGAACCAGCCGGTCCATCTGTTCGCCTACAAAGGCCACATCGAAGTATTGAGCGAAAAGATTTATCAGGAACGCCGGGACCAGGCTTCCCTGACGCCGCGTCAGGATGTCAAGAAGCTGCAGGCAGCGGGGCTGAAGTGATGACCTATGCTTCACATCCCTGTGATGCCGGCAGAGTCGATCTCGCTGCTGGCGGTTCGTACCGGCGGACTCTATCTGGATTGCACGGCCGGCCTCGGCGGCCACACTGCCTTGATCGCGCAGCAACTCGTCTCGGGTACGGTGATCGCAAACGACCGCGACTCCGTCTCCCTCGAGATGGCGCGACAGAATACGGCGGAATGGAAGGATCGAATCCGTTTCCACCAAGGCCCCTTCAGTACTCTAGCAAAAGCGGTGGCCGAAGTGGCGATGGGAAAACTGGACGGGCTTTTGGCGGATCTCGGTGTGAGCCGGTATCAGCTCACCGATCCGCTCCGCGGGTTTTCGTTTATGTCAGATGGGCCTCTGGATATGCGCATGGACCAGTCCACGGGCATGACGGCAGCCGATCTAGTCAATTACACCGATGAAAAAACACTCGCCGATCTGATTTTTCACCTCGGCGAAGAGAGGAGGGCGCGGAAAGTAGCCAGAGCAATCGTCCGAGCACGGCCCATACGGAGTACGCTACATCTGGCCGATGTAGTGCTACGGGCCGTGCCCCGGACGGGTCGTCTGCACCCGGCCACAAAGACCTTTATGGCCTTGCGGATGGAGGTCAACGATGAACCCGCAGAATTGGACCGTTTACTCCAAATAGGCCCGGACCTGTTAAAACCCGGCGGCCGAATGGTTGTGATCAGTTTCATGTCCATCGATGACCGGAAAGTGAAGGAAGCATTCAAGGCGCTGGGCAGGGACGGGCGTGCGACCATCCTGACGAAACACCCGCTCCAGCCGAGTGACGAGGAAACAGGGCGGAATCCGGCTGCGCGCTCGGCGAAGCTGCGTGCGCTGGAACTGAATTAGGAGAGGGAACCACAAGATCATGGCTACCATGCCTGCTTTTTTCCGAAGGACAGATGTGCCGGCGTATTCGGAGGCTCGACGACCGGTGCCCGTGCGCGCAGAGCGAAATCCATTCGAGCTGCGCGCACTTCCGCAGGAAGACGTGTTCTTCTACTGCAAGAAAATCGACAATTCACGCCTGGTCCGCGAGCACGATCCACAAGCCCACGGAGCCTGTTGGTCCGCAATCGGAGGGGCAGCCCTGGTGCTGGTGCTGCTGGGCGGTGTCCTGGCGCCCAGTGTGGCATCTACGCTGGCCGGATACCGGCTGGAGCAGCTTCGAGCTGAAGAACGGCGGTTGCTGGATGAGCGGCGTGTGTTGGAACTGCAAGAAGCGGAACTCCTTAGTCCGGACCGGATCGAGCGGCTGGCTGTCAAACAGCATCTGGTCACGCCTTCGAACGGTCAGGTCTTCCACCTGGACGGGAAATCCGACGGCGCGGTTGCAATGAGGAAATAGCAGGAGGCGTGATTCGTTACGCATCACGGCAATGGTAGATCGTCGTCTCACATGGCTCGTCGCAATCGTCCTGCTTTGGGGCGGGGCGATCTTCTACAAGCTGATTTCGCTCCAGGTTCTGCATCACCGGGAGTATGCCAAACTGGCGCGGGAGCGCCAGGAACTGGTGATCCAGATACCCGGGCCACGTGGCACGATCTTCGACCGCACGGGGCGTCCGTTGGCCATGAGCGTGCCGACGGAGTCAGTGTACATCAATCCTCTGAGGGTGCCGGATCTGGAGATCGCCTCGGATCTCCTGGCCCGCGCCCTCCACTTGAACCGCACCGAGTTGTACGCCAGCATGCGGGCGGCGTACGACAACCATCGCGGGTTCTTGTGGGTGAAGCGCAAGATCGATTTCGACGAAGGTCAGGAACTGCGCGGCATGAAGCTGGAATGGATCGGACTGCAGCAGGAGAGCCAGCGCCACTACCCCAAAGGCTCTCTCGCCGCGCACATGCTGGGCTCGGTCGATTTCGAGGAGAAGGGCAACGCCGGAATGGAAAAGGCGCTGGACTCCGAACTTCGCGGTCAACCGGGCCAAATGCGAATCTTGACGGACGTCAAGCGGCGTGGCATCGATTCGCAGATGGCCACGGAAGCCCGTCCCGGCGTCTCCATCACTACCACCATCGACGAGCGGATACAGTTTGTGGCGGAGCGGGAACTCGCCGCGGCCGTAGCCTTGCACCACGCCTTTAGCGGCAGCCTGGTGGTAATGAATCCCAACACGGGAGATGTCCTGGCACTGGCAAGTTACCCCACCTACGATCCCAATGTGCCGGCCGCACCCGCCGACAATTTCGCGCGTCAAAACCACGCCGTATCGGTGCCCTTCGAGCCAGGCTCAGTCTTCAAGGTGATCACGCTCTCGGCCGCGCTCGAAACCACCACCCTCAGTCCCGAAAGCCCGATCAACTGTCACGGCGGCGTCCTCTCGCTGCCCGGCCGGGTGATCCACGATTCGCACGCCGGCATCGGTATCATTCCCATGGCCATGGTCCTGGCGCGCTCCAGCAATATCGGCGCGATTGAAGTTGGAAGGGTGGTTGGGGCGCAGAACATGTACGACTACATGAAGAGGTTCGGCTTCGGCCAGAAGAGCGGACTCCAACTCCCCGCGGAATCACCTGGCAAGGTGCGGAACCTGAAGCGCTGGGGCACCACCTCTTTGGCCTCCGTCTCCATGGGGCAAGAGGTCAGTGTCACCACCACGCAGTTGGCGCAGGCTGCGTCCGTGATTGCCAACGGCGGCCTGCTGGTTCGCCCGCGCCTGGTGGCGAGAAGAGGAGGCGTGGCAGTCCCCTCGGTTCCGCCGGTCCGCATTGTCCGCCCGAAGACCGCCATCACGATGCGGCAAATGATGGAAGGGGTCGTGATCAACCCGCAAGGTACCGGAAAAAGGGCGCGGCTGGACGGATACTCGGTCGGTGGAAAAACCGGCTCCGCGCAGATCTTCGATTTCGCGACCAAACACTACACACACTCCTACAACGGTACGTTCATGGGCTTTGCGCCCCTCACTAATCCGGCGATCGTGGTGGTGGTCACGTTGAACGGGACGCACGGTGAAGGCGGATTCGGCGGCGTAGTCGCGGCGCCGGTCTTTCATGCCGTCGCCACGGAGGCACTGCGCGTATTGGAAGTGCCGAAGGACCTGCCGGATGACGTGTCGCCCCATACGCTGGTGGCCGCCAACGTGGATTCCAACGATCTGGCGATTGCGGACGCCGTGCCGGGTGGCTACAACATCCTGGAGGATGGGGACGACGAGGACAAGCCGGCAGAGCAGGCGAGAGCATTGATCGGCCCTGTTCCACCCAGCAACCCGGCACCGGCCATTCAGGCCCCGACGCTTCCGAGAGTACCTGATTTTAAAGGCAAAACTATGAGGGCCGTGCTGGCCGAGGCCGCAGCCAAAGGACTGATCGTATTGCCGGACGGGAGCGGGATCGCCCGCGTCCAAACTCCGCCGCCGGGCGCAGTCCTTCATCAAGGAGAACGAATTCGCGTGCAGTTTGTCCGATGATGTGGCACGGGCATTCTTGCCTGTGTGGTCCTTTCTTCATACGGGTGTGGGTCATGGCGGGCAGCCGCAAGATCACACAGGCAAGAATGCCCGTGCCACAAGGGGCCAGGTAAGACCGGTACGGGTAAGATGACTCTGGGCGAGATACTCTCGGGTGTCGGGCTGGTACAGCCAATCTCGCCCTCGCTCGCCATCGCTCCGATTGATGGCATCGAGTACGACTCCAGACGAGTCGGCACTAACTTTCTGTTCTTTGCGTTTCCCGGGAGTCGCGCCCACGGGCGCCAGTTCGTCCAGGACGCGGTGGCGCGCGGCGCCGTTGCGGTGGCGAGCGAATCGGAGGCTCCGGGCCCAGGGGACGGCACCCTCTTCACCGTCCCCTGGATTCAAGTGCAGCACGGCCGCCAGGCGCTCGCGGTGGCCTCACGGAACTTCTACGGGAAGCCCGACGAGCGCCTGGGCCTCACCGCCATCACAGGCACCAACGGGAAAACGACCACATCCTATCTGATCGATTCGGTCCTGCGGGCCGCCGGGCACACCACGGCGTTGATCGGCACCATCGAGTATCACCTCGCGGGCCGGGTCCTGCCCGCCGTAAACACCACGCCGGAATCGCTGGAGCTCATGCGGATCTTTGCGGAGTTGGAGCGCGCCGGCGGAACGCACGCGACCATGGAAGTCTCGTCGCACGCGCTGGCCCTGGGCCGTGTTTACGGCCTCCACTTCCACACCGCGGTCTTCACGAACCTGACCCGCGATCACCTGGATTTTCACGGCACGATGGAAGCGTATTTCGCGGCGAAGGAGATGTTGTTTGCCGGCGCCGGCGCCCCCGCCCCGCCTTTTGCGGTGCTGAATCGCGACGATGAGTACTCGCGCCGCATCAAAGTCCACCCCAAGACCCAGGTGCTCTGGTATGGCCTGGGGCAGGACCCGGACCTTCGCGCGCGCCACATTTCCTCGGGCTTCCAAGGACTGCGCTTCGACGTTCAATTCGGCAAGCAACGCTTTGCCATAGAGTCGCCGCTGATCGGCAAGATCAACGTGTATAACATCCTGGCGGCCTGTGGAACGGCCCTTTCCTATGGCCTGGCGCCCGAAATCATCGCGCGGGGAATCGCAAAACTCCAGGCCGTCCCAGGCAGGTTTGAACGAGTGGATGAAGGCCAGCCGTTCGTGGTGGTGGTGGACTATGCGCACACGGACGACGCTCTGCGAAACGTGATCGCAGTGGCTCGGGGACTGAATCCCAAGCGTGTGATTACGCTCTTCGGATGCGGCGGCGACCG